>CAZRIL010000014.1:0-64696 GCA_964600115.1 uncultured Chthoniobacter sp. | reverse complement strand
CTATCTCCAGCACGTGCATGCAGGTGACGGCGAAGTGCCGCCCGTCTACTGTGAACAATACACCAGACCCATAGTGGTCTGGGATCTCTTGGTCATACCTAGCAACAAGAACAGTGCATCTAGCTGGGTCAAACATGGCTAGGTTGGCATAAAATCTTCAATATTCCAAGGGACGCAGGTTTTGAGCTTACTCGCTCGGAACTGATACCGGCCTCAAGACCCGTAGCCTGTTTCAAGTATTCACAGCTTCAGACCCAATCGCAGGCCCGGCATCTCCATTTTTCGCCAAATTCAGGATATCATCTGCCAGGCTCACCAAATCCTCGCTCTTCTGTTTGATGATGGTGACCCATTCGCGTTCCTCCGGTGTCAGACGCTCATGTGCAAACATCATTTCTGTGAACCCGATGATTGGAGTCAGGGAATTTCGAAACTCGTGGCTGATGGTTGCCAACACCATGGCTTTCTCGTGATTGGCAGTTCGAAGTTTGTCATCGCTCCTGCATTGTTCGATGAGGCCGGCCAAGAGCGCACAGAATACTGTGAGAAGATCCTGTTTCTGAGGATCCACGGGGGTGTTGGTAATAGCCGTGTCATTCACAAAGATCCCGAGCACCTTGCTGCTGGCTTTGGAAAAGAGAGGCGTAAACGCCACCCAACCGTGCCCGATCTCGACACTCTCCTTCCCATTCCACTCAGATAGGGGGCCATCTTCGATTTCCCAACGAATGCCCTCCGTCCGCAGCGCTTCAATCCTAGGATACCAATTGTCGGCTGTGGGAACGAAGCGATATTCATGTTCGCAGGTTGTATTGCCTTTACGATCGGTGCCATACGTGCCCCTCATTTCCTCGCCGTGACCGAGAAAGATGGCACATCGCTCAATCCCAAGATGAGACCTCAGTTTTTCGACCGCCTTCCGGCAGATTTCATCCTCGCTCGCACAGGCGATCAAATCATCCGCAATTTTGTATGCCGTTCGCAGGTCATGACTGGCCAAGGGAAAATTCATGTTTGGGAGAGGGGTGCTATCCCGGTGCGCAGTAATAAGCGAATACTTTCGGACAGAGAAGATCGAAAGTTTCCGGAGAAATCTCCCGACGCTATATGAAAATCAGGGTGCGATCGCTGTAACGTGAAATATCGCTGCCTCACCAGGCGGGACGTCAAATGTTATGCCTTGCGCGAGCTCGCCCGGCTGGAGTAGAATTGAACCATACGCACCCAATAGTGGCCTCAACTGCAGGGCGTCGCTGCCTTTATCCACCAGTGTGGAACGAACAAGGAGCATGCCGTCTTCAGCATTTTGGTTGTAGAGAATCAGGAGGTTCTCCGTGGGATAGAAATAAACATAACCTCCTGGGGTGGGACAGTCGAGTACGGTGAAGACATCCTCGCGTCCCGATACGTGATAAACCAGCCGCTTCAAGAATTCGTCGAACAGAGGATTATTCACGGCGTATCCTGTCACGTAGGCGGCTTTCCCGCTACCATATGAATTGACCGTTGCAATCGGATGCTGCCCGTCACCGCTCCCACCGACCAAAGTGGCTCCATCCAAAGTGAAGCTGACATGCTGATTGACCTTCGCGAAGGCAGTCGTTTTTGCCGAGAGTTTCAATGCGCCACCCTCGGGAGAGAAAAAGAGGGAACCGAAACTCAGCCCGTTTGACGTATAGGTCGCGTCCGCAGTGCCCGTGACTTCCACGGTGTAGGTTCCCTGCAATCCGGTAGCCGTGGCCGCGATTTCGGCCATGCTGTCTCCGTCGGAGAGCATATAGTTGAAGCCTTCGTGCAGGACGGGAGGTGAGGTGACACTGTTACTGGTGGGGAGCACTGCCGCCATGTTCGTGCCCCAGCGTTGCTCGTCAAAGATAACCACCTGCGTGCCAGTATCCGAACCGCTCGCGAGTTCGAATGCTTGCTTCTGGGTGTTATCGAATGCGCATGTCTGGTTCGTCATGGTGTATTCAATCTTGAAGTTCGCCGCTGAATCCAGTGCGGCTTCGTCAGAGTTCCCGGCGACCCAGTTCTCATAATGGTCCTGATCAAAACACCACATCGTGGCGACGCTCGGAAACGAGCCGACATTAGTAAAGCGGGACACCAACAGGTACGTTTTGCCTTCAACGAGCAGTTGGGTCTTCGATGCCTGCTTGATGCCATTGACGATTCCAATGCCGGGACGTCCGTTGCCGTAATTTGTATCCGGAAATGTTTTGAGCCCACCTGCTTTCGAAACCGAATTTGCAGTGGTTGAGGGAGCGTATGACTGGAAGTTTACTAAGAAACTGCTCCATAGAGCACCCGACTGTCCACCCGTATTCAAAAATACGGAGGCACGGACGGACGAGCTAATGCCATTTGCCGTTTCACTGAGGTCTTGGAGCCATTCCGATTGCCAGGGCAATGGGAGCATGTTGTTGATGGAACCGGAGTATGTGGAGAACTTTCGGACAACGTCTTTATCGGTGAACAAGCCCTGCCTGGCTGATTCTGTAGCAGTGTAATCCTTAAGGCCGAGAACGTCCGCTAGCAGGCAGACTCCATCTTTGACGGCGGGAGCGTCCACGCCGACGAATGCGCCGCCGTTGCGGACAAAGGTGCGAATATGATCTGCGATGACGCTCGACCAGTGCGAACCGCCACTCCAAGCGCTTCCCGGCTCGCCGACGTTCATTACTACGTCCGCATCCGCCGGAATTCCCCCTTGAGAGACCTCCGCCAGGGAGAGGAAACGGACATTCACGGGGAGGTCGGTCAATGCCCCGAGGGTTTGCTGGGAGGGATAGGTGCTAGCGGGGGTCTGCGACCAGGAACGGATGGTGCCCCAGGCGTTGATGATGTAGATGTTCAGAAGCTCGTCGTAGGAATGCTTCCCGCCGATCAGGGCGTGCAACTGGCGTACGTCAGTCAAGGTTTCGCGAATGTCGGCGCGGGTAGTTGAGTCACCCATTATGGTAGTTCCCAAACCGTTGTCGGCTAATTCGATGCCATCGGGCATTCTGAAAAGGGCGGCTCGTTTCAACTTTTTCCAGGTTTTCGTGAAGACACCCGTTGTGTTCTCAGGTTGGTTGTTCCATATCCGGACGATTTTTTTGATTGAACTTGGGATATCCACGACACGCCGGACGTCGATGGAAAGATTCGATGGATTCGTTATTTCATCATAGCCAGCTTTTTCCAATGAGCCAAGGTAAGGTTCGATTCCGACCCATCCGTCGCCCCAGAAGAATCGCGCCCGTTTGTTTGGGCCGGCCTGATGAACCATGGCAACATAGTCTGCAGCCAGAGCTTCCACTCTATCCATGGTGAATTCCATCCAGCTCAGGTAGCCGTCGGAGGGAGGGTCGTCGGTTGTATACCGGATGCCTGCCGGAGAGAACCACAGGGAGTCAAAGCTGGTGCCAGTGGTGCTTTCGAACAGGTTGATATTGTTGAGGCTGGTGCTCAGTGTATAGCTGTAGTAATCATCAACGGGAATTGCTCCATTATGCGAGCTATAGGCTAGGCTGATGGGGCGAAAACGGTCCGCTCCCAAGGTCATCGCGTTCTGAACTGGAGTAAGAACGCTCTGTCGGAGAGAGGGCTCGGCCACGTCGGCTTTGGCCAGATTGGAACCGGGCATGAAAAGAGCCGAATAGGAATGCCCCACTACGCTTTGCACTTGAATGACACCGTTGGTATATGTCCAGCTGGCCGCGGGGAGGGTCTCCCCTGTCGTCATATCAATTACCCGCCAATGTTGCTCCGACTCAGTGGGAAAACTGAAGCTCGGAATAGGTTCTTTTCGGACGACAGCAAGTGCCTGCTGTCCCGCTGCCCACGCATTTAAATCTATGTCGAGAGTGCCGGTCGTATCTTCTTCCAGCGGGGGGGTGATTTCAAAACGCTCGATCCGCAAGCTCGGATTTTCCGCGATTTTTGCCGCATGTTCGCTGTCCTTCATGTCGGGTCCACTTCCTATCTGCACTGGAAAGCCATCGGCCTGCAATTGCGCGATGATCGCCGGGCGCCGGCTATTTTGTTCTTCCGAAAGACTATTTGGTACGGGCGAATACCATACTTGGTTGGCGCCGAGATCACGGAGTATCTCCTCGTCCACCTCCGGGACCCTCGCTTGCCAAAGGACGGCCAGGGCGACATGGGAAGGAACAACATCCGTCAATTTCGCTCCCCATCGTTGCTCGTCGTAAACGAGCACTTGGCTGCCCGGAAGGTTTCCGCTATTGGCAGCGAAACCCATATAGTAATTGTTGTTGAATCTGTAATTGCCACTGCTTCGACGGTGGTTGACTAGTAACATTGCATAGGCATCCAGATCGCTTTCTTTCGCGCCCACCGCATACCAGGAATTGTAGGCCTCCTCGGTAAAGACCCACAGGGTGCATTCAGCCTTATTTATCGAACTCAAATCCTCGCCCACATGGGTGAAACGTGAAAGGAACAGGTAGGTGGTGTTGGGGCTCAAAGAAACTTCTCTGGGAGCTTGGCTGTAGCCGTTTGTAATGCCGATACCGGGTCTTCCCTCGCCGTAATTTGTGTCGCTGAGCATCTTATAGCCGGCGGTGCTCGACGATGAGGTGGCGCTTGTCCCAGTTGCAAAAGAAGCGCCTTTCACGAGAAAACTGCTCCAGAGTGTTCCGGTTTGATTGCCTGTAGCGAGGGGGGCGGTGACGATCGTTTCGGCCAGTGTGGCACCAGGATTCATGGCGGAAAGCTTCACCGCACCGCCTTTGGTCGCGAAAAAGTTCTGGCTGAACGTCAGCCCATCAGCGGTGTAAGCGGCAGCGGCGGTGCCTGTGTTAGTGACAGTGTAGGCACCGCGCAATCCGATCGCATTCGTTTCAACTCCTTCCATCGTCGCGGTGTCGACGAGGCCATACTCGAATCCTTCGTAAAGAATCGGCGCTCCGGAAGCGGCACATGCGAAACTTACGAGACTGCTTACGATCCATTGTTTAGGGAATTTTAGTAATTGCATCAGGGTGGGGGTGGGTTTTGAGTCAATGAACGCACCTATGGAGGAGCGGACGCTGACAGGTTAAAGCATTAAGCGAAAATTTTAAACGAATTGCAAGCATGATTTTTTCAATTCTTCATAGGCCGATTTATAGCTGTAACGACAAGGTCAAAATCCAGATAAATTTGCTAGCTAACCCGCATTGTTCACACCCGATTTGGCCAGAGGCCACAATCGGATGAACATGACGACACGGGAGCAGTTTTTTCGTGTTGAGGAGCACTCCCTGGCCGTATTCGTGGGGTTTGCGCAGCTTTCCAAGCCTCTCCAGACTGATCTTCTTTCGGTGCGGGCGCGAGGGATCATGGTCGGTTGCGACCTGCGATCTTCGGCGGGGTTTTTACGGCCAACTTCAGCCCGCAGGCATCGCGGACAAGTTCGTTCAAGCCTGCTGGAAGGTTGTCCGGTAATCGAACGCTCGATTTAGTCCAAGAGGAAACCCTCCGGCTCAGCCGGAGGACCCCCAGAGTTTGACAGCTCCGGGAGTCCCGGTGAGTCTCGCAAACGTGAACCGCTCAAAGTTTACGAAAGGAGACAGAAGTGAAGGTATACGAAACGCTGAGGCACACAACCTGGGAGTGCAAAGATCGCGTGGTGTTCATACCGAAATGTCGGAGGAAGACACTGTATTGGCATTTGAGGCAGGAACTTGGGAAAGTGTTCCGAGAGCTTGCCGAGCAAAAAGAATGCGAGATTGAGGAGGGGCACTTGATGGTAGATCATGTGCACATGCTGATCTCAGGGCCGCCGAAGTATTCGGTGGCACAGGTCATGGAATATATGAAAGGGAAAAGCGCGATCCACATCGCACGAGTGTATGCAGGACGAAGAAGAAACTTCGTCGGGCAGCATATTTGGGCAAGGTGATACTGGGTGTCAACGGTGGAAAAAAGCGAAGCCGCTGTGCGCCGTTACATACAGGAGCAGGAGAAGGAAGATCAGCGGCTCGAACAAATGAACCCAGCGGCGCTTTGAGCGCCTCCCAGTAACAAACAACCGCTTAGAGCGGTTCACGCTCTCTCAAGCCTCCGGCTTAGCCGGAGGTTTTTGACACTCGCACGAGCCAGGAGTGTGAGAATGCGAGGAAACGGTCTGGCATATGCTTGGGTTAGTAAATCATGTGACGAAGTCTGATGGGCGACCGAATCACGGCGAGGAGTTGGTGAAGCGAATCACGGCGGGCCCGGAAACTGCCGACGCGATCGTGGATGTCTCGGATTGGCTCACGGAAATATCTTTCGCGCGGTAGAGGTCGCGAGCATGTCCAAATTTTCCGGTGACCTCCAGCGACACATTTTGCGCACCTGGATTGAGGAAAACATAGAGTGAGGATGGCGACTTTCTTGCGGCGGCGAGACTGGGTTCCGAAGGGGTTCCGTCAGCGGAGCGGTATTCCACGGTGCGCGGAGCGGATGTTTGGATGAAGCGGTCCATTTTTTGCGCCCACTCCGGGAGCGGGCCCTTGCATGGGAGAAAGTCTTGGTTGCGCACATTCCTGTCATCCCAGACGAGCCAGTCCGTTTCGGGGACCAAGAGCACGTTTTTTCCCGTTAGCCACGAAGGTTTGTTCCGCGGCTTGCCGTGTTCGTTGCGGGAGGCAAAATCGGCCCCGGCAACGAGCTTTCCTCCTCCGGCCAAAAACTGTTCGACGCGATCCGCGAATTTGTCCGACACGGCGAAAGCCCCGGGGACAACGAGCACGTTCACGTGCGCGGGGATTCCGGCTTCCGCCACTTGGCGGTCGGAATAGAAGTCGAACAAATAATGCAGCCTCTGTGCGAGCCTGAGGCCGACTTGGAACGGCCATATCATTCGTTCCGGTGTCCCGTCCAAAGCCTGGGCCAGATAGAGGCTGTCCTGGGAATAAACCATCGCCGTGCCGTCCGTCACGGGCACGCTGTTATTCTGGAGATCAGGTTCGCAGATTGCTTTCATGGCGCGTGCGATTTCAATCTCCATGACCGGGTCCAGCTTCCCGTCTCTTCTCCAATAGAGGAGCATGTCCGCTCCATGGGCGAAAGAGTAGAGGGTCATATAGGCCGCCCCGTTGGGATCTGCTCCTTCCCCTGTGTGGTGGGGGCCACTGGCTCCTCCCGCCTCGTAAATCTGGACCGGTCGGCCATCCGCAGCGCACGCGAGCGAGCGCATGTAGCCCTGCAAGTAGCGGATAGTGTAAAAATCGATGGCGAGCGTATCGAGACCCTTCGGCGTGTCCCATGGATTCAATCCGCTGATGGCACCGATATTGTTGAAGTTATTGAGGTAGTGTCCGCAGATGCAGTTCGTGGTGACCGGCAGCTTGGAATCGGTGTTTTTCAAGATGCTGGCTCGGGCCTCGACGTGGTAGTTGTTGATCGCGAACGGCTGGAAACTCAGCCAGTCCGCCCACGCGGCCTCCATGCCCTCCGGCGCCCGGGCCGATGGGGCTCCGGCTTTCGTGACCGCGGTTTCCGGGATATCGGCCTGGGCAGCGGTCACAGGAACCCGCACGCGTTTTGGCGGAGCGATAACCGGAAGCGGGGGAAAGACCGCGTCCCACCCGCGAAACCATCGTCCCCGGTCCTCTCCGAACCAAACCCGGTTGAGTTCTTCAAGGGAAGAGTAGCGGCCTTTCAGGTAATCCACGAACGTCAGTCCCGCGATGTCGTCCTGCGGGATGCGCATGTCCCCGAAGTCCGCCCACGGGAAGAACTGCGCCACGGGAAAGTAGCGCGAACGCCACGATTTGTCCTTTTGACTGCGCTCGATCGCGGCTTGTTCGGCTTCCAGAAGCGCTTTTTTCCAATCCCCGAAATTCGCGTAGCATTTCTTCGCCTGTTGTTGAAATGTTTCCGGCGAGCACCCGATTGTCGCTTGGCCGAAGTCCACGGCCGGTGCCGGCGTGATCGTCCAAAAGGGCTCGTTTCCGAGTTTGATGAATCCCGCGGCCGGATATTTCGACAACGTCGCAGCGAAACGGTCGAAGGCCGGAAAGATGTCCCTGCGAAATGGGGCTGAGTTGAAGGAGGATCCGAAAAACCCCGACCGCTTGCCGGGGATCATGCGATCGTTGAACGTGAAGTCAGCGGAGTGCCGTTCGCGTTGTTTGCCGTCACCCCCTGTCTGGATCACGCCCAGCGCCCCGATTTCCGCAGCCTTCTCGAGTGCTTTCGCCGAACGCTCGAAGAGTTCATCGATCGTCCCCTTGCCCATCCATGCCTGGCTTGTTGCAGCGATGCGAAATGCGTTCAGGCGGAAAAGCGCCCATTCATCCAGAAAGGGCGATGGGTCGGAGTCCCGGGCCAGACCCACGCGGAAGGAGGCGTTCTGGTTTGTGCGCTTGGCGGCCGTATTGATTTTCTCCCGGTTTGTTTGCCAAACGGCTATGACCTCCCCCCGGAGTTCTGCCGCAGTCGGCACGGCGGCGCCATTTTTTGCCGCCTCGAGCTTTTTTTCGAGTTCCACGGGAACAAATGAGGGATCCCACAATTTCATGGCTTCCAAGAAATACCCGCAATCCGCCAGTTGCTGGCTGGCTTCATCAGGAGGGAGGGCGGACGTTGCCTGGTCCAAGGCTGCTGAGGCAAAAAGACTTCCGGCGGCGAAAAGCGAGGGGAGAAGGAACCGAACACTGCGCATCCTGGTGGGTGAGAAGAAGTGTTGCATACGATTTGGCAGGATAGTTAAAGCTTTAATCATGACAACATTTTTTTGTGGGGGTCCACTCGGATGGCATCGACAACCGGAAGGAATGTCGATGAGGGATAGGATCCGCCCCAGCCTCTGTCACCGGCCTTCCCATGGAGAGAGGGCCGATGGAGAAACGGGGCGAATGCCGGGGGGGAGGGGGATCGGCCCATTAAGCAACGGGTCTTCGGTTTTCCTCATCCATTCGGCAAGACGTTCCCGCAGAGCTGCAAGGATGGTGCCGCACCGTGGGTCGTTCGCAAGGTTGTTTGTTTCCAACGGGTCTTCCCGTAGATAATATAGTCTTTCGGCTTGTTGGGCGACCCTCGACCAGCCGGTGTCCAACATCGACGCTTTGCTCGGGCCGTCATCCACATTCGCTGCAATTTTCCAGGGATAGTCGTGAAACGCCTGGATGAGTTTCCAATCCGCGGTTCGAATGGCCCGCAGGGGCTCGTAGGCGGCATGGAATGTCTGTTCCGCAAAAACGGCCCTTTGTCCGGAGATCGGATTTTCCGTGCGGACACATGGAAGAAAGGAACATCCCTGAAGCCACGGTGGCGAGTCGATCTCCAGCCACTCGCATAACGTGGGATAGATATCGATTTGGCTGATGAGATCACTGTTTCGACATCCTCCGGTGAACGGGGATCCTTCAGGTCCGCGGAATACCATGGCCACACCGATCCCCCTGTCGCTGAGGGTTCCCTTCATTTCCGGGAACGGAGGCCCGTGATCCACCGTGTAGATCACGAGCGTATTGCCGGCCAATCCGCTTGTTTGAAGTGCGGCGAGAACACTCTCAACGCGGCGGTCCAAGGAAGACACGGAGTGGGCGAAGTCGGCGAGATCTTTGCGGACCTCCTCGGTGTCCGGCAATGGATAGGGAGGGGATTTCCATGGGCAGGGGGTGAGATCCCTCGCTTGATTCTCCGGGAAAAAGGATGTCTTGTCCCGGCCTGGCCCCCGATGGGTCTCCACAAAACCGACATCCAGGAAAAAGGGTTTCTGCTGACGTTGCGGGTCGAGCAGGAATCGCTCCGCTTCGTCCACATCGTCGGATGAGTCGAGAATTTCCTCGTATCCCAGCGCACCGGTGGGGGCAACGCTGAAAACCCCGATGTGGGCGGTGTGATAGCCATGGCCACGGAGGTGGTTTGCCAGGTGGTGCTCCGGGGCACTGATCTGGAACCCCCGGCCGACATTTCCGAAAACGCCGACACTGTGCGGGGCCTGGCCGGTCAGCAGGGAGCTCCGGCTGGGCGAGCACGTTGGAGCCGTGCAGAACACCCGTTCGAACAGGACTCCCTCCGCAGCCAGCCGGTCGATGGCGGGAGTTTTAACCGGCGCATCGTAACAACCGAGCCAGCGGCCTGTGTCATGGGAATTGAGATAAACGATATTGGGAAGACGACGGCTCATGATGAAAATCAGTGCTGCAAGACCACCATCTGGTGACACGTAAAGCGATCGATCCGCAGCCGGATCGTTCCATCGCGGACCTCAAATGGAATCTCCCGGCCTTCCGGCTCGAGTGTGATTTTGCGAACCGCCGGCGACAGGGACAGGGCGATATGGATATCCGTGAGCGGCTGCAGCTCTTCGATGATTTGAATCGGTTTGGTATTTGAACCCACGGTGCCTGGCGCGAGATCGAGGTCGCCTCCCCGCGAGAGAGTGTTTGCATACAGGAGATGCAGGATGTGGCGGTTCTCTGAAGGTTGGTGCATCAGACTGACGCGACTCGAGGAGGGCATGTCCGTCTCGAGCGTTCTGTCGGATCCGAGCAGGGAGCGCAGAGCCGCACTGACATAGTGCCGCAGTGCGACCGCACCGGAGGCCCGGTAGAGAGTGAATACGGGGTGGGCAAGATACAGAATGTTCCCGTTTCGAACGCCGCAATCGAACCCGGAGGGTTCGGGCCGGGCAGGGGAGTGCTGGTGACTGCAGAAGTGCTCGTAACTGCGATTGAAGTAGGGATCGTGGATGTCTCCCAGCGATTGCCCGGTGGTAACGCGCAGGCGGCGGGAAGGCAGATGCATGACAAACGGGCTGTCCACGAATGCCGGCTGGAGTTCTGGAGCCGGCAAAACAAAATCCGGTTTGAAATCGCTCAAGCCGTGATCCTCCGCCCCGATGTCAAAGCAGAAGCCGTTGCCGTCGAGCCCGCTGGCCCCGCTGAGGAAAAGCCTGCCGCCTTGTGCCAGATAGGCTTCCAGCTTCTTTTTCAGTTCCTCGTTGACCGGGACCTCGTCGGGGAGGACGAGCATCCGGTAGCGGCTGAAATCCGCTTCCGGAACGACGACCGAGTAAAGGAAATGGCCTTCGAGCAGGATCCGGTGGGCGCCTGTGTCGGCAAGATGCTCACGGACGTCGGTAGCCGAGACCGCTTCGACTGTGAGGAGGCCGATGTCGGCGATATTTCGGACATGATCGCACCATGGCTCCTTTGCTTCGACCTCGCGGTAAGCGGAGCCGATCAACTCGTAAGTCGATTCGTCAAGTTTCCCGGATGGGTGGAGCTGGTCCCCGACACTGCACTTGGAACCGAAGGCGAGCATGGCGGCACATTCATAGCGCAAGGCATTGGGATGTTTGTAGCCCCCGAACTCCCCCCAGTTTGTGTGGAATTTCCCTGTCATCCCAAGGAAATCGAACCCGCTTTCGATCGCATATTTGGCGCCGGCCGGAAAATGATCGTATCCCCAGCCGCCAGTGGGAAGGGACTCCAATTCGAGATGGCTGAAGAACTTTGGATAGTTCTTTCGTTTGAGGGGCGAGACATGCCCGCCGTTGTGGAAGACAGGCATGTTGGGATTCCCGGTCCGGCACGCGGCGGTGGTGTGCTCGTAATATTTTTCGATGGCAAGCAGCGAACACCGGATGCGATCCTGTTCGGAGGAGGGATCCAGCCCCTGTTCTTCCATGGCTTGCAGGCTCCATTTGGTGCAGGACTGGCCCTGGGAAATTATATCCAGAAAGATGCCATCGCATTCGGGGAACAGTCGCACCACCTCGGTGATTTGCCCGCACAGGTAATCGAGATACGGGGAATGGAAATCCATTTGGTGGAATCCCGCCTCAAGCGGGCTCTTTGCCCACCCGACATATGTGCCATCGGGTCCGACCTCGCGCCATTCGGGATGCTGATCGGAAGCCAGGTTGTCGAGACCTGCTGAGAGGTAGATCGGCGCGTTCACCCCGATTTCCTTGGTGGCCTCGTATTGGGCGCGAAGCAGATCGAAATGGAGATGGGGGTGCTGTTTTCCAACGCTCGTCGGATGATAGCTCCAGCCATGATGGCATTTCGAAAACAAGGTGATCGAATTGACATGCCCCTTGCGGAGCGTCTCCTGCCATTGCTTTTTGTCGAATCGCGAACCGATCTCGGGAATTGACGGCGAGGTGTGGAAGTCGAGGTGAACTTGACGGAAGCGAAGCGGGCGTGGAGGCATGGTTTAGTGGGTTTGGGTTCGAGGAAAGGTTGGACAAACCGGCGAGGCGTTGGGATAGGGAAAAACCGGCACGTTTTTCAACGCATCATCCTGCCGGTCCAGATGCCACCGGAGCGCCTCGGCAAGCGATTTTGCCACGGTATCGTAGGTTTTGTCCCCATTGAGGTTGCGCATTTCCCAGGGATCTTCCTCAAGGTCGAAGAGCTGGATGCCTTCGCTGCCCGGGGACAGATCGAGGCCGTCATATTTTCTGGTGTAGTAACGGATGAGTTTGAACCGTCCGTCGCAGACGGCCCGCTGCAGGTCGAAATAGAGGCTGAAGAGATGGGTGCGCTGGGACGGGCACCGCCGCTGCATGACCGGGACGAGGCTTCTGGCGCTCACCGTTTCCGGGACCGCGACGCCGGCGAGTTCACAGATCGTCGGGTAGGCGTCCGGGGTTTGCGTCAAAGCATCGCGTTTTTCCCCCTTCGGGATGCCGGGGCCGCGAAAGATCAACGGCACTCTGAGAGAATGCTCATAGAGATTCTGTTTTCCCATGAGGCCGTGCTGGCCGACGGCCAGGCCGTGGTCCGACGTATAAACGACCACGGTATTCTCCAGTTCGTCGCGCTCATTCAAGGCCTCCAAGATCAGCCGCATCTGGTCGTCCTGGTGGCTGATCATCGCGTAATAGTCCGCAAGATGCCGGCGTATCTCGGACCCCTCGCGGGGGAAGGACGCCAGTTCCTCGTCGCGAATGCAGTTGTGGCCCTGATCGAAAGGGTGTCGGGGAAGAAAATTGGCCGGCAGGGGAAGGTCTCCAGCCCGATACATGCTCCGGTATTTTTCGGGTGCTTGCCTTGGGTCGTGAGGGGAGGTGAAGGCGACCAGGAGGAAAAATGGGTCCGCGCCTTTGTAACGGCGGAGAAAATCCACCGCCGAGCCAGCATAAAGCTCGGTGTCGTGCCGTGCGGTGACATGGGTTTGATGGTCGTTATATCGGCCATCGGGGTCGAAGTCGAAAAGTGGTGTAGAATAATGGTCATGCATGCCGCCGAGAAAAATTTTGGCCCCGTCGCCAAACGAGCGGTTCAGCGAGGCGGTGTCGTTGTGCCATTTTCCTGTGAGGAAGGTCGAGTATCCCTGTTGCCGGAGGTTCTGGCCCAAAGTCGGAAGTTTTGGGTTGATGGTATGGATGTCCGGCGGGTTGTGGTCGCGGAAGTCCTTGTGCCTGCTCGCCGCGTATACATGGGTTCCGGTGTGAAGCGCGGCTCGTGTCGGGATGCAGACGGCCTCGCTGTAGCTGCCGGTGTGCCAGTTGCGGGTAAACGAAGTGCCCTCCTGGATGAGACGGTCCATGGTGGGAGTCCGGACAATGGGATCCCCGTGCGCCGCGATCGACTCGAACCGATGGTCGTCCGCCATCATGATGAGGATATTGGGGCGTTTGCCGGGCATTGTTTTCGGGGAGGTCAACAGGCTGGTTGACATTCCGCCACCCCAAGCGGGCGGACATACACGTAATACGCCCCATAGCGGGATTGGTCCGCGGCGAGAAAGTCCGCCTTCAGCCGGAAAAAACCTGCGGGAAGGCGGCACTCAAAGGTGGAGGCAACAGCCCCTTCCTCGACACTTTGATCCATGGAACAGGTTCCAATCGCCAGGCTTGCCCGGATGATGGGAAGAGCTTTTCCTCCGTTGTAGCGGCCCACGGGACCATCCATTCCTTCGCCAATCGGGAGGTTTTCCTCCCTGGGCCAGCGACGGAGTTCCAACCGATAGCGACCGGCATGCTGGATTTTGACCGCCCACCACCCATTCGCCCTCCGGCCTTGGCGGACTTGAAGTTGGTCCCAGATCGTCTCCGCTTCCTTTCCGTGGCAATCATGGGATGTCAGGACGGTTTCAGGCTCCTCCGGGGAACCGATGACAATGGGGATATATTCTCCCATGCGGAGCGAAACGATTTCCCACCAATGCTCGTAATCATTCCGTAGTTTCGCCACGATGTCGGGATTCCCGGGGGCGATGTCGTTCTTCTGTTCGGGATCCGACTCGATATCATAGAGCTCCCGTCCGTTGACCAGCCGCCATTGTTCGGTCATGACCGCGCTTTTCCGCCACTTAATCGGGTGATCGACCCTTTGTGAATCGGTGATGATGACCCGGTCCGGCCACGAAGCGGCCGGGGCATCAAAAAGTGGAACCAGACTTTTTCCGTGCAGCTCAGAATCCGTCGCCCGCACGCCGCAGGCTTCGAGGAGCGTGGGCATGAGGTCAATATTGGCTGTCAAGCGGTTGACCGCCCGGCCGCCCGACCATTGACGCGCCGGCCAGCGCACAAAGAACGGCACGCGATGCCCGCCATCGTATGGGGAGTTCTTCACTCCCCGGTAGCCGGCGTTGTAGCCGTCCACAATAAAATGGTCCTTTCCGCTTTGGGCACCGCCGGCGGTCCCATTGTCCCCGAGGAAAATGATGATGGTGTCATTGTCCAGTTGCTGCTCCCCGAGAAAGGCGCGGAGGTTTCCGAACCGCTCATCGATGCAGGAGATCATCCCGTAGAAGCGGGCGCGCTCGTCTGGCACGGCTCCTCGATAAGGGGCCGCGTAGGAATCTGGCACCTGGAAGGGAGAATGAGGTGCGTTGGTGGCCAGATAACAAAAAAACGGCTCCTGCCGGTGTCGGCGGATAAAGTCTTTGGCCAAATCAAACCAGACATCCGTGCAGTATCCGGAATGATTCTCGGGTTGTCCCCGGTTGAAATAGGTGTCGTCGAAGTAGTCGTTTTCCCAATAGTCGGGAATCTGACCGATTCCGCCTCCGCGGTGGTAGATTGCTTCGGTGAATCCATGATCCTGCGGCCGGCAGGGATAATTGTCCCCGAGGTGCCACTTGCCAAATAGTCCGGTGGCGTATCCACGGTTCCGCAAAACGGTGGCCAGAGTGATCTCGTCGTGACGGAGAAGGGACCGCCCCATGATGGTATGCCACACTCCGGTGCAATTGCAGTATCGGCCTGTCAGGAGCCCGGCCCGCGTCGGAGCGCAGGTCGGTCCCACATGAAAATTGGTGAGACGAAGCGATTCACGGGCAAAGGCGTCGAGGTGAGGGGTTTTGAGGACCGGGTTACCGTGACAACCTAGGTCTCCGATACCCTGGTCGTCCGTGATGACCAGAAGGATGTTGGGTGGTTGGTGTGGTGACATGGTGATGTTATGGCAACTCCTTGGCTCCGATGGCCAGATAGGTCCGGGCTTCTCCCGTTGCCGTGGTGAAGATTTTTGCGTGCTGCAATTCGCCTTGCTCGCATTCGAGGGATGTTCTCATTGCCTGCAGAAGATCGGGGAGGAGCTTGTGCTCCTGCATTTCCACTTTGACGAGCTTCTGGGCCCCTGATGCGCGAAATTAATCACATCCAGCAGGCCCATGAGGGGAACGGATCTTGAACCAAGAGGCGGATTTAAATTTGACCGAAGGATTCGCACAGGAAGATTAAAGCATTAACCGTTCTCGCGTGGCAACTGTAAAATCCTGCCCTTTTTCCTGGGACTCCCTTGGTTGTGAGGCTTGTTACCCATGAGCCATGAAAGGAAGATCTGTTGCTTCCGAGGAAAGCGTGAGTTTGCAGATCGCGTCGAAGATGGCCGTGCTGGGAATCACGCCGACAAAGTCCTGTCTGTCGAAGACAGGCAGGGTGGATGCTTGAGTGCGGGATGCCGCCTGAAGGAGTCTGGCTAAGTTGTCGTCGAGCCGAACGGCCGGGATATCCCTTCGGGCGAGGTCACAGACTGGGATCATGAGTCCGCGGCGGATGGCAGAAATTTGGGCCATCGGATCCTCCCCCGCAGCCGAGAGTTCGGTGCCAAGGCTCGCGAGGACGTCCCGCGGCTCGATGATGCCGAGGTATTCTCCATCTGCCGCGAGAACGACGATGACGATTTCGCGCAGTGAAGAGGAAGCCGGATCAAAGACGATACCGACGGCTTCAGCGGTGGAGTGAGCCTCGCCGATCCGGACAAACTTGCTTGAGATAAGATCTTTTGCGGTCATCGGGCAACGAGAACTGGGGTCTGATCCTTCGCGGTTGGTGAGCTGATGCGATGCAGGTGTTCTGCCTGAAGGAGCTTTGTCAGGCCGCGGAGCATCGCCACTTCGTCAAAGACCCCGATGAGCCGGCCATGCGCATCGGAGACCGGCATCGACCGGAATGTGTGCCTGGCGGCATGAGCAAACGCCTCCACAAGCGGGGTCTCCCGTCTGAGCATCACAGGGTCCATTCGGGCAATCTCCTCGATACTGTTGAAAAGCCGTGTAGCCAGGGTTCCAGCCAATTCCATGTCGTCCATCGCAGCGGTGCAGTTCTCCGGAGTTGAGCGGGCGAGTTCTCGAAGTATCGAGTGGATGGTGAGTTCGGCGCAAAGGCGTCCTTCTCTGTCCTGCAGAAACACGGTTTGCGGATGCTCGGTGTTCATCTTCTTCTGGAATTGGGAGACAAGCCACATGGCTTCCCGGATCTGATGGTGAGAACCGAACCTCAGACAACGCCTTTGCATCAGATCGCCCGCTGTGGTGGAAAGCAGTGCTTCCTGTTGAATGGCTGCTGTAACCTGCTCCGATTTCGCGCGGTTCATCTCAACGATGCCCATGGCACGGGCTAGTGCGAGTTCTGTGGACTGGAAAATCCGGTTGTCCGCATAGAAGATGTTTTGCTCGCCGATCAGTTGTCTTACGCCGGAGCCGGTGAGCACTTTGCTCATGTCCTCCTCGACACCGCAGACGATAAGCTGGATGCTGCGGTGCTTGAGGAGCATGTGGAAGTGTTCGAGCATGGCCATCGCGCTGCTGCCAACCGCGCGGAGTCGCTTCATGCGGAGCACGACAACACGGGTTTCGGGCTTGAGCGCCAGCAGGAGTTCGTAGTCGAGGTCTTCTGCTGCCGCAAAATACAGATCACCTTCCAGATTGATGATTGCGACCGGAGACGGAGCTGCGCGATTGAATGGAACTTCCTCGAATCCGTAGTCGGGATGCTGCACGAGCTGGGTCAGATCGGGCTTCCCCGTTATGCGCAAAAGGATCACAATCGACAGCGCCACTCCGACAAACACGGCCGTCTCGAGAGGCATCAGGAGTGTGGCCGCGAGTGTGCCGCCCAGAACGATCCGGGAGTTGTTTCCCGATCGCCAGGTCATTACAAGGCGCTCCCGTTGAATCATTGTGAAGGCTGTTACCACGATGATTCCTGCCAGGCACGCCAGAGGGATGTAATTGGCCAAGGGACCGAAAAGCATCAGGACGGCCGCGGTAAAAACCGCGGAGAATGCTGCCGCCGCCCGGGTGCGCCCGCCGGACTGGTAGCAGATCGCGCTGCGGGTGAACGAGCCCGAAGCCGCAAAACAATGGAAGAAGGATCCGGCCATTTTCGCGCAGCCCTGCGAGGCGAACTCCCGGTTGAAGTCGAGCCGCTGACCCGAGGAAGCCGCCAGTGAGCGGGCGATCGAAGTCGATTCCACCAGGCCCAGAATTGCCAAAGCCAACGCTCCTCCCAGAAGGTCTCGAATCAGACCGAAGTCGGGATGGAGGAGCGCATGTGGAACTCCGAAGACGTCCAGGGACGGCACGATCCGCTGGATGTCGCTCACGATGTTGAGCCGTTGGGCGCCACTGTCGGTCTCAGACCACCCGATACTCCATGCAAGCAGAGAAAGGACGACAATGGCCACGAGTTGACCTGGGATTCTTGGCACCCATCGCCGGAACCCGACCAGCATGAGCACGGTCAACAATCCCACAACCAGAGCATATGGGTTGGTGTGATGAGCCTGTAAGAGTGTTGCCCAGAGCGTCTCAAGGAGGTGTCCGCCTTGCCCAGTAGGAACAGTGATTCCCATGAGGCTCTTCATCTGATTGGCGGCAATCAGGATGCCGGCACCCGCCGTGAAACCGACCACGACGGAGTTGGACACATACTTGACGATCCCTCCCAGTTTCAGCACCCCGAAGAGAAACTGGAAGAGACCGGTGAGGAACGTCAACACCAGGATGATCTGCAGGATCCCGATTCCATACTTCTGCGGCAGCGAAACGGTGAGACTCAGGATGACCATGCACATGGCGTTTGTCGGGCCGGTTACAAGATGGTTCGAACTTCCCGTCAGCGCAGCGATCAGGCAGGGGATGATCGCTGTGTAGAGTCCGTAAATCGGGGGCACACCTGCGATTAGCGCATAGGCCATCGCTTGCGGCACCCCCATCACAGCAACCGTCAAACCGGCAAGGACATCGGCTCTCAGGAAATCTCGTTTGTAGGCGGCGAATGAGCTTTTTACGGACGCGAAATTTCTGCCGGGACAGAACCATCCAGCCGTGGAGGTAAAGTGCACTTCAAATTTCTGATGACCTCTGACCGAAAGGAGTTAACAAGGTTGCAGCGTCGAGAGTTTCGCTTCTTCCGATCGTATAAAGGACGACAGCAAGCTCGGACGCGGCCATTCCAGTTCGACATGCTGGGCAGCCAATCGATTGCGGATTTCATCCATCGGAACATCCATCAGCATTTTTCCATGCGAGAGGGCCACATGCGTGGCCACGCCCGCAGCCTGGCCAAGTTGCATCATGGTGCGGGACAGCCTGCAGCTCGATGCCGCAATGGAACTGAAGCTGGCACCGCGGCAGGCCACCATCAAATTGTCAATCTCCCGCGGGAGCAAACAACGGAATGGCACCCCGTAAGGTTCCTGAAGTTCGCGCTGCTCGTGGGTCAGGTGTCGGTTGCCGCCATGGACATCAATCGAATGGTCGGTGATTGCCACGATGTCCGGGTGATTCTGGCCGCTCAGGCCGGCCCGAAGGTCATGCTCGGTCAGGACATAACGGCCAACGATGCGGCGGGATTCCCGCACACCCAGACCCGGAGCAATCCACTTGAGCCGGTAGGACTGAAATTCCGGATTGCTGGTCTGGATGTGGAGCCAATGCGACAAGACTCTTCGGCGACACTCGGCATACGCTGCCGCATATCCGAGCTCGATGACTTCCGCCCCGAGCATGGTCGGCAGCATGTTCACATTCAGGTCACCGCCGGGATACTGTGTGATGCAGGCGCATGGATAGGAATTTGCCCACCAGCAGGTTCGGGGCAAGTCCCCGGAAGCCGGTTCGACCGCATCGGTGTCACTTGGGGTGATTCTATAGATCAGCGAGGTGGCATTAACCAGGTTTGTGGACTTCGCCGGCGCGAGGGTCTCACCATACATGGAATGGGACTCCTGGCCCATGATGGTCTCCGCTCCGGCGGCCTGAGCCAGCAGTGCATCGGCGGTGCTGTCCACATAAAATGGCGCGCTGATGCGTTCGCCATTGGCGAGGACCAAGGCATCGATGTGCCGGCCGGTCTGTTCGACAGCAACGAAAGCCGAGTTCAGCAGCACTTTGCAGCCACCGGTCTCGTCCAACATCTCGCGCACGACCCGGATGTAGGCGTCCGGTTCGAAGGGCACTTCCCTCCATTTGCTGCGAACGTAGTCGTAATGGGCTTGGCCGCCCGGGGACCCGCAACGGATCAGGGAATCCAGGTAGGTGAGAGCGGGATCGATCAGAAGTTCTCCACCCGGGAAGGGAGGGGCACCATTTTCACGGACCGGATCGCTTATATGACGAAAAAGCCGGCTGATCCCAACGGCCCTGGGAATTTGCCGCAACCTCAGGTAGATCTCAAACGGCAAACCGGTCCCCCCGGCACCGTTGGCCCAAACATGAACCCCCCCTCGAACTGCGTTTCCTCCCAACGTGTTGGATTTTTCCAGAAGAAGAACAGACAGGCCGGCGCGCGCCGCACTGCATGCGGCCCCGATGCCACCGCTGCCAGCCCCCACCACAATCAAGTCAAATTTCGTGAATTTGGACATTCGGTTTTCAGGAAGATCTCATACAATGTTTCAGTGCGTGTTTGCCGGAACTTCACCGCATCCGTGCTAAAGCGGCACAATTTCCTGGACCATCGGCAAGAGTGTCAGATCGAGGGTGCACAAATGATCCGGAAGCGCGCAGGCCTCTGCGACAACCCGCCCCATCTCGTCCGGTTGAGTGACTCTTGAAGCGGTGCTCTCATCAAAATCCTCCAAATTGGCAGCGGAGCGAAACTCGGTTCGCCCCCAGGCGGGCGTGATTGTTGTCACGCGAATTCCCAGGGACCTGACATCGACGTAGAGACCTTCGGAGAATTGCTTGAGGCCGGCTTTGGCACCCGCGTAGACTGCCCACCCCGGCCAGGATTCCCGATCGCAAAGACTCGAAATATTGACGATAGTGCAGCCCTTGCGTCCTTCCATCAAAGGCAGGGCCGCCCTTGATCCAAGGATCGGTCCTGTCAGATTCAACGCGATGCACTCGGCAATTGTCTCTGGCGTTTGCTCTCCAACGGGAGCAACCTTGATGACCCCCCCGGCATTGTTGACAAGGATATCGAGACCGCCATGGGTTTTGGCCATATGGGCCATGACCCGGTCCCAATCCTTTGCCGACGCGGCATCGGCTTGCAGGGCGGAAACTCCCATCTCGGCCGCAGCGGCGGTGAGGGCCTTCTTATCCCTGCCGGTGATGGTGACATGCGCTCCGGCGGCCTGCAGTTGATTGGCAATTCCCCGCCCGTAGCCCTTGGCTCCGCCTGTCACGAGGGCGATCTTTCCACTTAAAAATGTGTTCCTCATAGGAATGTGTCTATACCGGAGCTTAAAGCATTCATCAAGTCCAATTGTCATTCTTTTTTCCGGCTCCCTCTGGAACCGGCCGGGAACATTCTTTGCTTCACGAATTTCAGCCCAAGGATATTTTTGGGTTGATGAATGCATTAAGCAATGGTATCGAGAGGCCGGATGAGGGAATTCCTCATTGCCAGGGGGGATTTTTGGGTTGGTGTGTTTTTAAGAAATTTGGTGCCGACACCGGGAGAGAAACCGGCGCACGCGATGTGCGGTGCGGCTGGCGCCATCAAAGAAAAGGAAACAAAAATGAAAACGATGAAACGAATATTGGTCGCCACAATGGTGTTGGAAGCAGCAGCGTGTGGTTCAGCGGCGGAACCCGGGTCTTTTGAGAAGCAAGCTGCCAAAGTCTCGTGGGCCGTGGAGGCCGATCCGGCATTGCCGAATGCTCTGATCCTGGGCGACTCGATTTCCATCGGTTACACGTTGGACGTCCGGAAATTGCTGAAGGGCAGAGCGAATGTCTTCCGTCCGGTCAAAGACAACGGCACGAAGCCGGAGAACTGCAGCAAGAGCACATTCGGGATCGAGTCCATCGACCGGTGGCTTGCCTTGGCTCCCAAGTGGGATGTCATCCATTTCAACTGGGGATTGCACGATCTTGCTCGGATCAACCGCGAGACCGGGCAAACCGGCCCGGAAGTTCCTCCTCAAATATCCGTGGAAGAATACAAGGTGAATCTCCGGAAGTTGGTGGCCGCAATGAAAGCGACCGGCGCCAAGTTGATCTTTGCCACGACCACGACTTTTCCGCCCGGCGTAACCCCCTGTCGCCTGCCTGAGGAGGTGGAGAAATACAACGCCGCCGCACGGGAAATCATGGATGAAAACGGGGTGTTGATCGACGACCTCCATGCCCTGACCAAGGACCGGCTTTCAGAATTACAACTCCCCTTGAACGTTCATTTTACCGGCAAGGGATCCAGGGTCATCGCGGAGAAGGTTGCCGGATGCATTGAGAGCACCCTTCCTGCGAAGAAGTAAAAGCAACCGGGTTGCGAGAGTGGACGATCATGGTGTCGGAATCCGCCGGAATGGCTGAAGAAGGATTTCGAGGTGATCGAAGCGTTGAATTGCAATGCCCTGAGGCTGGCGCTTCTGCCCAATGACAAAAAACTCAATGGCCCAGCATCCTGCCGCTCAAAAAATGAGAAATCTTTTCCATGATGAATGCTTTAAGTAATGTTATCGACTTGCTGGATGAGGAATAGCAATTTACGGGAAATGATTGCACTCGTAACGGGTGGAGGGCGTCCGGGGAGCTCTATCAAGATCCCGGAGCACAACGTATTGAGCGTGCTGCAAAACGGATAGTTTGCAGGACTGCTATTCAAACGGACAAATGCGCAAAAAGTTCAAGGATCTTCACGGTGTCACGGGAAGCGAGCCTGCCTCTTGGGACATTTCATCGCTTCGAAATGTTCCTAGGGTATTTGATGGTTCGGTCGGAGGCGCTGGTGAAATCGAGACAATCTTCTACGAAGGACTTCCGTGGAAAGGAAAGCCGACCAGGGTATTTGCCTGCTTCGGCGCGCCAAAAATCGGAAATGGAAAGAAGGTTCCTGCGATGGTGTTGGTTCATGGCGGCAGAGGCTCGGCGCATGCCGACTGGGTTCGGTTGTGGGTAAGCCGCGGCTATGCAGCCATCGCCATGGACACCTGCGGCTGCATCAGCGGCGGTAAGGGCAACCCCCACCGGCGCCACGAATACGGAGGCCCTCCGGGTTGGGGCGGGTTCGATCAGATCGACGAACCAATCGAGGATCAGTGGACTTATCATGCGGTGGCGGATGTCCTCCTGGCCCATTCATTGATCGGATCGCTTCCGCAGGTTAACAAGGACAAAATCGGACTGACCGGCATATCGTGGGGCGGATATCTGGCATGCATTGCGGCTGGCGTTGATTCCAGATTCCAGTTTGCCGCTCCTGTCTATGGATGCGGATTCCTGTATGACAACTCCTCGTGGCTGGGCGATTTTCAGAAAATGGGGCCGGAGAAAGCATTGAGGTGGGCACAGGTGTGGGATCCCTCGGTGTATCTTCGTCGCGCAAAAATGCCGATGCTGTGGGTGACCGGAACCACGGATCACGCCTTTCCACTGGACTCTTTGCAGAAATCCTACCGACTGTCAAAAGCCGCCGAGACGGTATTGTGTGTGCGGGTTGGCATGCCCCACGGTCACCATGGTCCGGGAGAAAATCCCAGGGAGATTCACGCAATGGCCAACGCCTTGCTGAAGGGCGGAGCAGGCTTTGCGAAGATAGCGGAGTGTGGTCGCGAGGGGCTCAATGCCTGGATCTCCTTTGAAAGCCCGGCTCACATCTCAGGGGTCGAGCTGAATTATACAACAGACACAGGAATATGGCGCGAGCGAAGCTGGCAGACAATTCCTGCCGATCTGGACACGAGCGCCCGGAGAGCCACCATGGCACTGCCGCCCGCAACCACGGTTTATTATTTCAACGTCATCGACGAGCGGAACCTTGTCGTCAGCAGCGAGCATGAAGAGATATCATCCCAAGAACGGGGTTTCCTTCAGCGGAACATGGAACGCGTCTCGTAACGCGGTTTTCGGGATGATCCAAACGAAATGTCCCGTTCCAGCACTTCTGCCTGGAGCGGCAAACGTGGTGGTCCCATAGGAACATCCCTGCTCGCCGAGCTGGTTGTCTTGCGAACTCACCTCTGGCTCGACTTGGCGGGAACCCGCTTTTTCTGAACCGTGCGTTTGGGGGCTTTGGCTTGGGGAGCTGTGGCCGTGCTTTCCCTTACGACAAGATGAGGCGGCAATTCAGCCGTCAGTCGGGAGGGGGAAACATTGGCCTTCTCCGCATCGTCTCCAATGCGCTGGATCAGGAGGTTGGCTGCGGAAGCCCCAATGTCAAACATCGGCACATGGATGGTCGTCAGAGCGGGTCGGCCGACGAGAGCTTCGAGGCTGTCGCGAAAACCAAGGACAGAGACATCTGTCGGGACGGACTTGCCGAATTCCCTGATCCGTTCGATGCTCTTGTTTGCAAGGCTGTCTTGGTCGCAGAAAATTCCGGTGATCCCGGTCCGCAGCAAATATTCCAGATTTGGTGCTGAACTGGTAACTCCCTTCATGCCGATCGTGTCGCAAAATCCCGGCACGATCGACCGGGCGATGATGTGTTCCTGTCCGGAGGCTCCCGCCTGGTGGAGAAAAGCCACTTTCTTGTGGCCGAGTTCCGCCAGGTGACGCAGGCCGAGCTGGACCCCCAAGGCGAAATCGACGAGGACACCCGGACTGGGATCGCCCATGCTCCGCCGGTAGGTCACCACGTGGGGGAGGAGAAGCTTTTCGGCTTCCTTGTGAATCACGCCGGAATCCTCGTTCATGCTGGGTTGAAAAATCACCCCGGCAATGTGCAGTTGGCTGAATCGCCTCATGGCGGACAGATTGTTCTCCAGCTTTCCCCGCGAAATGGCAAACAGCAGGTCGTATCCATGTTCCCGGGCCACCTGCTCGGCCCCGTCGAACAGATGCTGGCAAAACCCGTCCCTCATTCCGGGAACGATTAGCCCGATGATGGAAAGCCGCTTCCCGTGCAGCACCCGCGCGTGGACGCTCGGGCGATAATTCTTTTTCTCCGCCGTTTCGACAATGCGCCTCTTGAGCTGATCGCCAATGCGCCCGGTATTGTTCAGCGCATTCGACACCGTCGCGACAGAGACATGGAGTTCCTTGGCAATTTGTTTGAGTGACGACATCGGAAGAATGCAAAAAGTAGACGTTACCCGGTTTCTCCCTCATTTCGAGAGGGAAATAACTACGGAGAAAAATATTGACGGAAATTTGGAGGCGGTGAATGCTTTAACCAACTTTCGACTTCCCCATGAAAACACAACCCCTGTTTCATATCACATCCCCTGCAGTTCTGTCCATCCGTCCGCGTCTTTTCTCAGCGCTGGCTCTTCTGTCCTGTATGACCTTGGTTTCACGCGCGCACGCGGCAAACGGAACTTGGACCGGCGGCGGGGCGGACGGAAACTGGCTTACTTTAGGAAACTGGCTTGGTGGGATCGTCGCAGGCGCATCTGCCGGTGGCACGGATGCAAGCCTGGCGACGTTTGACAACAATGTAAACACGACTGTTTTGCTGACGGCTGACCGCAGTCTCAACAGTATTCTATTTAGTGGTTCTTCCGTTGGTGCCTTCACACTGACGGGAAGCGGCGGGCGCTTCCAACTGAGTACGAATGGCTCGATTCAAACGACTTCTTCCGTGACAACAGTTCAGACTATCACGGCGGGCCTGAATGTGAGGGGAGTGGCGGCAGCTTATTCGGTGCTCAGCAACGGAGCGGATGCGACGAGTATGATTTCGCTGAGTGGAGTCGTGACTGCCGGGAGCGACGGCACCATAGTCACCTTGGGTGGTAGCAACACCAATGCCAATACATCATCCGGTGGGATCGGAACACTAATTACAGCCACTGGCCGCAATGGAACGCTCGGTATTCTGAAAGCGAATTCGGGTACTTGGACCATCACAGGAGCAGCAGGTGCCACGTTCACTTTGGGCACCACCGTCAGTACAGGCACCCTCCTTGTCAGCAACGCATCCGGCTCCGGAACCGGGACCGGGTTTGTTACTGTTGACAGCGCGGGAACACTGGGCGGGCGGGGGTTCATCGCCCCGACGGCAGGAACCAATGTGACCATCAACGGCACGTTGAGTCCGGGAGATTTGACCGCGGCAACCGGCACACTGACGTTCAACGCATCAGGCGCGAGCAAAGTGAATTTCGGGGCGTCCTCCCACCTGGCGCTGACCTTGGGAACCAGTTCCGACCTGGTTGCGTTCACGACATCCGGAGACTGGCTGGGCGGCTCGGGGAATGTGACTCTGGATATTACCGGGGGCGCGGGATTTTTGACCGGAACCGCCTACAATATTTTTTCAAATATCACGACCGCCGGGTTCACTCTGGCCGGTGTCACCTATAACGGGAGCGCGCTTGGCGTTTCGGACTACACATTTGGACTGAACGGAACGAACTACGAGATCAACATCAGCGCGATTCCCGAGGCCAAAACCTGGATCATGATCGGGATCGGTCTGACCTTTGCCCTCTGGCGCAAGAGACGGCGGTCGTTTTAAAATAGATCTCCGGAAGATTTTGGCTTTCCGGCATATGCTGGGTTTTGTATGCCCTGCGCGCCGAGCGAAGAAATTCTTGTTCGTCACAAAGAATATCCGGGCAAACGCATCAAGATCCCTTGATCTTGAGAACACGAAATACCCATGGCACGAGCTTCTCTTGCCGGGGAGCACGCGCGCCCCGCGTGTGGAGGTCGGAGAGTCGCCGACCGGATCGGGACCCGGATTCCCGCAAGTGAATCGCGCGAGTCGCGGACACATTATTTGATGCGTTTTTTCTTAAAATAATGTTGACGAAAGAATAATTTCGCGAGATGAATGCTTTAAGCAACCACTCCCCGTCATGAAAAAAATCACTCCCATCCTCATCGCAGTCACCCTCGTCGCTTCCTTCTCCGAAACCGTGGAGGCGCAGTTGATTGAATACAAATTCAACACTTCGGACGGAGCTTCCTCAGTCCAGTCAAACGCGAACAGCGGCAGTCTGGGCTCGGCATGGAATGGGACATTCACAAGTCCTGCGGTGGCGAGTAATGCTTCCCTCCCGCCGGTAAATGGCAGCGAATCATGGACAGGCAGGAATCCCAACGCGTTCTTGAACAACACCCAAGGATTCTACGGTCCCGCAACGGACCAGACCGGGCTTGATAATCTCACCGCTTTCACAATCAGCATGTGGGTGAATATGTCAGGCGCCCAAGGCACGACGGCAAGGATGATCTCTTACACCAACGGCGGAGCGGGAGCCAAGGGTTTCGATATTTTTGGGTCTCCGACAGCGGGGTTTACACTCAGTGTCGCGGGGACGAATGCAAGTGCTCTTTCGGGCACATTTGCCGTCAATACCTGGGTTTTCTTTGCTGCGACATGGGATGGAGCAACCGACAGTGTGGCCTATTACACTGGGAATGGCACGACGCTCAGCGCGGCGGGGACCGCCACTTTGGCTGGAACCGATACAGGCGACCCTGGAGCTTTTCGCCTGGCGATCTTCAACTACTCCCTCGCCGGGACGACCAACAGGTCGTCGCAAGGTTACTATGACGATGTTCGTATTTACGGTTCCGTTCAGACATTGTCCGAATTGGAAACCATCATGAAAATCAACGATGTGGCGGTGATACCCGAGCCGAGGACTTGGCTTCTGGTCGGGATCGGCCTGACTTTTGTGCTCTGGCGCAAGAGGCGGCGCCTGGTTTAGTCCGGTTCCATCTGCCGGAGTTGAAGCAAATCCATGGGTGCATTGCCTTCCCCCAACATCGTCTATGTTCTGAGCGACGATTTGGGATATGGGGATGTTTCCTGTTTGAATCCGGAGTCGAAAATCCCGACGCCACGAATGGATGCCCTGGCCGCTGAAGGCATGGTCTTCACGGACGCGCACAGCAACTCCGCGGTCTGCACGCCGACGCGATACGGCATCCTGACCGGACGCTACTGCTGGCGTGGCCGCCTGAAGAAAGGCGTCCTGTGGGGCTATTCGCCACCGTTGATCGAAGCGGGCCGGACCACCGTGGCCTCGCTGCTGCGGGATCAAGGCTATCGGACCGCCTGCGTGGGCAAATGGCATCTCGGGCTTGGCTGGGCCTGGCCGGACGGCCAGGCGGCGGTCGATGGGCCATTGACAGAGGATCCCGGCATAGATTTTACGCAGCTGTTGACGGAGGGACCACACACGGCCGGATTTGACGAGTCCTTCATCCTGCCGGCTTCGCTCGACATGCCGCCGTATTGTTACGTGCAAAACGGCCGGGCGACCGAACTGCCGGTGGAAACCGTGGAGGATTCCGGCCGGCCGGCCATGTGGCGGGCCGGGGTGCGGAGCCCGGGGTTTCAGCATGAAACCTGCCTGTTGGAACTGACCCGGCGGGCGGAGGCGTTCATCGATCACCATGCTCACACGGAACCGGAGAAGCCATTTTTCCTCTATTTTGCAACGCCGAGCCCGCACACCCCCCACGTGCCGCGTCCGATGTTCGAGGGGAAAAGTTCGGCTGGCCCGTATGGGGACTTCGTCGTCGAACACGATTGGTCGGTCGGATGCGTTCTCGATGCGCTCGAACGAAACGGGCTGAGCGAAAGCACACTCGTGATCGTCACCTCCGACAACGGCGCGCACATGCGGGGCGATGACTTCGACTTCGAAAGGCAATACGGGCACAGGAGCAATCAGATCTACCGCGGCCAGAAATCGGATTGCTGGGATGGAGGCCACCGCGTGCCATTTATTGCCCGGTGGCCCGGTCATGTGCCGGCCGGACGTGCCTGCGACGAGACGATTTGTCTGACCGATTTGCTTGCGACGGTCGCGGAGATGACCTCGGCGGAACTCCTGGCCGATGCCGGCGGGGACAGCGTCAGCTTTCTCTCCAAACTGCGGGCGGTCGATTCCCGCTCGCCGCGCGGTCCCGTCGTGCATCATTCGGTCAACGGCGACTTTGCGATCCGCAGCGGGCCATGGAAGCTGGTCGTGTGCCGTGGATCCGGCGGGTGGTCGTTGCCGGAAGAAATGGCCGGAATGGAAGCACCGCCGATGCAGCTCTACCACATGGAACGCGATCCCGGGGAACGGGAGAACCTGATTCATTCAGAAAAAGCTGTCGCTGCGGAATTGCTGGAGATGATCGAGCAGATCAAGACAAACAACTGAATAGACTTTATGAAAAAAAACCTACTTCGAATCGCGGTCGTAACGATTGGCGTCGCGGGGATCGGGCACTTGGGTGCCGAGGTCCGGATGCCCGCCATTTTCGGTGATCACATGGTGCTCCAGCAGGAGCTGGACCTGCCGGTGTGGGGACACGCGGATCCCGGCGAAAGAGTCGTCGTTTCCGTGGCCGGGCAGCGGGCGGAAGCCACCGCCGACAAGGACGGAAAATGGAAGGCGCGGCTCGGGCGGTTGCCTGCGCAAGTCAAGCCGGTGACGATGACGGTGACAGGGAAGAACAAGCTCGTCTTCGAGGATGTCCTCGTCGGCGACGTCTGGGTCGGATCCGGACAGTCGAACATGGGGGTGCGGGTGAGCGAGGCGCACAATGCGGCCGAAGCGATCCCGAAGGCGGATTATCCACAAATCCGCCTGTTCAATGTCGCTCACAAGACGGCCTTCTCACCCGAGGAGGACTGCAAGGGGACCTGGCGGGTCTGCACGCCGGAGTCGGTCGGGAACTTCTCCGCCGTGGCCTACTTTTTTGGGCGGGAGCTTTTCGAGCGATACAAGAAGCCGATCGGACTGGTGGAGACCGCCTGGGGTGGGACGGCGGCGGAATCGTGGACAAGCCTGGAAAAGCTGCAATCGATGCCCGACCTGTCTCCCTACGCGGAGCGATTTGAGAAGGCCAAGACCAACATCCAGGCGGCGATGGAAAAATACCGGACCGAAACCCTGCCGCAGTGGAGGAAGGAGATGGCCGCATGGAAAGCGGGCGGAGATCCGTCGAAAAAGCCAGCCAAACAACCCGCCGCCCCGGATGACAATCCGCATGTTCCCGTCGTTCTTTTCAACGGGATGATCGCGCCGATCATCTCATTCGGCATTAAGGGCGTCATTTGGTATCAGGGTGAAAACAACAGCGGCCCGCGGAAGAAAGCGGACGAGTATGTGGTGCTGTTTCCGGCGATGATCGCGGATTGGCGCCAGCGCTGGGGTCAGGGCGAATTTCCGTTTCTCTTCGTCCAGTTGGCCGGGTTTAACAGGCCGGGACCGGATTCGAGCTGGTGCTACCTCAGGAACGCCCAATTGAAAACGCTTGCTGTCCCGAATACCGGAATGGCGGTGACCGTTGACATCGGTCACAAGAGCATCCATCCCCCGGACAAGCTCGATGTCGGCCGGAGGCTCGCCCTTGCGGCCCGGCATGTCGCGTATGGGGAGGATCTCGTTTATTCCGGGCCCATTTTCAAATCGCTGCGGATCGAGGACGGCAAAGCGGTGCTAACCTTCGACCATGTGGGCGGAGGCCTGATCATCGGCGCCGCGCCTCCCACCAGTCCCGATGAGACGCAGAAAGCACCGGACGCGCAATTGAACGCCTTCGAGATCGCCGGATCGGACGGCGTGTTTCGTCCGGCGAAGGCCGAGATCCGTGACAACACCGTGGTGGTCTGGAGCGATGAGGTGCCGAAGCCGACGGAGGTTCGTTACGCGTGGACGGGCTCGCCCGAACCGATGGCGAACCTTTACAACAAAGAGGGCCTTCCCGCCTCGCCGTTCCACTCCGCCAGACGATAGTTTCTGGGTGGCGGGCCGGCAAAGCCGTCACGTCTGGAGGGATGACGTAAAGGATCCGCATGGTGTCTCCCGGGAGTTCTATGAAGCTGTGTGTCATCGGAATCTTCGCCTGCTTGCAGGGGGTCGCAATTGCCGATGGCGACAACGGCCCGGCACTGACCGTGCGCTGGGGCCGTTCTCCCAAGTATCTGGCCATCGATCAAAAGATTCTCAAGGAGATCGGCGCGACGCACGTCTGGTATTGCGCTACGACCGGCAATAAGCCGGATCTCCAAACTCAGTTCCTGGAGCAAATCCAGGAAGCCAAAGCAGCTGGTTACGTGATTCAGACCGAGGTCGGCCCACGGGTGCCCGAGGAGAAAAGCCTGGAACTGGGGGCTCAAAACCCATCCTGGCGGGTCGAGCGCTTCGAGATCACCGATCCCGCGAAGGCCGGGTCTGAAGAACTCGTCATCGACCTGAGAGCCTGGGCAATGGCCCGGATCGGGACGGCCAAGCCGAAAAACAAAAGCAAGACGGCCTTCGATTTCAACACCCGGCCCGACCGGTTCTGGAGGGTGCTCGACCGCACCGCAGGAGAAATTGTGCCGGCTTCGGACTGGAAATTTGCCGATGAAAAAGTGACCCTGAAGAGCAAACCCGACCACTCGTATTCGGTGATTTTTCTGCCGGGAGCGGTCGCCGCAGGGGTCGATGAAACGCTTCCCGAAGTCCGTCCCATCTGCATGGACAGCGTGCAGCGGGCGATTGACGCCGGTGGAGACATCCTGCGCGGCATCCATCTGGCCTACACGAGCCATTCGGGCGCGAAGCCCGCCAACGACTGGTATAGTTATGGTGCCACAACGAGCCTCCGGCAAATTGACGCCTTCGAGAAGCAAACCGGAAAGTCCTTCGATCCGATGTGGTTTCTTCCCGACGGCATCCGCTACACCTCCGACGATCCGCCGTTGCAGGGCTATCTCGACTGGATGGCGTTCACGATGGCCAACGCCGAGGATCTCGCCAAAGCCTACACCGACCACGCCCATGCGGCGGGACGAACGGTCAAATTCTTCTGGGGTGACGGCTGGATCGGGATCGAGCCCTATGCGGGCTCGGTGGACCGGGCGGGTTACGACGGCTTGGATTTGCCCACCAACGGCGCAATGGACATCCGGCGGCTGATGGATTTTTCCGGAAAGGCCACGCGCATCGCCCGGGTTTGGGTCCATGGCAATTCCTCGGAAGATTCGATCAATGGCGTGTGGCTTAAGGCCAAGAAGGCGGCTCTGCTCCGGTTCCCTGACGGACTGACCGTGGCCGATTCGAACCTAAACATGGACCTGACTGAAAGTCCGGAACTTCGAAAGACGGTGAAAGGCGTCTTTGAGGAATTCCGCGGGCTGCACAAGCACCTGAACTCCGCCGTGGCTTACGATGGCCTGCTGAATCTCTATGTCCTCAACGCTTGGGGAGAGATTCGCTCCTGGCCGCGCGCGCCGTATTCCACCAATCCCTCGCAGAGGATATTCGACGCACTGGTGGATCTGCCCATCCGCACCAGGTTCATCTCGCTGACCGAAATCGAAATGAACGGTATCCCCGCCGACGCGGATGTGATCCTGAACGTCGGCGAAGCCGGAAGTTCGTGGAGCGGCGGCAGTTATTGGTCGGAAAAATCGGCCGGCCTCATTCGGGATTTTGTGCGGCGTGGGGGAGGGTTCGTTGGTGTGGACGCTCCCGCCGTCAAAGACGGCAAGTGTCTGCTCCAGGATGTCCTGGGCATCAAATATGTCGGGCCCGCCGACGAGCTGGCGGGTCTTGGCATTTTCAACGTGGGCGACGCGGCACGGAAATACATCGACATTTCCAAACGGGCGGCAAAGACGGAAATCCTCTCCGGAACTCCCATGACCCTCGACGGAAAGTTCGGCGGCGGCCTGGAAAAAGGACGCCGGTCATCGGTCACAACCACCAGCAGGGTCACGCTCGACGGCGCAGAGCTCGTTGCGGGAAGCCCGGAAGGCGCCATGGCAAGCGAGCATCATTTTGACAAGGGCCTGGCGGTCTATCTGAGCGGTTACGAAGCCGGGAGCCCGCAATTCAACGAATTCGTCAAGCGCCTGATCTACGCGGCCTCGGGGAAAATGGACGTTTTCACCCGGCTCGACTCTCCCACCCCGGGCGGACATGTCTATTATTATCCGGAATCCCGCCTGCTAGTCATTTACAACTCCGGATCGCCGGATGGACGGGTGACGGTGAAAGCCGGTCTCCTCGACCAAGCCTTCAAATTCCAGCTCGATCCGGTGTTCGGTGCGACGGTTCCTCTCGATCTTCAGCCTGGAGAACTGCGTAGCGGCAAGACCTTCGACGTGCCATCGGGAACCGCGCAGATTTACAGATTTCCACCCCGGCATTAATCAGTCGTAGTGCGCCGCAAGACGACGGGCGGGCTTTTTGACGGAACAAACGCCATCGATCAGAACGGGACAGTTTTCCAGAAAACCGTGCGGCATTTGATCGTTCCGGCATCTTCTTGGCGCTCGATCAGGACCACGGCAGATTTTTCGGCCTGGATGTTCAATTTCCCGGAAGGGGTCTGCTTGATCGCCTGACCGATGGCGTGAACGCGAAAGACATTTCCCCGGACCGAGGCAAGATCCACCAAACCCTTGAGATGGGATTCGGCCGCTTCGCTGGTGGAAACCCCCGCAATTTGTGCGAGTTCTCCCACGGAAAAATAGCCGTTGGTGCCGCCGTAATTCTTCGCCCCGACTTCGTAGGTTCGCTCGATGATGTTCGACCTCGCGGCAGCGCTTAATCCGCTGCCGTTTGTGATCAAGGCGTCGAAAGGGGCCGACCTCGTAATATTAGTGAACGGACTAATTTCAGAGTTGATGTTGATTCGCCCCGCTGCGGTCCCGGCACTCGGAAAATATAAGGCGTTGTTAGCCGGGTGAACGGGGGCGCGGAAAAAGTCGAAAAGCGCCCAATCGGGCGGTTCTTCGGATGCGGGAGTCGGGCGCATGCGCAGAGTGCGCCACGGAACATTCACTGTGGCGGCACCTGTAACGACTCTTCCTAATTCCGAGACGGATTCCACCATGAGACGGGGATGTGAGGTTGATTTTTTTATGTTCGGAAAAATGAGACTCGCTTCGCGGGCGGGCGCTCCGGTGACATCTTGCGGGGGAGCGGCGACAACACTGTCGTTCCAGTTGACGTTTCGCGCGCCGAACGAAGAGTTGGTTTGCGTCCAGTTTAGCTGAAGTTTGTTCACGCGCGGATCGCTGACCTGCGCGGATGTGATGGATTCCACGGGAACTGCGACATTATCCGGCGTGTAAAGGATCCGATTCCCCGAGCCCTGGGGCGGGATGAGTTCCCAAACAGGAGTGGCTTGCCCCCAAGCGCCGCCGGACGCACCGGCGGAGAGCACCAGTCGGAGGGATCTCTCCGCGGAGCGTGCCCACCCGCCGCCGCCACTCGGTATGGTGTCCGTGCAGGTTGCGACAAGATAGGTCCCCTTGGCGAGGGTGAGGGTATTCGGAGACAGGCTCACGTGAGTGGAGTCCGAAAGGTTCCAGACTTTTTGCTCGCTGAGCCCGTCGAGGCGGAAGGACTGGCCGCTCAGATCGACGCTGTCCACGCCGTAATCAGGGGGAAGGTAAAGCTCGACCTTCACCACTATGTTGAAATAGCTCTTGGCGATCAGGTCGCTGAACCAAATGCCGATCTCGGTGATCATCGGACGCCGGACGGTGCCGATAATGGCGCCGTTTGCCCGCGGATCTCCCCCAGAAGGAGGAAGAACCCGGATGGCCTCGACGACGGGCTGGGCGGATTCCGCGGAACGGACGTATTCGATGATGTCCAGCGCGATCTGGGAGGAGTTGGTTGTGCCGTATTTTTGCGAGAAACTCCTGCCGTAAGGCCATCCGGACGCCGGGAAGCCGCCCTCGAGTCGGAGCATTTGCTGCACCCGCTCCCAAGCGCTGAGAAATTTTGCCGGGGAAACGTTGGCGAGCAAGCCTGGATCCGTATTTTGCGTGCTGCCATCGACCAAGATGTCGAGGAACGGCTGGGATCCCGCGTATTCCTTGTGGGTTGTGAGAACGGTCTTGGGATTGCCCCAGGGGTCGAGGTCCGGGCTATGGTTGTAGTGCGTGACAGCAAATCGATTCGTCGAAAAAATGGCGGCGAGGCCGGGCAGGCGACGGGCCTCGTCGGGCGAGTTGAACGGCGTGTTCGTCGCGACGGAGTAGATCATGTCCGCATCGGCTTCCGTGAGGCCGGGAATGGCCGGCAAATCCACCCGGCTGGGGTGGGCGGACGAGACGTTGGTGTTTCCCGAGCTTTTCCTGGCGGTGTTCAGATTGATCCGGCTGCTTTCGTCGTCCGTCCAAAAGGCATAGCGTCCGATGACGGGATTGTTGGGGGAAAGGGATGCGTTGGTGCTGCGCGTTCCGTCCTGAAACACATAGATCCAAGCGACCGGCATCGATGAGTTCGTGTCGCCGGATCCGCTGATGGCCGTTTTCTCATCTTCGGTGAAAACCCACCGGTTGAGGTCCGGTGCGTTCGTGTCGCCTGCGGAGGCCGGGCCGGAGAAGAGATCGCTGTTGGTGACCGTGCCCGGCGCATTGGTCGGCCAGGAGACGATGCGGCCCGGCATGCTGATCCAACCGCGCCCCGGGGCGGTTGCTTTTTGGATCACAGCTTTCATGGCCTCGACCCCTTCCGCGGCAAAGAGGTCGGCCCGGGCCCGCTCCGAATAATAGTGCGCGGCATGGCGTTCCATTCGCATGGCGACGGTCATGGCGACCACGATGGCGGTGAGCAGGATGAGCACGCTGAGAACGACAACGAGCGCGGCGCCGCGACGGCTTGATATTCGTGTGCGTGGCGGCTTCATGGCCGGGCAGCGGGCAAAGCAACCCTGGTTGAGTAGATCTCGACGCCTGCATTGAACTGCTGGTTGAGCGCCGAAGCCAGCGCATCTGCGTTGGTCGTGTATAGGCCGGTCACAGCGCCGGCACCTGGCAGGCGATTGACAGCGCGCGGGTCCATGACGGCGACGGAGACCTGCGCAAAAGTGGGTTGCTGCGCACCGACAGTCTTCGAGTCGTAAGATGCCACGCTTTCCGCGATAGTATTCGTGCCATGAAACAGGCTGATCCAAAGTCCGATGATGTGTTGCGCCACCAATCCATCGCCATCCGGGCTGGATGAGCCCGGGGAATAGGCTTCAAGCTTTGCGCTGGTGATAGTGTTGGCGGAGCTTTGCAGGGTGGATTCCGCGTTGGTCGCCCCGAGCTGAAAGCGCCGGAGTTCTCCGATCGGAGCTCCCCCGCTGTTGGTTGTCCAAGCCACGAAATAGCCGACATCGCGCAGATCACCGTTCTCCGGATCACCCGAACTCGCCCCCTGCCAGAAGGCCGCGGAGGGATTTTCGTAGCCGGCAACCCCGGGATTGAGTTGAAACCGCAGCACGCTGTTCGAGAAAACCGGAAACGCGGCAGATTCCAGATCACGCGTGATGAGTTCCAGCGCACGCCGGGCCGCCTGCTGGCGGTATTTATTGGCTTCCGCGCGTTGCCAGACCTGGCTGACATTCGAGACGAGGCTGAGCAGGAGCGCTACCAACAGCATGAAAACGACTGTGCTCACGAGCATCTCGAGGAGGGTGAATGCGCTGGCGGTTCTGGAGGGTTGCATGGAACAGAGCCTCAGTAGGGGGCCAGATGCGTCTCAAGGGCATTCGTTTGCCGATTGGCCGCAACAGCGCCCACGGGCCAGACAATCTCCAATCGGACGCGCCGCAAATAGCCGAAATCCGATGGCAGAGTGGAATCCGAAACACTGGCGCTACATTCGTAGTAGGCGTTGTTGGAGGTGGAAAGACGGCCGCCTTCATAAGTGAAGTAAAAATTTGTGCCGGTGGGAAGATCGACGAAGGGAAGCCCCCTCAACTCCGAAAAGGCAGTCATGGCCAGCCCGGTGCAAATCATGTCTTCCCGCGAGGTCTTGCCGGAAGAAAGGCCGACGCTCATCAGTCCGAATAGCGCGAGCAAAGCAAAGGACACGATCCCCAGACTCATCGCTACCTCGACCAACCCGAAGCCGGCCGGGCAGGGAATCCGTCCGTCCGGAGTGTCCGCCCGGAATCTCCCGGTTCGGAACCACCGGCGTGCTGCGATCTGCCTGGAAGATTTTTCCGGCTCCTCGCGAAGGGATTTCTCAGTAAATGTGCTCATCGTGACGCCTTACTAAGGCCGGGTAATCCGATAGCCCGAGTTGTCGCGATTGAAGACAATGTCGTAGTAATTCACCGCCGTATCGGGAGCATTCGCGTCCCTCGCGGCCACCACTCGCACCTTGACGGGTTGGCCGGTCGCCTGATTGTGCATCCTCCCATCCGGATAGAAAACCAAGACGCTGCCGGGTGTAATCGGTTTGCCGCGGAAGGTGATCTGCGGATCGGGAGTCAGGGTCGCGGCTGGCAGGGATTGGACAGAGTTGTTCGTGGCATAAACCGCCTCGGGCAACACCGTCCATCCCCCGGCGGTTTTCCATTTCCTTTCCGGCCCATATTCGATCAGCCCCAGTGCGCGGCCTTCCACGCCCGGAACATTCTGCGCAAAAACGACAGCCGCCAGGACATTCTTGCTCATCGCCGTCTGGCGGGCCTGCGCTGTGAGATCGGCGATCTGGTTGCCCGCGTTCGCGATAGTGGTCCCCTGCCAACTCCCGACCAGTGCGGGCGTGGAAATTCCGGTTATGACAGCCAATACAGCAACCACCGTGAGCAGTTCGATCAGACTGAAACCGGATCGCAACGGGTTCTCTCCGGACCCGATGAAGAAGGATGGTCGTGTTCGCGGCATCCGGAACCCGTGCCAGACCTCATTTCCTTTTGCAGGATGTGTGTTCATAGGGGGAGTTGATCAAGTATCAGAAATCAGGAAGAATGGCGAACGATTAAAGCTTTCACCATTTTCTCGAAAACGCAAGGGATATTTTTGCCGTATCGGTTGGGGTCGCGCTTTTCGCAGAGGGAAGAACCCGAGTTAATATGGACAGCGGGGGTTGGGCGAAGTCGTGGAAACCAGAAGAGGAACAGGAAATTCCGGCAACGGCGCGTCCGGGTTGCTTCCGGCATATGACAAGGATGCGTGAGGGTTGTTTCATGGAGTCAGGTTGATTGGTGACCTTTGCGTCGGGAGATGCTCGCTGCCGCAGCCGCCACCTTTCGGCCAACCGCGGGAAAGAGTTTTTCGGGAAACCGAAAGCTGGGACCGGTGACCCAGAGCGCGGCCACTGGATATCCGTGATGGTTGAAGATTGGCGCCCCCACGCAGTGGAGGCCCTCTATTTCCTCGCGGATGTCAACGGCGTAGCCGAGGGCAATGGTTTTTTCAAGCTCCTGTTCGAGTTTGCGTCTCGAATCGAGCGTTCTAGCAGTAAATTTTTTATAGTTCAGGCGGGAGAGTATGCTTTCGCGTTCTGCTCTCGGCAGGGCGGAAAGAATAGCCTTTCCTGCCGCAGACGTGTGAAGCGGAAAACGTGTTCCTGGATCGACAAGGAATTTCACCGCTTTCAGGGATGCCACTTGTTCCAGAACGAATCCCTCCACGTCATGCCGGGCGCCCAGGAGAACCGTTTCCTGTGATTCATCCCGGAGACTTTTCATGAGATCGAGAGATTGTTCCACCAAGCGGTCTTCACCCAGCGCTGAGTAGCCCAGAGCAAGGAGTTTGCGTGTCATGCGGTAGCGCATGTCGTTCGAGTCCCGTTCGAGATAACCGAAATTCTCCAGAGCCCCGGTGATGCGAAAGACGCTGTTGGCCGGAATATTGAGAACGTCGGCAAGCTCTCGCATCCGCATCCCGTCCGGGCGGGTCGCCAGCAGCTCCAGGATACGCAGCCCTCGCTCGAGCGCCGGAACCTGATGGTTGGTTTCAATGGCTTCTTTTTTCATCCCGACAAAAGACGGTTGTTTTTTTTCTTGCGTTCTATATATCGAACATGTTTCTATTAGTCAATCACGATTTTGATCGATGAACGCGAATTGCCCCCCGCCCTTGGAAACCAGACACATTTTGATTGGTTGCGGGGAGTGGGGGTTCCGCGAACTGCCGATGAAGAGGCACTTCGAAATCGCGGTGGGATTTGGATTCCATCACTTGGAATTTGGCATCGGAGGGGATTTTCCGGGACGCTTGAGGTCCGGGATGAAAGATGACGAGGTCGAGCGCTTCCGCGGACTCGGCACCGCATTTGGGATCGTGGCCTCCCAGTGCTGTCTGGAAAATGATTTCACGCTGCCGGATGCGGAGGCGCATGGGAGGATGGTGAAGCGCACGCTGGAGGAAATCCGGCTGGCGCACCGGTTGGGTGCGACTCAAGTGAGGCTGTTTGCGGGCTTCACGCCCGCGGCGGAAATGACAGAGGCGATCTGGCAGCGGATGATCGCCGCGTTTGAAGACTGCCAAAAGGCGTGCGATCCACTTGGCTTGAGCATCGCGATCGAGACGCACGGAAAAATCACCGAATGCGGGGGAGCGGCGCATCATGAACACACGGTCTCGACAGATCCGGAAAGCTTGCGGAGACTGTTGAAGGAACTCCCGCCGCGGGTCGGGTTCAATTTCGATCCCGGCAATCTCAAGGCGGTGTCGCCGGACGACAGCTCCTTTTGCCTTTCCCTGCTTGATGCCCGCATTTCGTATTGTCACCTGAAGGACTGGAAGAGGAAAAACGGCGGGTGGGAGGCCGTGGCCATTGGCGACGATGGACTGGACTACTCCACGCTGCTGCCTCGGATGAGCTACGACGGGGTCTATCTTGTCGAATACGAACCCACCGGCGACGTGGAGGCCGGCCTCGCGCGAAGCTTGGCCTACCTGCGGCGGATCGGCATCGCATTGCGTTTTCAATGATGGCATCGTTTTCCCACGAATTTATTGTCGCCGAGCACGACGCCCGCCACAGCCGCGTGATCCACGTAGCGCCGGACGGACGGATTCTCCGGCAATTTGCCGTGGAAAATCCGCTGGATTTGGACCTTCTTTCGAACGGCCACGTGCTACTGAGCTGCAACCGGGCGGTGATCGAGCTGGATGTGAGTTTCCGGGAAGTCTGGCGTCATGAAGTGGAGAAAGTCGCTCTGTATTCCTGCCAGCAGACGACCGATGGGAACGTGCTCTTCGGGGATACCGCAGCGGCCCGGATCTGCGAGGTGAACCGCGCGGGCGAGATCGTCCGTTCGATGCCCTTTCCCTATGCGGGAGATTATCAGCCCTACCAACATATGTTCCGGCTCATTCGGGCCTTGCCGGACGACCGGCTGATTGTGGCTCGTTTTCATGATTGTGAGGTGACCGAATTTTCCTGGGACGGGGAGATCCTCTGGACGGCGTCCTTGGAGGGGCACCCCTACATGCCGATCCGCCTGGAGAACGGGCACACCTTGATCAGCCTCGGCCCCGAAGGTCTGATTGTCGAAATCGACCATGCCGGGGCGGTGGTCTGGCGCTACGACATGGAGGAGGACAGCGGTTTGGAACGGGGATGGATCGCCGGTCTTTCAAGGTTGGCGAATGGGAGTCTGGTCTATTCCGACTCCCGGCACGATCGACTTGTGGAGGTGACCCCAGACAAGAAGCTTATCAGCATCTTCCAGAACCGCGACGTTCTTCTCCATCCGTCCACCCATATTATCCTATGACTCCTCTCAATGGCAGAATCGCATTGGTCACTGGCGCCTCGCGCGGTCTGGGCAAGGGCATCGCGGAATCCTTGGGGGAACAGGGAGCACGCGTTGTTGTCAACTGCGCGAGATCGTCCGATGCCGCCAAGCGGGTTGTGGCCGGCATCACGGCATCGGGCGGAACGGCGGTTGCGGAACAGGCCGATGTCCTTGATGCGGAAGCCGTGCGGAACATGCTGCAGAGAGTCCGCAAAAAATGGGGGAACGTTGAGATTCTCGTTAACAATGCCACCGGACCGCAGCCCATGAAGCCGTTGGAGGACTACTCCTGGAAGGACTTTCAGGACCAGTTGGAATTTTTCGTAAAGGCTCCCGTGCTGCTGATGAAGGAAATTCTTCCCGCGATGAAGACCGCGAGATGGGGGCGCGTGATCCATATCGGCAGCGAGGTTGTCCACTTGGGGAACACGAACTTCAGTGCCTACGTCACCGCCAAGGCGGCCATGGTCGGTCTCACCCGCTCATGGGCCAGCGAGTTCGGCCCGCATGGCATTACTGTGAACTGCGTCGAGCCGGGCTGGATTCCCGTGGAGCGCCATGCGGAAATCGCTTCCGAGGACACGGCCGCCTACCAAAGCCGCGTTCCGCTGGGGCGACAGGGGATTCCGCGGGATATTGGTGAGGCCGTGGCCTTTCTTGCCGGCGAATCCGCCAACTTCATCACCGGCCAATGTCTGGCCGTCAATGGCGGAAACACTTACTAAAGCGATCATGCCAGCATCCCACACGCCCGTTCCCCGCGCCATCATTCTCTTTATCTGCGACGATCTGGGGTATGGCGATCTGTCGTGTTATGGCGGCAGAATTTCCACGCCGAATATTGATGCCATTGCGGGAAGGGGAGTCCGTTTCACCGACTTTCACAGCAGTGGCGCGGTCTGCAGCCCTACTCGCGCTTCCCTCCTGACCGGGGTGTATCCGCAGCGCTGCGGCATCCTGGACGTTGTCAGCGCCGCCAACCACCGTCACGCCGGACTGGACGCGGAGCGTTGGACCACTCTGCCAAAACTTCTGAAAGAGCGTGGCTACGCAACGGCGCTTTCGGGAAAATGGCATCTCGGTTACGAAGCGCGGTTCGGTCCGTGCCGCCACGGTTTTGACGAATTCCACGGGTATCTGAGCGGGAACGTGGATTACTTTTCGCATCTCGATCAGACCGGCGTTCCGGACTGGTGGATGGACGAAAAAATTGCCGACGAGCCTGGTTACACCACGCATTTGATCACCGGTCACGCAATCGACTTCATCCGTCGCCACCGGGAGGTGCCGTTCTTTCTGATGGTTGCCCACGCCGCTCCGCATTATCCGTATCAGGGACCCGGAGACGCCGCCGAACGCATGGCCGGCGGCGCATGCCCTGTCCATGGGCGCAGGCAGAATGATCCCGGCGTTTATCAGGAGATGATCGCTGCATTGGATGAGGGAATCGGAAAGGTGATGTCGGAGCTCGATCGGTTGGGGTTGGCCGACGAGGCCCTTGTGCTTTTCACCTCTGACCACGGGTGCCCGTCCATTCAGGGTTCCAACGAGCCTATGCGGGGATTCAAGGGAGGGCTTGAAGAAGGGGGCCTGCGTGTCCCGCTCTTGCTTTCATGGCCCGGAGCTTTGCCTGCCGGTTTGGTGACAGACAGGACTGCAGCAACCTTCGATGTTTTTGAAACCATCCGGTCCGCTGCCGGAGCCCCCTCACCGCAGCATCCGGTGGATGGAAGCGATCTGCTGCCCGCGATTCTCGATCTGCAACCCACACTCGACCGCACGCTGTTTTGGGAGCACCGCGGGAACCTTGCCGCGCGGAATGGCCGGTGGAAATTGCTTGTCGAAAAAGGCGGCTCCACACAGCTATATGATCTTTCCTGCGATCTTGCAGAAAACCACGATCTCTCCCAGATGCAACACGCCTTGGCCGAAACCCTTCGCCGGAGAACGGAGGCGTGGCTCGCCGAGGTTCATCCCCAATTCCATCCATGAAACTTCACGCTCTGCTTATGATTTTTGCCGCTTCGTCGTTCAGCCTCGCGGACTACCCCAGCCCGTCCGCCCCCCCCGCCCGGGAGAAGTTCGACCTCTACCTGCTTATTGGCCAGTCGAATATGGCGGGACGCGGAAAACCCGACGCCGAATCCAAGGTGCCAAATCCGCGCGTGCTGAAGTTCACCCGCGAAAATACCTGGGCACCGGGCGTGGATCCGCTTAATTTTTACAGACCAGGCAAGGAGGGCGTGGGTCTGGGGACCACGTTCGGACGCGTGATGGCTGCCGCGGATCCGAATGTCACGATCGGACTGGTGCAGTGCGCGGTGGGCGGCACGCCACTGGAGCGCTGGCAGAAGGGAGGCGATCTTTACGAACGCGCGCTCACCCGTGCGCGTCTGGCGATGAAGGACGGAACCCTCAAGGGAATCCTCTGGCATCAGGGCGAGAATGATTCCCACAAGGAGGAAACCGCGCGAACCTACGGTGACCGTCTCGTCAGAATGGTGGCCGATTTGCGTGCCGATCTCGGTGCCGGAGACGTGCCCTTCCTCGCCGGAAAAATCGGCCCGTCCCTCGATCTCTACAAAGGTAACGAAAGGGGCCGCATGGAATTCTGGAAACTCGTCAACGAACAGATCGACAACCTGCCCGGGCGCATTCCCAATTCGGCCGTGGTGGAGTCCGATGGCCTCACCGATATCGGCGATCACGTTCATTACGACTCTCCTTCGCTGCGGGTCTTCGGAAAACGCTACGCCGCAGCGATGCTGCAGTTGAAAAAAAACACCTCCTCACCACCGTGAACGCAAACCCGATGATTCCCATCCGTAAAAACTTTCATATCTACCTGCTTGCCGGACAATCAAACATGGCCGGAAATGGGCGCTTCGACGAAGAAGCCAAGGCCCCCAATCCCCGGGTGCTCAAATTCACCGGGAAAAATACCTGGGAGCCCGGCTTGGATCCGCTAAACGATTGCCCTCCAGACCATGCGCGAGTGGGGCTCGGCACGACATTCGGGCGCGTGATGGCCGGGGCGGCACCGGAAGTGACGGTCGGGCTCGTTCAGTCTGCCGTCGGCGGCACGCCGCTTTCCCGTTGGATCAAGGGTAGCGACCTTTATGAACAGGCTGTGACGCGGACCCGCCTGGCGATGAAGGATGGCGAACTCAAGGGCATCCTCTGGCATCAGGGCGAGGCCGATTCCTATCGGCAGGACGACGCCGAATCTTACGGCGTCCGGCTCGCACAAATGGTGACCGACCTGCGCGCCGACCTCGGCGTGGGCGACGTGCCCTTCGTCGCCGGCCAACTCGGCTTGTCGCTCGCGGAGCACCTGGGTAACAAACATGGCCGCATGGAATACTGGCACGTCGTCAACGATCAGCTTGCCACGCTCTCCGCGCTTGTGCCCAACGTTGCCGTGGCAATTTCCGCGGGCCTTTCGAGCATCGGCGATCACGTCCATTTCGATTCCCCATCGCTGCGCGAATTCGGCAGGCGCTATGCCGGAACGATGCTGCAACTGCAAATCCATTCCCTTGAATGCAAAACCGGTTGCAATGCTTAAAGCTTTAACTATACTGCCTGAAATCCCATGACATCCCAACTCGAATCGACACCCCCTTTAGAAACAACGCAGATGCTCCCTCCCCGGGGAAAGTTTCATCTGTATCTCTTGATCGGGCAGTCAAACATGGCCGGGGGTGGCCTGTTCGACGAAGAAGCCGAGGTTCCGAATCCGCGGGTGTTCAAGTTCACGAAGGACGGTTCCTGGGCACCGGGCGTGGATCCCCTGCATGTTGACAGGAATCCGGAGAAGGGAGTGGGACTCGGCACGACATTTGGCCGGATGATGGCAGACGCGAATCCGGAAATTGCGGTCGGCCTGATTCCGTGCGCCGTCAATGGAACTCCGCTGTCCCGCTGGAGCCAGGGGGGGGATCTATTTGATCAGGCAGTCGAACGGGCGGGAGCGGCCATGAAGGATGGCGAACTCAAGGGCATCCTCTGGCATCAGGGGGAACGGGAATCGCATGAGGAAGAGACGGCGAGCAGTTACGGCAAGCGACTCGCTGACATGGTGCGGGACCTGCGCGTCCGATTGGGTGGGGGAGATGTGCCATTTATCGCTGGAAAACTCGGCCCCTTCGTCAGGAAATCTCAGCTCAACGGAGCTGATAGATATGGCTTTGCATGGCTGGTGAACGAGCAGATCGACACTCTTCCCTCCCGCGTGCTGAATTGTGCCGTCGTGGAGTCAATCGGACTCTCGCACGTTGGCGATCACCTTCACTTTGATTCGTCCGCGCTTCGCGAATTTGGGAAACGCTATGCCCGGACACTCTTGCAGATGACTTCCCCATGAAAACAAAACAGCTCCTTCTGTGCGGGTCCGCGGCGGTGGCTGCGGCCATCAACACCCTCAGTCCGGCCGTTGCCGGCGAGATCAAAAAGCCCAACGTTCTGCTGATCATCGCCGATGATTTTGCCACGCCGTTGGGAAAGGACAGCATGCCGCTGGCGAAACTTCCCGAACTCGACCGTCTGGCCGGGAACGGCGTTCGCTTCACGCGGGCGTATTGCCAATTTCCGCTGTGCGGGCCTTCCCGCGCATCCCTTTTGAGTGGTGCCTGGCCGGCCGAAAACAAGGTTGTGTCAAACGTGATAAACGAGGGCGCATTGTCGGCGGTGGAGTTGATGCCGCAGACTTTCAGAAACAATGGGTATGTGGCGGCGCGAATTGGCAAGATCCTTCACCACAACATCCCGGAGCTTTGGGACCGGCAGAAGGACGTGCCGGGCACGGATGAAACGGAGCTCCGGCTTCTCAAGGAAGCCCAGGAGCTCGGGGCAAAGGCAAAGCAAGGGAAAGCGGAATCCGGGAAATTCCTTTGGGCCAAAAGTGACGGGGAGGCGGGGTTCACCGATGCCCGAAAAGCGTCAACCGCTGTATCCTGGCTGAGAGAGCTTGCTGCCGGAGACAAGCCGTTCTTCCTAGCGCTGGGGTTCCATCGTCCACACCACCCGTATGTTGCGCCAGCAAAGTATTTCGACCTTTACCCTCTCGACAAGATCAACTGGCGGGCAGCCCCGCCGAACCACCTCGCCAACGTGCCCCCTCCCGCAATCACAAAGGAAATTGGCGCGGAGAAGCTGACCGACCTCGAACGGCGACAGGTCATCGCCGCCTACCTCGCCAGCGAGTCGTTCATTGATGCCCAAGTGGGACGGGTCCTTGCCGAGCTCGAACGATTGAAGATCGCCGACAAGACCATTGTCGTTTTCGTGGGAGATCACGGGTATCATGTGGGAGACCATTTGAATCTTTGGGGCAAACTGTCTCTCTTCAACGAATCGGCCGGCGCACCGATGATCATCAGGGCACCGGGGGAAGCGGGCAACGGCCGGATATGTGATCGGGTTGTGCGATTCATGGATATTTTTCCGACCCTCGCCGCGCTGTGCCAGATTCCCCCGCCCCAACTCTCCGGGCGCAGCCTTGTTCCTCTCCTGGAAAATCCCGGTGCCGCCTGGCCGTATCCGGCCGCGACGTTTGTTGTGGAGGGGAAGGATCGCCGCGGGGTGGCGATTACCACGGAGGACTTCCGCTATGTCGAGTGGAGCAAAGGGACGGACGGGATCCAATTATACGACCTGAGGAAGGATCCCGGTGAATTTCACAATCTCGCATCCGATCCGGCGTTCGATCCTGTTCGAAAAGATCTCAAGCAGCAGTTGGAGAAAGTGCCCATGCCCTATTAAGGGTTATGACGAAAACCCTTGCAGAAGATTAAAGCTTTAACTATTCTCATTTCCTTCTATGCAGCCCTCCCTTCCCATCTGGTTCGCGCGGTCTTTTATCCGCGGAGGAAGGCGGCGTGCGCTGGGCGGGAGCGAACGGCGATTTTCGCGGAACCTCCGGGTGATGGGACTCTTGCTGGTGGGCACGGCGATAGGATCGGCTGCGGAGCTCGATCTTCTGAGGGAGGAGTGGTTGACCGCTCAAGGCTACGAGCGGGGCCGGATCAGAAGCGATGCCGACAAGCGGTTGGAGCTGTCGAGTCTTCGAACAAAAATCCCCCTGCTTGCGAGGTGTTCCAGGCAATACGACCTGAAGGGCAAAACACTTCGGTGCAGCCTCGTGTTTTCCAATACGGATTCGGAGTGGACGGAAGCGGGGTGGCAAATTGAAGGGATCCTGACGAAAGGGGGCAATCCATTCCATGCCGTTGTGCGGCCTGTCCACTCTCAAATCAAAGTGGGCGAAGTGTTCAAGCGTTACAAGGCGGGGGAGTCCGCTGATCGCGTCGAGATGACGCTGGAATTTGAGGAGGCGCTTGTTCGAATTTTCATCAATGGAAGCCAAGTTGTGTCCGAGGCGATCAACTACGCCGAGCCGATGCAGACGCTTAGTGTGACCGCCCGCCAGACCGTTGTTGAATTCCCGTCAATCCAATTGTCCGACTAACCCCATAACTCATGATCGCACCTCTCAAACTCCTCTCAAACCGGCTGCATTGCGCCGGCAAACCCCTCCTTGTATCCCTGTGTGTCGCGGCGCTATGGCCGACGGGTGCCTGCGACGCCAAGGAGCCCAAGCCACCCAAACCGGAACAGCCGACCGAGGAAAAACTGGCGGACGCAGGCTTTCTTCTTGAGGGGCTCAAAATGTGGGGGCCTGCCTTCGAGGAGCCCGAACTGCAAAAAGAATACAATGAACTGAACGCCTCTTCCGGCAGTGCGGACGCGGACGAACGAATAGATGTTCTCCGGGAGAAAACCCAGTCCGCCATAGCAAAACACCGCGACGCGCTTTATGCCTCCGCCAAGGAGGTGAATGCCAAGATGCGGTTCCGCGCGGGGCTGGCCCGCGATGCCGACCCAACCTCGTTTTTCGACGAATGGGTCGTGTTCCGCTTGAACGCATTTCGCCTGGGCATCTCCGAGAACAATCTTGGGAAACTCCCACCGGAAGAACGTCTCCTGAAGGCCGGGAAAATCCTGGAAACGGCGGAGCGATTCGGAGGGGTTGCCGTTGTTCAAGGTGGGGGAAGGCCTTGGCGGGGAGACAAGACCATGTCGGGCGGCGCGAGCTACGTATTCACCAATGATTTTATTCCTCTTAGCAAGGTTGGCTTGAATTCCGCAGAGGTCCGTGCGGTCTCGTTTTCCAATCTTGAGACCTTCGCCTCATTTATCTCCCGATTTCCGGCCCTCAACGCGATCAAGATGGGCAACGAACCGTTCTGGACCCAGAAGCCCGTTCCCGTCCTGGATTTTGGGCAGGCGACCGTGGGTTGCAACGCGGAAACCTTCCAGAAGCATGTCCGCCGGACGTACCCGGATTTCGCCGCTTGGCGGGCTGCCGTCGATGGATCGATCTCTGGACTGACCAAGGAGGCGGAGAATAAAAGGAATCGGGCGATGGGTGGCGTCGATGATATCGGGAAAGCGATCGGCTGGACATCGTTTGAAGACATGGGCGTCCCTCCCGAAGCGATCACGGGGCTGACATTTGTGGGCTACCTGAAATCCAAATACGGCACGCTCGAATCCCTGAACAACGTGTGGTTCGGAAAAGACCAGTCCAAATGGTTTTCCTCATGGGAAACCGTTTTCCCCCCGTTGCCTGTCATCGGCAAAGCGAGAAAATGGACCAACATCGTGGCGAGCCAGAAGGCGGACATTCCGGAAGAGGAAGTCGTTCCCGAGGGAGGCCCGAGCGCGCGGGCACCCAAGGGGATGGAAGCAGCCTGGGTGGACTGGCTGAGTTTCCAGCCATGCGCCATCAGCAACTACTATGTGTCGGCCGCCAAGAACGCCAAGGAAAAGACCGGGGTCAAGCAATACATCACGACGAATTGTATCACCGGGCACTTTATCAATGACTTCAAAGGGAATGCGGCAATTTGCGGACTCAACCCATGGGACACGCCCGCGGGGTTGGATACGCTGGCGATCGATTTCTACACCATCTCCTATCTTCAGGGTTATATGAGGGCACTGGCCGGAGCGGCCAACGGTCGGCCGATCCAGATCCATGAGGGGGGAGGATCGAGCGGCAAAGACCACAAAGGAAAGGGGGCAAAGCCTTCGCAGGTCGCCTATATGACCCTCTATACCTTTGCCCACGGGGCGGAAATGCTCCTCTTCTGGCGACGGGATGCAAAGCTGGAGCCCATTCTCGAAATTGAGATCGCCAAGGCGATGAAGGCGATGTCGGACCAAGACCTCCAATGGAAAAGCCAGCCGCTGACCGATGGGGTCGGTCTCGTCTATTCGCAGGACAGCCTGTATCTGGCCCAGGCGATGGACGGATCGGCGCAGCGGATGATCCTGCCGTTTCAGGCCGGGCTTCGGATGGCCCTGCGCCTGCACCTGCTCTACGATCTCTACTCGGATAGAAAGCTCGCCGCCGAGGGGATCCCCGACCATATCAAAGTGCTGGTGCTGCCCGGGGCGTTCTCGGTATCCGACCAGTTGCTGGGACAGATCGAAACGTTCGTGAAACGCGGCGGAAAGGTGGTCGTCGGATCATCATTCGCCGAATACGGCGACCATGCCAGGGCGAGGCAGCGCCCGGCCTGGCTCGGGAGCCCCAATGTTATGACCGTTCCCGAGGCGGACTGGATCGCCTGGAATGACAATTTTCTGGATGCGGACGATCCGACGGCATCGGACGTCAAGAGCCCGGAGTGGATCGCGAAAGCGGATCAATTCATTGCAGCCACGGCCCCGCGGACCGTTTCCTATCTCGACAAGGCGGGGGCTCCCTCCAAGTTCAGCATCGCGGGAGCCCGGAAGTCCGACTCGGCCTTGTATGTGTTCGTCAACCCCGGTGCCAATGACGTGACGCTGAAGGTGGCCGGGAACTACAAGAGCGCCGTGGAGCTGTATTCCGGGAAACCTCTTTCTGTAAACGCCGCTGCATCGGAAACAAAAGTTTCTGGTGTTTCCGGCCCGGCCATTGTCCGCCTCATCAAGGCGTCAACTCCTTCAACACCATGAAAGCTGCCAAGACGTCCGGCCACCGCCCCAACATCCTCTTCATCACTTGCGACCAACTGCGCAAAGATGCCCTTGGATGCTATGGCAATTCCGTGATTCGCACACCGCAAATTGACTCGATCGCAGAACGGGGACGCCGGTTGGAAAATCTTTTTGTCGTCAGCCCGGTCTGTTCGCCGAGCCGGGCCAGCCTCGCAACTGGAAGATATCCTTCCGTCCACGGGCTGAAAGTCAACGGCGTCTGCCTGCCCAAGGAGGAGTTGACGGCCATGGAAGTCTTGCGCCGCGCCGGCTATCGGACCTACGGGTGCGGAAAAATGCATTTTTGTCCCCAGTGGGATTATCAGGCCGCCGAGATGCACGCGGTTTGCAAGCATCCCGATCCCCTGCGCGCGATCGATCCCCAGCCGCATCCTTGGGAGTTTCCTTACTACGGCTTGGAAAAATGTGCGCTGGTTGAGGATCACAACGCGGGACCTTACGGAGACTACCTCAGGCAGCATGGCCTTGATCCCTGGGAAGATCCTCACAGCTTCACCTTTCCCCAAAGCATCACCAAGCGCTCGGCCATTCCGGTCGAGCACAGCAAGACCACATGGATCACCGACCGGGCGCTCGATTTCCTCGGCAGTCATTCTGAAGAGGAGCCCTTCTTTGCATGGGTGTCCTACGTTCATCCCCATCATCCCTTCGTCGTGCCGGCACCCTATGACACGATGTATAACCCTTCCGACATGCCGCTGCCTGCCATATCTGCGGGCGAAGAGGAGAAGTGGCCGAATTGTTACAAGGCTGCTTTTACAAGGGAGAACGGAGGGCATGAGGCGGTCGGCATGCACAAGTTCGGCGATGAGGATTGGCGCCGGATCAAAGCCTTCTACTATGGGATGATCTCGCATGTTGACGACCAGATTGGGAGGTTGCTCGCCGCCCTGGAAGCGAGCGGTCAGCGCGAGAACACGATCATCGTTTTCACCGCCGATCACGGGGAGTTGCTCGGCGATCACCGCCTGCTCTTCAAAGCCGCCTTTTATGACAGCGTGCTGAATACTCCCTTCCTTGTCGAAGGCCCCGGGTTGGGGAATGCCGGTGCGGATCAGGCTTTGGTCTCGTCCCTCGAGATCGCCCCGACCCTTCTCGGGCTGTGCGGGATTGAAGTTCCCCCCTCCATGCAGGCCGCCGGATTTTCCGATGCCTTGCGGTCCCAAGACCCCGTTCCTTCGAGGCCGGAAGTTCTGACGGAGTCACCCATGGGAGCCCGCTCGTTGAGAACCGCCTCCGCCCGAATCACGTGCCACTCCAGGGGAGACAGCGGGGAGCTTTATGATCTGGAAAATGATCCGCACTGCTTCCGGAATCTTTGGAATGACCCCGATGACCTGTTGCTCAAAACCCAAATGCTTGAACGTCTTGTTTCCGCGATGACCTCGGCGGTCGATCCGCTCCCCTCGCGTGTGACCGTCTGTTAAGCCACCGTTGCCTCCATGAAAAATTCCCGACACCAGACAAAGCCCGAGGATCGGGTCTCCGTGCCCCGCAAGCTCGCCTTTGGTACCGGGTTGATTGCCTACACGATCATGAACAACGGGTTCATGAACATGGTCAACATCATCTTCAATGTAAATCTGGGTCTCAGCCCAGTTCTCCTCGGATGGGTGACCGCCATCACCCGGCTTTATGATGCGATGACCGATCCCATCATGGGGGCGATCACAGACAATACCAGGACCCGGTGGGGGCGACGACGCCCCTACCTGGTGTTGGGAGGCTTTCTGGGCGGGCTCTTCTTCGCTGCGCTCTGGTGGGCTCCCACCGGGGCATCCGATACTTTCTGTTTTTTCTGGGTTTTGATCGGAAGCCTTCTTCTGGCCACAGCGTTTACGATCTATTCGGTGCCCTATATTGCCATGAGCTTCGAGCTCAGCAGGGACTACCACGAGCGGACGCGCGTGATGGCCTACAAAGTGGGCATGGGCAAAATCGGGCTGATCATTGTCGGCAGCATCTTCTGGTGGACCCAACGGCCGGTCTTCGCGAACACCATCGAGGGGATGCGGTATGTCGGGATTGCGGCGGGAACCATTGCGTTCCTCGTGGCTCTCGTGCCGGCAATCTTCGTGCGCGAAGACCCCCGCGCCGAACGGGTCGGCTTGCACCAAAAAAAGGTCCCGCTCCTGACCAGCATGCGGGAAACGCTCTCCCAGCCTTCATTCCTGATCATTGTGGCTTTGACGCTGGTTCTGCTTTGCAGCCTGTCGCTTGTCGGACATATGGGTTTTTATGTCAGCCTGTATTATATTTTTGGCGGCGACCAGCCGGCCTCGGCCAATGTCAGTCTCGCCACGGCAATCACCTCTCCGATCGTGGCGTTGGCGGTATTGCCCCTGGTATCCTTCACCTCCGCGCGTCTTGGCAAACGCCGGACGCTGGCCTTCTTTCTCCTGATCGCATTTGTGGGCACGCTCTCGAAGTGGTTCCTCTATACTCCGGCTGCTCCCTATCTCCAGTTGATTCCGAACGCGTGCATGGGGGCGGGATTCGGTGCGACCTGGCTGTTGTTGAATGCCATGATTCCAGAGGCCTGTGACTATGACGAGTTGCAGACCGGAACAAGGCGGGAGGGGATGTTCAGCGCCGTTTACAGTTGGACATTCAAGCTCGGGACCGCCCTTTCCATGATCGGGTCCGGCTATATTTTGAAGTTTTCCGGATTCGACGCGAAGCTCGGCGGAGATCAGACCGCAGATGCCCTCTGGTGGATGCGGGTGCTTTTCTCCGTCATGCCGGCCCTGGGAATCATTGGTGCCATGTTCCTTCTTTGGATATTTCCCATCACCGAAGCCAAGGCTTATGAAATTCAGGACGAGTTGTCCAGAAGACGGGATCTGGCGGCTCGCGCGGAGGATAGTGGTGGAAGCGATTCCTCCCCTTCGGCTCCGACTTCCCGCACTCCCGCGCCATAGCATATGATCGCATTTAACGAGCCTGCAGAGCATCTTTCCTTCAAACAACTGGCCCGGTCTATTGCCGAATGTCAGGCGCGCCGCCTCTTGTTGGGCGTTGTGGCGCTGCTGTCGTTGGCAATGGCTTGTGGCGCCATTGCAGCCGAACAGACAACTGATGAAAAGGTCATGGACATCGGTTTCTATCTGGAAGCCCTGGCTTCATGGGGGCCGGCCTTCGAAGAGCCCGGATTGAATCAGGAATATGACAGATTGAAGGCATCGCCCCGCGGCGCACCCGGGGAGATGGAGGAAAGGGTGAATGCTCTGCAAACAAAATTGGATGCCGCCCTGGCCAAACACCGGGACGCGCTCTATGCGGCAGCGAAGCAGAAGAATTCGACCATGCGCTTCCATGCGGGTTTGGCACGGGATTACAACCCGAGCCCAATGCTAGATGAGTGGATGCTCTTTCATCTGAATGCTTTTCGCATGGGCGCAGCCAGTGAGACGTTCATGGGAAAGGGAACGAAGGAGGAGCGTTTCGCCCGCGCTGGAAGTGCCTTGGAAAAGGCAGCGGGGTTTGGGGCCGTGGCGGTTGTGTCATCCGAGGGGGGAAGGCCAACCACGGACCCGCCCTCGCCAGTGGATTTCGTTTTCAACAATGATTTTCTCCCGCAGGAGCGTTCCAGTTTTTTTCGCTCCAGCTTCAACTCTGCTCCATTGCGTCGCGCATTGTTTCCGATCCTGGGCAAGTTCGCGGAAGCTATGTCCAGGTATCCGGCAGCCGGGTTCATGAAGATCGGCAATGAGCCTTTTTGGACCGCCCGACCTTCCCCGGCCGTGGATTTTGGACAGGCGGCCGTGGGATGTTCTCCCGGGACCTTCCAGACCCAGGTCCTCAAAAAATACCCGGATTTCGACGCGTGGAAAAGCGCGCTCCTCGCGATGGACCGGACAGTGATCGAGAAGAACAAAGGTCAGAAAGCCGGGCATCGAAAATTCAAAACAATGGCAGAGTTTTTCCCCTGGAAATCCCTGTCGGAAATGACGATCCCGGCGGAAGACATCGCGGGCCTCACATTCGTTCAGTATCTCAAGGATCGCTACGCTTCTCTTGACGAATTGAACCGGGCTTGGTTCGGAGACGACCGGAGCCGGTGGTTTGCCAAGTGGGATGCGGTCTTTCCCCCGAGTCCCGTGATCGAGCCCCCAAAGCAATGGACGAAACCCGAGGTCTCCATTCAATCCAATATCCCTGAGGAAATGGTTGTCGGGCCCGGGGCCCCTTCTGCACGTGCCCCGAAAGGTATGGAAGCGGCGTGGGTGGACTGGCTGAGCTATCAACCGGCGGCGATCAACAACTATCTCGTGTCCGCCCGGGCGAGCATCCTGAAAAGCACCGGCACAAGGCTGCCGATATCGACAAATTGCATCACGGATCACTTTCTCCATAATTTCAACAATATGGGCGCGGTCTGCGGGCTTAATCCCTGGGATACCCCGAAGGGCCTCGACACCCTGGCCATAGATTTTTACCCCATCCGGTATATGCAGGGATATTTGCGTTCGATGGCAGGGGTTGCCAACGGACGTCCCATCCAGATCTATGAGGCGGGAGGGGCGAGCGGCCTTCATCATACGGGGGAAGGCGCGGATCCGCAGGGGGCCGCCTACATGACCTTGTATTCCTATGCCTACGGCGCAGATCTGCTTCTCTTCTGGCGCCGGGACGCCAAATTGGAGCCGGTCATTGAGATCGAGATCGCGCGGGCGATGAAAGCCATGTCTGATCCCGACCTGCAGAAAGGAAGCCATCCGGTCACCGACGGAACGGCCATGTTGTATTCCCAGGACAGCCTCTACCTGGCTCAGGCACTGGATGGAACGCCCGAGCGGATGCTGTGGCCGTTCCAAGTCGGCCTCCGGATGGCCCAACGCCTGCATCTCCTGTTCGATTTCTACTCCGACCGGCAAGTGGCGGAAACCGGGATACCCGGGCATATCAAAGTCCTCGTCTTGCCGGGTGCTTTCGCCGTATCGGACCAGTTTCTGGAACGGCTCGAGGGTTTTGTAAAAACGGGTGGGCGGATAGTGGTGGGATCTGATTTCGCCAGTTGCAATGGACATGGAAAGTCGCGGTCGAAGCCCGCGTGGCTAGCCGGGGAGCAGGTGTTGACAATTCCGGAATCCGACTGGCTTTCGTGGAGCGACAAGGGAATGGCGAACCAAGTGTTCCACCCCTACGACGCCCCGATGCCCGCATGGGGAGAAATGATGGACCGATTCATCCAGGAGGCATCCCCCCGCGTGGTGGATTACCTCGGCAGTGATGGGAACCAGTCCGCAGCGAGCATTTCCGGAGTCCGGAAATCCGATTCGGCCCTGTATGTGTTCGTGAACCCCGGCGCCAACGACGTGACGCTGAAGGCGGGCGGGAAATACAAGAACGCAGTGAATTTGTATTCCGGGAGCACCCTCCCTGTGATTGCGGTTGAATCGGAGACAAAAGTTCCGGGTGTCTCCGGGCCTGCCATTATCCGTCTCACCAAAGATTCAACTTCCTAGCAGGATGAACGGCAACACCCCACGACCCGGCTTGCTGGAAAAACGGCGCTATCTGGCGAATTCAAATCCAACCGTTACAGAACAAACAATATGAAACATGAACTGCATAATCGAACGTGTGTGATAACCGGGGCCGCCGGGGGTATCGGGCTCGGAATCGCCGAAGAAATGGCGCGGGTGGGGGCAAAGGTGGCCATGTTGGACATCCTCAAGGACAAACTCGCTGTGGAGGTCGAACGCTTGAGCGCTGCGGGTGGAAAGGTCAAAGGATATCTGGTGGACATTACAGACCGGGCCGCCGTCTTTTCCACCTTCGACACGATCCGTTTGGAACTGGGTCCCGTCCACGTGTTGGTGAATAATGCCGGGGTGGTTGATCAACGGCCATTTGAGGAAATCACCGCCGACCAGATCGACCGGATGATGCGGGTCAACGTGAACGGCACGCTGTTCTGCTGCCAGGCCGCAGCGCCGGACATGAAGAAGGCCGAGGCCGGACATATCATCAACTTTTCGTCGAAATCCGGAAAAACCGGCTCAGCCCTCATGGCTCACTACTCGGCGGCGAAGGGTGCGGTCATTGCTCTGACGCATGCACTGGCATTCGAGCTCGCGCCCTCCAACGTGACGGTCAACTGCGTTTGCCCGGGTATCACCGAAGCCACAGGCGTCTGGAGCCATGTGAGCGAGGCCTATTCGAAGAACATGGATCTCGGGCTGGAGAAGGTCAGGGAGACGTTTGCGGCAAAGATACCCTTGAAGCGACTGACCCGGGTCGTAGATGTCGTTAACTTCGTGATGTTTCTCTCCACCCGGGCCGACTATTGCACCGGCCAGGCGTTCAATATCACCGGCGGAAGGGAGATGCATTAGCCATGAGCACACACGCGATTGAACGCTATCTGGACCACGCGATTCTGAAGCCGGATATGCCCCGGAACGAGGCGGTGGAGCAGATGAAGCTTGGAATCCAATACAACGTCAGAACGATCTGCGTCCGTCCTGCGGACATACCTTTGGCCGTCGCCCTGTGCAAGGACACCCGGACCGGGGTGTCCTGCGTTTTGGCGTTTCCCCACGGGGATGCTCTCAGTGCGAGCAAAGCCGACGAGGCGGGGCACTATGTCCGCCTGGGTGTCGCCGAGATCGACATGGTAGTGAATTACGGGCTTATCCGGAGCGGTCTATGGAACGAGGTGGAGGCTGACATTCGGGCGGTTACGGATGTTGCCCGCCCGGCCGGGGTCAAGGTGAAGACGATTTTCGAGACCTCGGCACTGACACTGGACGAAGTGGCCCGCGCGACCCGGGCGGCCATCGCCGCAGAAGCCGACTTCGTCAAGACCTCGACTGGCTTCGGCGGAGGGAGCGCCACCGAAGAGGCGGTGAAGGTGATGCTCGACACGGCGGCAGGGCGCATCGGCGTGAAGCCCTCTGGCGGCATCCGTGACCGCGAGCGTGCGGAGATGTTCATCCAAATGGGCGCGACCCGGCTCGGAGTGGGATCGACCTCGACTCCCGTGATCTGTGGCGCCGGTGCAACGGTGCCGAACCTGGGAGGGGCCTACTGATGTCTACCCCGTCGAAAATTGTTTTTCATGGCCCGAAGGATATCCGGGTTGAGCCGGCCGCTCCGGCACCGGTTCCGGCTCCGGGCGAAGTGTTGGTCAGGGTTTTGGTCGGTGCGATCTGCGGGTCCGACGTCAAGACGTTCCTCAACGGCAATCCGCGGATCACCCCGCCGCGCACGATGGGACACGAGTTTTGCGGTGTGATTGAATCTGTGGGGAAAGGGACCGCCCAATACCGGACGGGCCAGCGTGTGACCATGGCAACCACGATGGGGTGCGGGGAGTGTCCGGAGTGTCGGGCAGGCAGAACGAATATCTGCTCGGACCTGCAGGCGATCGGTTTTCACTATGATGGGGCCATGGCTCCCTGGGTCTTGATTCCCGCTCGCGGAGTGCGGGGAAACAACCTCGTGGATGTCGGCGATCTGGAGCCGGAGGCGGCCGCGCTCTCCGAGCCGACGTCCTGCGTGGTGAACAGCCTTTCGCGTCTGGAAGGACGTGGCGCCCGCACACTGCTCGTCATCGGCCTCGGGCCCCTTGGGCTGATTCATACGCTCATGGCCCGTGATCTTGGCATCGAGACAGTTGTTGGCGTGGCCCGCCCGGGCTTGCGCTTCGACGCCGCGCAGAGCTTCGGTCTGGATGCTGTGGTTACATCCGAAGGGATTCCGTCCGCGATCAAACGCTTCACCGACGGCCGCGGGTTTGATGCGGTTGCAGTGACGGCTCCGAGCGCCGAGATGCAATCGGCCGCCCCCGCCTTCGCCTCCACGTCGGGTGCCATCTCGCTCTTTGCGGGTCTGCCGAAAGGGAGCGAAATGATCACGTTGAACAGCCGGCTCATTCACTATGGCGAGCAGACGTTGTATGGCACGTCGGACTCCACCGTCGAGCATGTGCGCCGGGCCGTCCGCTGGCTCGCCTCGAATCCGTCCGTGGCCGGCAAACTGGTGACCCACCGGTTTCCTCTCGCGCAATTCCATGAGGCCATGGATGCGGTGATGAGCCGGAAAGCCGTGAAGGCCGTGTTGCTGGCGGAAGGTGTTTTATGAAGACCTGCCTGGCAATCGGAGATCTGTTCGTTCCCGCGGAGATGATGCGCGACGGGCTCGCCCCACTCGAGGCGCAGGGCTTCCGGATCGAGACGGCCACATTCGATGTGGGTGGCTACGACGCGCTCCAGGCATCGTGCCTGCAAATCGAGAAGCAAGGACCGGAGAGCATCGCGTTGGATCCCGCCTTGCGCGAGCGCATGGCGAACGCCGAGCTCATCGTCGTGCATTTCTGTCCGGTCGGCCGATCCCTCATTGAAGCCGCTCCGGGGTTGGAGATGATCGGCACCTGCCGCACCGGCATGACCAATATCGATACCGGTGCCGCAATTGCGAAGGGCATCGCAGTGGTGAATGCCCGGGGCCGACTCGCCGACGCTGTGGCGGACTTCACTGTCGGACTGATGATTTGCGAGGTGCGCAATATCGCCCGTGGACACGAGGCCCTGCGCCAGGGCCGCTGGCGGCGCGACTACCACAACCTGGGACACATCCCGGATCTTCCCGGCTACACCGTCGGTCTTATCGGTTTTGGCGCCATCGGCCAGGGGGTCGCGAGGCGGTTGGGGGGATTCGGCATGAAGGTGCTGGCTGCCGACCCTCATGTGCCCGACTCCGTTCTCGCGGGGCTGAATGTCGAGCGTGTCGGGATCGACGATCTCATGGGCCGCTCCGACTTTGTCTCCATCCATGTGGACGTGCGGCCGGAAACTCACAACCTGGTGGACCGGCGTCGCATCGGACTGATGAAACCGACCGCCTACTTCATCAATACGGCCCGTTCCGAGGTCGTTGATGAACCGGCGCTGATCGAGGCGCTGCAGCATGACCGCATTGCCGGAGCCGCCCTGGACGTGTTCTGCGAGGAACCTCCATCCGCCGGACACCCCCTCTTGAAGCTGGATAACGTCACACTGACCCCGCACATGTCGGGCGGGTCGGATGACGCCTTCCGACGCAGCCCGCAGATCCTCTGCCGGCTTCTCTTGGAAAAATTGAAAAAGCCGTGATGCACCAACCCAATTCCGAGGGAGGAGTTTTGGTCTTCGACATCGGGCTCAGCGTCTTGAAGGCGGCCGTGTTTCGCCCCGATGGGTCGCTCGCGGCCCTGCACGAGGCGAGGAACGACGCGGTTGAGCATCGGGGCCGGCGCATCGGGATGAATCTCCGGCGGCTATGGGAGCTTGTCCGCGAAGCTGCGGCGGGAGTGTGGGCGGCCGGGGTCCCTGCCTCATCCATCGCTGGCATTGGCCTCAGCGCAGCAGGAAATGGCCTGTATCTTGTCACTCCCGATGGGGAGGACGTCCTCGGCATCACGTCCTTGGACGGACGTGCCGAAGCATTGGTGGCGGATTGGCGGAGATCGCCCATGGCAAATCGAATCATGGAAGTCACCGGCAATCACCTCTGGGCCGGTCAACCGCTTCCGCTTCTTGCCCACCTCAAACAGGAAGGCCTCCTGCCGGATGATTTCCGCCTCCTCTTCTGCAAGGACTGGCTGCGTTGCCGGTTGACCGGAGAGATCGCCACCGACCGCAGCGATGCCTCCGCAGCCGGGATGCTGGACGTGCGGACCGGCGAATGGGCCAGTGAGATCTTTCAAGCAGCCGGCGTCGAGGCTCTCACATTGCCCCGACTGGTCGACAGCACCACAGCGACGGGGGGAATTTCTGTGGCCGCTGCCAGGGAAACCGGTCTTCCGGCGGGCATTCCGGTGTTCGGGGGCGGAATCGACCTAGCACTCGGAGCCTGGGCCGATGGCTTGGGCGAACCCGGTGTCCTCCACATCACCGCCGGAACGTGGAGCATCAACCAGCTTCCCTGTCTCACATTCGAGCCCTCCAGCATCGATGTGTTCCTGCAGACCATCATCGCCCCCGGTGGATCCCAGCGCACGCTGGTTGATTCCAGCCCGACGTCCGCCATCAATTTGGATCTGTTCTGCGGATTGACCGGCAGGACCGAACCGGATTTTCCCCTTTGGGAGGGATCTTTCCGAGACACGCGGTTGGATGCGGACGCCCCGGTCTATCTTCCCTATCCGGCCGGCGCCTGGGATTTGCCGGCCCGGAGTGCGGAATTCCGCCAAATGCGCATGGGGATGCGCCCCGCGACAATGGTGGCGGCAGTTTACGATGGAATTGCACTTGGCCATCTGCGGCAGATTCGCAAGTTCCAAGTTCGCGGGGTGGTGCGGAAGCTGGTGCTTTGCGGCGGCATGACCCGCAGCGAAACCTGGTGCCAGCGCTTGTCGGATTATGCCGGTCTGTCGATCGAGGTTGCCGACAACCCGCATTCGAGTTCCTGGGGGGCCGCGCTGAGCGCGTTTGCGGGACTGGGAATCGAAGCGCCCCGGGTCCGGCGGGATCGGCGTACCTACCGGCCCGATCCGGCTCGTGTCTGTGCCGCACGGTATCAACGGTTTTGTGAAATGATGGAAAACAAATGATATGAAACTAGAACTGAACGGAAAAACGGCGTTGGTGACTGGAGGCTCCAGTGGACTGGGAGCGGCGATCTGCCGCACCTTGATTGCAGAAGGGGCCCATCCCTGGTCGGTTGACAGGAGAGAGCCAACGGATGAAGGGGTCGGATTTATCGAGGTGGACCTCGCTCTCCCCGAAGCCGTCGAAGCCGTGATGCCCCTGGCCTGCAAAGCCGTCGGTGGTACCCCGGATATCCTGGTCAACTGCGCAGGATTCTGGCCGACCCATTTTGTCCGGGAGACCTCGCTGGCGGATTGGCAGCGGACGATGAACATCAACCTGACCTCCCTATTCGTCCTGTGCAGGGATTTTGTCAACGCCTGCACCGCAAACCAACAACGTGGAGTGATCCTCAACATCACCAGCCAGGCCGCCTTTGGAGGCGCCACCAGCGGGCATGCCGATTACGCCGCCGCCAAGGCGGGCGTCGTTAACTTTACCAAGTCGCTGGCACGCGAGGTCGCGGGTGCCGGGATCCGCGTGAACGCGCTGGCTCCGGGAATGATGGAAACCCCGATGTCCTCCGAAGCCCTTGCGGACCGGCGCGAAAAATATCTGGAACGCATCCCGCTCGGACGCATCGCCGATCCGGCCGAGGTCGCCGACGTCGTTGCATTCCTCTGCTCCGACCGCGCCGGCTATATGACCGGAACCACCGTGGATGTCAGCGGCGGGATGATCATGCGGTAAACTTAGAAGGAGATTGACCCATGAACGGAAAAGAACGAATAAAGCTCGCCCTGGCCCACAAGGAAGCGGACAGGGTTCCAGTTGACTTCGGGGGCTGCGCACAGACGACCATCCACGTTGGCGTGCTTGCCGGGCTTCGCCGGCACTTCGGGTTTCCCGAGGAGCCCGTCAAGGTCGAAGAACCCTACACGATGATGGGCCGGCTCGACGAGGACCTCAAAAAGGCCCTCCGTGTCGACGTCGAAGCCCTCAATCCCCTCTATACCTTCTTTGGCACGGCAAGGAAAAATTGGAAGGAATTTCGGATGGAGGATGGCCTCGAAGTGCTCGTTCCCGGTGACTTCAACGTGACCCGGGACGCCACAGGCGACGTCTTCACCTATCCCCAGGGCGACCTGACAACTGCGCCGAGCGCCCGCATGCCAAAGGGCGGCTACTATTTCGACTCGATCATCAGGCAAAAGCCCATTGTCGAGGAAGATCTCCGAGCCGGGGACAACCTCGAGGAGTTCGGTCCTATCAGCGGGGCCGAGCTCGATTTCCTCGCGGAGGGGCTCGCCGGGCTCGCCGGCTCGGGGCGGGCGGTGCTCGGAGTGGTGCCGGGAGCGGGGCTTGGCGACATCGCCTGCGTTCCCGGGCCCTGGATGAAGGACCCCAAGGGCATCAGGGATATCGAGGAGTGGTATGTCTCCACGGTCGCCCGGCAGGAGCTTATCCACGAGATCTTCGACAGGCAGACGGACATCGCGATCGCGAACCTGGCCAAGATCAACGCGCGCGTCGGAAATGGCGTGGATGTGGTCTGGGTCTGCGGCACCGACTTCGGCACCCAAACCTCTACCTTCTGCTCGCTGGACACCTTCAACCACCTCTACAAGCCCTACTATAAAAAGGTCAATGACTGGATCCACTCCAACACCGGCTGGGCGACCTTCAAGCATTGTTGCGGTGCCATCGAAAACTTCATGGAAGCCTTCATCGAGTCTGGCTTCGACATCATGAATCCCGTGCAGTGGACCGCCGCGGGGATGGATCCCAAGGTCCTCAAGAAGCGCTACGGCGGGCGGATCGTCTTCTGGGGAGCCGGCGTGGATACCCAGCGCACCTTGCCCTTCGGCACTCCCGAGCAGGTCCGCGCCGAAGTGCTCTCGGTCTGCGAGGTCTTCGCCCCGAGTGGCGGTTTCGTGTTCAACTCCATCCACAATATCCAAGCCAAGACCCCGATCGCCAATGTCGTGGCCATGCTCGATGCCTTGGACGAGTTCAACGGGCGTTGTTAGCTGCGCCGCGAAGTCTTCGGGGCTTTACATCCTGCGCCCATTGTTCAGCACCTTCCCCATCCAACTGCCGATCCAAACGGCGTAATTACTTTTTCAGGGCCGACAAAGCAAAAGAGCTTCGCGATGGATCGGTGCCAGTTATCTCAATTTAGAAGGAGGCAACCCAAAGGCCCGTTTCAAGGACCGCGAGAATGCCGCAGGATCGCTGAAGTTCATTTCTTCAGCCACCTGCTTGATGGTCGTTTTCGAATTTTGAAGCAGATGGGCGGCATGGTTCATGCGCGTCTTCCAGAGAGACTCATAGGGCGGCTCCGTGCCGAATCGCTGAAACAGGCGACACATGTAGGAATGGTCTAGATGGCAGGCGTCAGCGACCTGCCGGGCTGACGTGATCTCCGCGCAGTGCTCCTGAATGAATTGCCGGCAGCGCATGTAGGAAGAAAATGCCGCGCTCCGGGCCGTATCGGTTGAAACGGCCAGCTCGCCGATCTTCTGCAGAAGGTAGTGCAGGGTAATCCAGCAGGATTCTTGGCGATGTCGTCGCGTATGGGTCCCCAACTCGACAAGATCCTCAAAAATGCTCCGGACCCGCTCCACATCCTGCACCTGGGTAACTAATCCCGCCCGCAGGCCGTAGCGCATCAGGCGAGGCTTTGCCGCAGGGCCGCGCAGGACGGCAAAGTATTTTGTCATGCCCTGCGGGGAAACCGAGGAAATGCGGTGCGGGAGGCTGTTGTCGTAAAGAAAGATCGTGCCCGCTTGAAGCTTCCAGGATTTGTTCTCCAATTGAATTCTGCCCTCTCCACGGGCAACAAACTCCAGAACCAAGTGTCGGAATTTGATCCGCCGTAAATCGTAGTCGGGGCCACATTCCTCGCAGCCCCCGCTGACGATCTCCAATGGTTTCGAGGCACGATCCAAAATGTGGAACCGCTTGGCAGACTTCACCTGATGGCTGAAATACTTTGGGTCTCCTGAGGTCACGACCGACATCATAAATTTGGCGGGCACAAGAAAAAGTCAAATATTGACAAGTATTGGTCAAGCGGCGCTCTTCCCGTTCTGTTCCGTCATCAGATGGAATGGACCCCTCATATGACATCCCCATCCCACCCAAGAATTGGAATCCGCCCGACAATTGACGGCCGCCTTGGCGGCGTGCGCGAATCCCTCGAAGTGCAAACCATGAAGATGGCGCAGGCGGCGGCAGACCTAATTTCCTCCTCGCTCTTCTACCGGGACGGCTCGGCCGTGGAATGCGTGCTTTCCGACTCCTGCATCGGCGGAGTCCGGGAGGCGGCGGCCTGCGCGGACAAGTTTGCCCGCGAAGGTATCGAGGTATCGCTGACGGTCACGCCCTGCTGGTGCTATGGATCGGAGACAATGGACATGACTCCCCAGATCCCCAAGGCCGTATGGGGATTCAATGGGACCGAGCGCCCGGGGGCTGTCTATCTTGCCGCCGTGCTTGCGGGCCACAATCAGAAAGGCATACCCGCTTTCGGGATTTACGGGCGCGAGGTGCAGGATGCGGGCGATGGAGAAATTCCCGGGGACGTGGCGCAAAAAATCCTCCAGTTTGCAAAAGCCGGACTGGCGGTCGCTCAGATGCGCGGAAAATCGTATCTGGCCATGGGGGGCGTTTCCATGGGGATCGCGGGTTCGATTGTGGACCAGGCTTTGTTCGAAAACTACCTGGGCATGCGGGTGGAGACCATCGATATGACCGAGATCCTCCGCCGGATCGACAGGGGGATATTCGATGAGGAAGAGTTTCGGCGAGCGTTGCAGTGGGTGAAATCGAACTGCCCCGAGGGCAAGGACTACAATTCGCCGGAGACAGCGCGGCCCCGCGCGCAGTTGGATAACGAATGGGAAACATCCGTCAAAATGGTAATCATCGCACGCGACCTCATGGCGGGCAACCCCAAGCTCGCGGAAAAAGGTTTTGGCGAGGAGGCCCAGGGGCACAACGCCATCGCGGCGGGGTTCCAGGGCCAGCGTCAGTGGACCGACCACCGTCCGAACGGAGATTTCCTCGAGGCGATCCTGAATTCCTCATTCGATTGGAACGGCCTCCGTGCACCCTACATCGTGGCAACAGAAAACGACGCGCTGAACGGTGCCTCCATGCTGTTTGGCCACCTGCTCACCAACACGGCACAGATCTTTGCCGATGTCCGCACTTACTGGAGCCCGGAAGCTGTCAAGCGTGTCACCGGCTACTCCCTCGAGGGGAACGCCGCTGCCGGCATCCTGCACCTGATCAACTCGGGCCCTGCGGCGCTCGATGGCACCGGCCGGCAATCCCGCGACGGCCAGCCGGTTATGAAACCGTTCTGGGAAATTTCCGAGAAGGAAGTCGAAGCCTGCCTCGAAGCGACCACATGGCATCCCTCGATCACCGAGTATTTCCCCGGCGGGGGCTGGTCCACCCGCTACCTGACGATGGGCAACATGCCGGTAACCATGTTCCGCTTGAATATGGTCAAGGGCCTCGGCCCTGCACTGCAAATCGCCGAGGGCCACACCGTTGATCTACCTGAGAACGTGCATGAGGTCCTCGATGAGCGCACGAACCCGACATGGCCGACGACCTGGTTCGCCCCCCGACTGACCGGATCCGGGGCATTCAGGGAGGTTTACGGCGTCATGAACAACTGGGGCGCCAACCACGGAGCGATTTCATACGGCCATATCGGCGCGGAACTGATCACCCTGGCCTCCATGCTGAGGATCCCCGTCTACATGCACAATGTACCGGAAGACCAAATTTTCCGCCCGAGCGCATGGACCGCCTTCGGAACCCAGAACCTTGAGAGCGCTGATTTCCGGGCATGCGAGGCTCTCGGTCCCGTCTATCGCTGAAACAGGCAAAACCGTTTATTCCTGATGAAGAAATCCCCTCCCGTTAGTCGCTCCGTGCCAAGGCGATCTTTATCAAAAGCACCTGCAAACGTTCACCTTGCCATCGATTTGGGAGCCGGAAGCGGACGGGTCATCGCGGGATCATGGGATGGTCATGCTGTTGCACTGAAGGAACTGCACCGCTTCGCTAGAGCATATTAAATAATACTATAGCCACAAGAGGCGAACCAATTGCGAGCATCG
>CAZRIL010000013.1:0-67227 GCA_964600115.1 uncultured Chthoniobacter sp. | reverse complement strand
ACTGACTTTGCAAGCGCAAGCGTGCGTCTTCACAGGCGGGACGCCTGTGCTCCCTATTTTGCACTGCTCGCCTTATCGTCTCTTTATTTCCAAGAGTTGGTATGACTTCCGCCTGCAAGCGCCCTGCGGTCCTGAACTGCGGAAGCCTCGTTGAAATGCCGGATGGCGCTGCGCCACCACGGGTTGAGACTCTTCTCCTCCAGCAGCCAGATTTCGCGGTGCAGAAGCTCAATCGCGCCGGCGTCCCAGAGAAGCGCAAGGAGTTCGCGGCGGGAGAGATTGTCCGGCCCATCGGCCAAAAGTCTTTGGCACAGTCCGGCAAGATATTCCGCGCGATGGCGGGCATGGACCCGGGATCTGCGGAGTAGCGACAGATGGATCGCGTTCACTTCGGGGGAAATCGCCAGCCTGAGGATTCCCGCGTGGAGCATCCCGTTCGGCGGCAAACCGGTCACATCCGTGCCATCAAGATTTTGCAGGATGTCCGGGGTGGCGGTCTCCTCGGGGACAAGAAGCAAGCCGGCTCTCTGCAGAAGCATTCCAAAACGCTCCGAACTCGTCCACATTGCCACGGGGATCGAGAGCACGAGCCCCGCGAGCACCGGCGTCAGCCAGATCGCGATTGATGGCACCCAGATCAAGGTCGCGGCAGTCACACACAGCCCGCACAACGTCGGCCCAGAATACGTCCGCAGCGCATCCCGGAACCCGATGGACGCATCCTCGCGGTTCTGGGTTTTCCATCCCACCTTGATACCAAGCAGCGTCAGGATCACAAAGCGCGTGTAGAAATACAGGAGGATCGGGGCGAGCAGGACCGACAGAAAAACCTCCAGCAATGAACTCGCGAGCGCCTTCCCCACCCCGCCGAAGTTGCCGGCACGCGGGAGCAGATACAGCGTCCCGAGAATTTTGGGGATGAATAGCAAACCCAGCGTGAGGAGCAGAAGCACGAGGGACGCCTGCCCGCCGCCGGATCCTGCTGGCTCGGTGGACAGGGCGGAGAGGCGCCGGAATTGGGTTTCCCAATAATAGGCCCAGGCGCTCAAACCGATAAAAGCCACCAGCAAGGGGGCGGTCAGATAGGCCATGAGCCCGAAAAAAATATGAATCCTGTTCGTGAACGCCGTCCCGGGCGCGAAGAGGAACCAGAAATGCTGCAGGTTACCCTGGCACCACCGCCGGTCCCGCTTGAGGCTCTCGGTTAAATTCGGTGGCCCCTCCTCATACGAACCTCCTTCCAGATACGCGAACCAAACCTGATACCCGGCCCGCTTCATCAGCGAGGCTTCGACCGTGTCGTGGCTGAGGATATGCCGGTCCGCAGCGCTCCGTCCGGGAAGTTCCGGAAGCACGCAATGCTGCATGAACGGCTGCAGACGGATGATCGCATTGTGGCCCCAGTAATTCCCGCCGCCCAGATGCCAGAAATTCGAGCCGGCGGCGAACAACGGCCCGACCGACCTGGTCGCGAACTGGATCAGCCTCTGGAGCACCGAACGTCCGCGCACGATCTGCGGGGCCGTCTGGACGATGCCGACGGCCGGGTTGGCATCCATCACACGTGCAAGGCGGAGCATGGCCTCCCCGCTCATCACGCTGTCGGCATCAAGAATGATCAGGTATCTGTATCGCTTTCCCCACCGCCGGCAGAAATCGGCGACATTACCGCTTTTGCCGTGCAGCGAAACCCTGCGCTTGCGGTAAAAGATCCGTCCGAATGCGTTCTGCCGCGAGCAGAGTTGAAACCATGCCGACTCCTCCTCGATCCATCGGTCGGGGTCGTTCGAATCGCTGAGCACGAAAAAATCAAAGGCCCTGCCGCCGGGAGATTGCCCGATCGATTCGAACATGTTGGCGAGCCCGCGGAACGTGCGATCCGGATTCTCGTTGAACACGGGCAGGATCACAGCCGTCGAGCCCGGAAGGGCCGACTCGTCGGCTGCCGGCAGCGTCCGCATGATCTGGTAGCGGTCACCGCCTGAGATGAGGACCAGAAATCCCCAGAAGGCGATCGTGAAGCCGAAGGCGATCTGTCCGAACAACGGGATATACATCGCCAACAGAACCCATTCGAGGGCGGTGAAACCTTCATGTCCAAGGATCGACACCATCAGCAGGATTCCACAGATCGTCAGACCGGCGCCGGTGGCCAAAAAAAGCGCCTGCCGCACGGACACAACATCCGGAGAAAGATCGTCGGAATGGGCGAAGGGCTTCATTGGAAATAGGTCAGATACAACCCGTAGGCGGCGAGGAAAATGGCGAGCCAGAGCACAAATGCGCGGAGCACGTGCCTCCAGGAAAATTGATCCCACGTCTCCCGGGCGATGTCCTCCATGGCTCCGTAGTTCATCTCCTTCCGGATCAGACTTTGAAAATCCAGCTCCGGCCCGGCCCGGGTCCCCGCATTGCGGACCTCCGCGAGCAGCTCGCCGGGAGGAGATGGAGCCAGGAATACGGACGCCCATTTCCGATGAATCGCGGGCGAGAAAAATGCCACCCGGGCACGCACGGAATTTTCCGCCGAACCCGCGAGCATCGCGAACCATTCATCGGTGCGGCCGATCGCGAGTTCCATCGTGGTCTGCATCGGCGACCGGGCGGGAGTTTTCAGATGCGAAGCTCTGGCCTCGCGGATGATCTCCAGCGTTAAGACGAGGAGCCGCTCACGCGGCTGCACCCCGTGGGCCCGGAGGTAGTCCTCCAGCCGCATGCACGCGACATCCCAATCTCCGCTCAGTTTATCCATGTGTAGGTCCATGTTTCGGTGACCGGCTTGCCGTCAAAGGCCAGCAGGCACCGGATTTCGACCGGCTTGGTCAGTTGATCGGAACTTGCAATGAACGTGACACGCCAGGAGTCGCTGTAGTTGTTCTTCTGGACCTGCACATCCCGGATCCCGCCGCTTGGCCCGATCCATGTTTCAGCAGTAACGTGCGCATCTGCCGAAAGCTTCGACAGCTCACCTCCCCCGAAATCCATAACAAACATCCGGTAGTAGGGCGCATCCTGAAAATCAATCCTCGTGAAAAGACAGCGCCCCAATGGAGGGATCGCGGCATTCTCGCCAAACCAGCTCACCGTGTAGGCGATCTCGAACCGCTGTCCCTTTCTGGCACCTCCATCCGGCTGCCAGTAGGCAACCACGTTGTCCATGAATTCATTTTTTGTCGGAAGCTGGATCAGGTGAATTTTCCCCTTGCCCCATTTTCCGGATGGCTGGACCCAGGCGCTCGGACGCATCTGATAGCGGGCTTCCATATCCTGATAGTGGGTGAAATCGCGATCGCGCTGCATCAGCCCGAATCCCCGGGGATTCTCATTGTCAAAAACCGAAACTTGAAGCTGCCGGGACCAGGAGAGCGGCCGCCAGACCCACTCCCCGTTCTCCATTTCCATCTGCAACCCGTCCGAATCATGAACCTCGGGCCGGTAATCGCCGAATGTGTTGCTGGTGTTCTCGCCGAACCAGAACATGCTCGTCAGCGGCGCGAGGCCGATGTCGGCTATATCGCGGCGTGGAAACAGAACCGCGCGGATGTCCATACGTGTCGTTTCTCCGGGGAAAATCCGGAATTCATACGCACCGGTGACGCTCTTCCCGTCGAGCAGCGCGTAAACTTTCATGCTGGTTGCGCCAGGCTGCGGTTCGACCAGCCAGAAGGTGGTGAACCGGGGAAATTCTTCCTTCTTCAATGTGCCGATCGCAAGCGCGCGGGCCGACAAGCCGTAGATCTGATCCTTCCCGGTGGCCCGGAAATAGCTGGCACCGAGGAACACCAGAAACTCATCCAGATAATCGGGTCTCTTGATCGGATAGTGGAGACGGAATCCCGAGTAACCGCCCTTCAAAATCTCGCTCTCCTCGATCCGGTTGTTCCCGAAATCAAAAAATTCCGGCGCATACCTCAATTGTCCCGGGGCCTCACGATTCACTTGAAACATGGTCACCGGCTTCGAGTGGAGGTGTCCGGTGAAAAAGAACTTCGCCTGAAACGGCAACCCCAACCGCCGCCAGAGCGTATGCTCATCCTTCCAGCGGATATCACGGTATTGATCGTAATTCAGGCCCCTGAGGACTTTGGAAGAAACCTCGGGAACATCGCTGTAGGGTTCCTTCGACAGGCTCTCCGCCTGCCGGATGACATCTTCGAACGTCAGGGACTTATTCTTTGTCTGCGAGATCAGCAGGGCGAGCAGCAGACCGGCCATGATGGCGAAAACAATGTGGGTCTTCATGTGTGCCTTCTGTCACCCGCCACCGAGCGGCGTTACGACTGTGGCGGTAGCGGGAGGAGTGAAAGAGAAATCGATGGAGCCAAGCGGAAGGATCCGCTCATTTGTGTATGTTGTCTCGATGCGGTCGCCCTCCTTGCCAATCATGCCCGAGGACCGGAGTTTGAGCAAATGATCCAGATCCAGGGTGATGCTTTGGAGCATCCTCCTCAGGGCGCCGGAACGCGGGACCAACTCGAGGCGGAACCCGTCGGCCACCTTGCTCGCGGTCACCTTGAAGTTCCCGCCGATATCCCGGAACTGGAGCGCCTGCCCGAGTGCGGAAAAAAGTTGGCCGGGCCCGCGATTGTCGAGGGGATATTTTTCGACCTGGTTGAATTCCGGGTAATACATCCAGAGGAACTTCCCATCGCACAGGCTCAGGTTCTTTGTCTTGCGCAGGAACCGGTCCGGCGGCTCAAAAGCGATCGTTCCGCGCTCAACAACCGGCTCGCTCCACATCGGAAGAGTCCGCTTTTCCACAAACTCCGCCTGGATCGCATGGCCTGCACGGGATGCTGAGATCCGGGCAAGGAGTCCGCTCGTCTCCGCCTCGCCAAGTTGTTGGCTGAACGCATTGACTGAAAAAAGAAGGAGAGCGGCGAGGGCGGATTTCATGAAACGAGAGGAACAAAATGATACCACTGCAGCGGGTCTTTCTGAAAATCCCTGATCAGGGTATCCGCCACCCGCCGGGTGCAGTCGGCCAGGGATTCATCACGCGGCAGGTTACGATCAGCGGTCACGAGCGGATTCGTGCTCACCGCGTAGCGGCCACCAGGCGTCCGCCTGACACTCGCGGCCAGGATCGGACACCCAACCATCCAGGACAGGAGGGCGGGCGCCATAGAGAACGGGATCCTGCCTCCGGGAAGTTCGATCTCCGTCGATCGGGCTCCGAACGGCCGGTCGACCAGCATCGCGGTCAGGCGCCCCTCACTGATGGCGGCCGCCGCACGGAGCGAGGAGAACGTATCACTGCCGAGCTCGATGGTCTCCGCCCCCCAGCGGAGGCGGTATGCCGCACGCCAGCTTGTCAGACTGGTTGTCGGCTCGGCATCCGTGACCACGCTCACGGGAACACCTTTCATTCCAAGCACCAGGGCTCCGAATTCAAAAAATCCAAAATGGCCCGTCGCCAGCACGGCCCCGCACCCGGCAGGAAATTCCGGCAGCGGCCCCTCAATATCCGCAAGGGCATATGCCTCTTCACGGGACTTCCCGGCCAGATAAAAATAGTCTGCCAGCGTCCGTGCAAAGTTCTCAAAGACCTTGGGAGCCGAACGGCCCGGCGAATGATGGCCGATAAGTTCAAGGTTGCGGGCAACGACCGCGACGATTCCCGGCTGCGTCGCGCAATACGCCCGGGCAAGGAGCATCCCGATCATCGAGCTGCCGGCCCGCCCGGCGACCCCCGAGAGCGCACGGAGAAACGAGAACGAGTTGCTCGTGTAACCGAGCCGGTAGGCGAGCCGCTCGGTGTGCGATTTCGTGGAGTTCGGCATCATTCCACAGCTGCTCCGGACGGAATGACGCAGCGGAAACCCCGGGCCGCCAGCGCTTCCAGAAGAAGACTCAATGTCTCCACGCTCCTCCGGCCCGGGCCCTCGTGCATGAGAAGGATCGCGCCAGGCTCGACGCTGCGCATGATCCGGGCAACGACTGAAGCGGGATCCGCTCCCGGCAAACCGTCCAGACCGGTCGCGGACCACCCCGCAACGCGCAGCCACGAACGGGCGGCAACGGGATGAACGTACAAATTCGTCAGCCCGGCGGGCGATCGGAACCAGCGGGGATCGACCCCTGCGGCCACACGAATGGCATGGCTGCAGCGCACGATCTCCTCGCGAATGGCGCAGCAGGGCATGGCCCAGAAGAGTCCGGACGGGTGCGTGTGGGAATGGTTCTCAAGCGTGTGGCCGGCAGCAACAATCCTCCGGCACAGCGGTCGGTTCCAATCGACGTGGCGTCCGATCACAAAGAAGGACGCGCGGGCATCCGCGGCAGCCAGCAGATCGAGAAGCACCGGGGTTTGCTCCGGATCCGGGCCGTCATCAATGGTCAGCCAGACCTCGTTCCCGGTCGTGCGGAACCGGTGGGCGACCGGGCCGTTGAGATCGCTGTTGCGGAGCAATGTCGGACCGAGCCGCAGAATCTCGTGCAACGTCCAGGCCGCCATCCTTGCCCGGCCGCGCAGCAGCACGGACGCTGCGAGAGCGAGCTTCCTTGCGGCCAGGATTTGATTGCGTGTTCTCAATGGCATCGGAGTGAAAGAAGGCGTGGAATATTCAGAACCATCTCCAAACACAAGCGCACATGGACTCGGACGAGAAGAAGATTGTCCCGGACATACCGGAAATGCGTGACCCCTCCCTCTGCCCGCGGCGGATAGCGGACCGGCACCGGCACATTGATGACCGGCACCCCGGCCCAGAGAAGCCGGACGGCAAGAACGGTGTCGAAATCAAACCGGCGGCCGGATCCTGTCGATTCAAGGATTCTCAGGGAGGGCACCAGCGGGTAGAGCCGGAACCCGAAAAGGGAATCCTCCGCGCCGAGCCACCAGGTCTCCAGGCCCGCAAAAAAATTCCCGATCAGGCGGCCCCTGACCCGCTCAGGCGGGGCATCTGCGCCGAAGATCGGAACGCCGGCAATGAGGTGCTCCGGGTTTTTCCGGCTGAGCTCGAGGAACTCCGGGATCGCATCCGCCGAATGCTGCCCGTCGGCGTCCATCACAATCGCATGGGAGAAACCCGCATCGACCGCCTCCCGGAAGGCTGCGGCCACCGCGCCGCCTTTCCCGGAATTTTTTTTCAATGTCATGACACGGAACCCCTCTCCTTCCAGACGAGCGGCCCTTTCACCGCTGTCGTCCGTGCTGCCGTCAACAACCGCCCAGACCGGGCTGCAGAACCTCCGCGCGGCCTCCATCGTGAGCGGCAGCTGGTCCCCGCTGTTGTAGCTCGGGAGGATGACAAGGCAGGATCCCATCAGCGAACCGGAGCGGACTTTCCCAACTCCTCCCGGAACCAGCTTTCAATCCGCCTGCTGAATGCCGGAGGCGCCTCGCCGGGCATCGGCACAAACCGCTCACCCGCGCGAAGAATGAAATGCAAAGGCGCAGCGGTGGGGGCAAACAGCGACACACCTTTGGAAAGATGGGTGCCCTGGTATTCGATCAAAACCGTCTGCACTGCGGCCTGGGAGCGAGTGGCCACCATCGCGAACCCATGCTTGAAGCGATTGACCGGAGGGTCGATCGTCCGCGTGCCTTCCGGAAAAATTAAGAGATTTCCGCCTGACCGGATCTTCTCGATGCCCTGGCGGACAAACGCGGGGCCGGAATCGTTCGTGACATAACCGGCAAGCAGTGCGCTCCCGCACATCACCGGATTCCTGAGCAGATCCGCCCGCATCACGCAGGCGGCAGGCGGCAGATTCCCGAGCAGAAAAACGGCGTCCAGCAAGGCCGGATGATTCGAGACGATCACAGTGCCACGCATTCCTTGCAAGGCATCCAGGCCCTGAATGTCCAGACGGAGCATCCCGAGCGCCTTCATCCCCGAGATGTAGATGCGGAACAATCCCCTGACCAGTTTTTGCCCCGTCCGCACCGGGATGTGGCTGCCGGCAAGCTTGTGCAGAAACCAGAAAACCGGGGAGCCGATAATTCCGAGCATGAAAAAAAGCAGGGTGGCCAGAATTTGCCGGGTATATCTGCCCAACCGGAACTGCGCTCCGCGGGGTTGGCAGCCGGTATTTTCGTTGGTGGGGTTGCTGGCTCTCAGTGTTGCCATGAAAGACGAAGAGCGGAGGGTTCCAGAGACCCGCTGTGCTTATGCATCAACCTTCCTTGTGGAGCGGCCGGTTTTCTTCAACGCTTCGGTGACAAATTCGGTCGCATCCTTGTGGAGGGTATCCCAGTCGGAGGGCAGCCCGGCGATGCGGGTCGTCCAGTTTGCGTCGCCCACGGCGCCGGGAATATTGAACCGGTCGGCGAGCCCGAAGATATCGGTGATCTGGTGGACGGCCATCCAGGAGTTGCAGGAAAAGAGCCCGCCGATCAGGGCTTCGCGGACCTGCTGGCTGTAGGACTGTGGAACCGGAATGTCCTGGCGCCCGCAGAACTTGAGAAGTTCTTTCATCGCGAGTTCCGCCGCCTCCCGCTTCGCGGGGTCCGGGCAATCGGCCAGCAGATCATCCCACATCTGGCGGATTGGCGGATGGTCATGCGTCGCAAATGTGGCCAGACTCAGCGGTTGGTATTCGCTGCCGGGAATCATCTCCCCATCGGGCTTCCGCTCCCACTGGGGGATCTTGAAACCGGGGACTTCCAGAGCGGCCAGCGTGGGCCGGACGTAGGGGGCCACCTCGCCAAGATCCTCTGCAATCAGCCGTTGAGGGCCTGTCTCTTCGAGAAAAACCCGGAACAGCATTTCCCCCTGAAAACGGTTTCGCTCGCGGTTCTCAGCCGTGCTGTCGTCGTGCTCGACAAATCCTGGAAGCCGCCCTCCGGTGCGCGCGGCAGCCTCTTCAGGGGTCAGGTCGGTGAACAGGTGGTTCTCTTCGGGCCGCCAGGGAAAACTGAAGATCCGGAAAAATCCGAGCGCATGATCGACGCGCAGGAAGTGAAAGACCTCGCATGCGGCACCCAGGCGGCGTCGCCACCATGCGAAATTGTCGTGGGACATGGCCTCCCAGTTATACAAAGGGAATCCCCAGTTCTGGCCCCACTTCTCGGTGAACGGATCGCTCTTGAATATTTTCTCCGGAGGAGCGCCGCTGGATCGGGCGAGATCAAAAATCTGCGGCGCGCACCAGACATCCGCGCTGTAGATACTCACCCCGACAGGAATGTCCCCCATGAGCGCGATGCCGAGTTTATCGAAGGCTGCACGGACCGTTTTCCACTGCATCCTTGCGACCCACTGGACGTAGGAGTGGAACCGGACGAGGTCCTCGAATTGCTTTTTTTCCGGAGGGCGAAGCGAGGCCGCCCACTCATGCGCGGCAGACGGACTTTTGTGCTCGTCCGGCCAGGCTGTTGTCACCTCGGTCCCGTTCCACTCGGCGAGGGCACGGAAAAGCGCATATGGTTCGAGCCAGTCGGCCTCATCCCGCTCAAACTTCGCATACGTGCGACGGCGGACAGGGTTGGCCTTTCGGCTTCGGAAAGTGCGGAATGCCGCCTTCAGAAGCTCGTGCTTGAGCGCTTTGACGGCCGTGTATTTGACGCCGCCCTCCCGCAGGGCCCCGACATCGTGCCGGCCCGTGATCTCGTTATAGGTTTCGCGCGTGAGTTCCGGCAACCACTTCGGAGATGTGGTGATCGTCGAGGGCTCAAAGGCCATGGAGCTGATAATATTGTATGGGCTGTGATCGCTGCCGGTCTCGTTGACAGGGAGGATCTGGATGAGGCCGAACCCCTTTTTGGCAGCCCATCCTGCAAACTCGACGAGAGCAGCCGTGTCCCCCACACCAAGATCATCCTCGCCGCGCAGCGCGCTCACGGGCGTCAGGATCCCTGCGATTTTTTTGTCTGGTGAAAAGGAGCTCATAGAAATGATGCAGGGTTGCCGTGGTCCATGCCTGAAAAACGGATTCCCCGCATATCAGGGGAAAGGCTTTCCAGCATCGGCGCATTTAAGCCTCTCCGGCATTTCGATGTCGAGAAAACTCAGGCCCGGAACCCTCGCCGGCCGCGGGGGGTGCCGGCCGGCTACTTCAATGTGTAGGTAACGATCGGGGAATTACGGCCCTCGGAAATCACGTGAAGGGATCTGCCATCCCTCGAAAATGTGATCGCCTCCGCCTGCGGCAACCTGTGCGGAGAAAGCATCTCCGGCTTCCTGGAAAACGCGGTCGCCCAGGACTCCCCTTGATGGCGTGGAAAAAGAAAAACCGAGTAGTAGGTAAGGACTGCGGCCAGCGATCCATCGGGGTTGATGGTGAGTCCGGTGGGCTGGTTGCCGTAGGGAACCAGCGGGGCCCCGAACGGCCGTTCGACCGTGACCGGGCAAATCTTCTTCGCGATCTGAATCCCGCCGGTGTGCTCCGCCCGGAGAGGCAGCTCGTAGAGGAACGGGGGATTGGTGCGCTTGCTGATGAGGAGAATTTTTCCGCCTACAGGATCAGCCGCCACGGCCTCACAGTCCCGGGGCCCATCGGCATACCGGAAGACGATTTTCCGTGCCGGCGGCACATCGGGAAAATCGCCGGACTCTGGAAGCACGGGCTCGGGCAGAAGGTGAATCGTGCAGAAATTGCGCTGCGAGCGGTTGTCTCCCGTATCCGCAATCAGGATCCAAGGGAGGCCCTCCCACACAAAAGAATCCAGATCCTCCCAATCCACGTTCCGCACCCCCTGGATGCGAAGGGTCCCACGGTAGGATCCATCTGTGGCTGCCAGGTAGAGGTCGGGCCAGCTGCCGCTGTCATTGGCAATCCAGAAAAGGCCTTCCTTCCGACGCGAACAGGCGAGGCCGCTCGACTCCTCGGACGCGCTCAATTGCAGTCGAACCGGCTTGCCGGAGCGGAGAAAGGCCTGTGGAGAATCAGTCGCGCAGGCGGCCAGCCCGACGGCAAGGAGGACCAAGGCCCCTGTCCGGAGTTTGTGCATCGCGCTCTTCTGCATGGATTTTGCAGGTCGGACAAGTATTCGTCGCTTCCGTTCTTGTCCCGTCATGGCGGCGCGGCTATGTTTTCAGGGTCCATGCACAAAGGCTCCCTTGCTCTCCTCCTTCATGCCCATCTGCCATGGGTCCGCCACCCGGAGCATGACGAATTTTATGAGGAGGACTGGCTGTATGAGGCCATCACCGAGACCTACATCCCGCTCCTGAAAATCCTGCGCCGGCTGGCCTTCGAAAAGGTGGAGGTGAAGGTCACGTTCACGATGACCCCGACGCTCTGCGCGATGCTGCGGGACCGCTTGCTGCAAGACCGCGCCGGGAGATATCTCGAACGCGGAGTGGAGCTGGCGCGGCGGGAAATCGAGCGGACCGCGGGCGACGCCCCCCTCAACGAGCTCGCACGGCTCTACTTCAAATCCCTCACCGCAGCCCACGACTTCTACACCAGGGAGATTTCGCGCGATATTGTGGGGGCCTTCGCCCAGTTGCAGGAGGAGGGGATGATCGAGATCATCACCTGCGCGGCCACACACGGATTTCTTCCGCTCATGGAGTCGGTTCCCGGGGCCATGCGTGCGCAGATATTTATCGGCAGGGATTACTACCGCGAGTGTTTCGGGCGCGACCCTTCAGGAATCTGGCTGCCCGAATGCGGGTATGTGCCGAGCATCGACAGCATACTTCAAGAGGCGAATATCCGGTGGTTCGTGGTGGACGCGCACGGGCTCATGTATGGTGAACCACGCCCGCGGTTCGCGATTTACTCGCCGTATTTCACGCCGGCGGGCCCGGCCGTAATCGCGCGGGACCGCGAGTCGAGCAAACAGGTCTGGAGCGCACGCGACGGGTATCCCGGAGATCCAGCCTACAGGGATTTTTACCGCGATATCGGAAATGAGCTCCCCGAGGACTACCTGCACGAAACATTTCCCAACATCGGACACCGCAGGAACACCGGCATCAAATACCACCGGATCACAGGGGCCGAAAACAAGGAGATCTACAACCGTGAATGGGCGATGGGCGCTGCGGATTCCCATGCCGGGGATTTTGTGCGCAACCGCGAGCGCCAGATCGACCACCTCCACTCGATCCTTCCGGTCGAACCGCTGGTCCTCAGCCCGTTTGATGCCGAACTCTTCGGGCACTGGTGGTTCGAGGGGCCGGAGTTTCTGAATCTGGTGCTGCGCAAGGCGGCCTACGACCAGAGCGTCTTCCGCCTCACCACCCCCAGCGTCTATCTGTCCGAAAACCCCACGCTGCAAATGGTGGCCCCTTCGCCGTCAAGCTGGGGAAACAAGGGTTACTGGGAGGTCTGGCTCGACCGCTGCAATTCGTGGATCTACCCGCACCTCCACGCTGCCGCCACCCGCATGACCGCAGATGCGCGCCTGCACGCCAAAACCCGCTCGAAGTTCACCCAACGCACCCTCAAACAGATGGCGAGGGAGCTTCTCCTTGCCCAGTCGAGCGACTGGGCCTTCCTCATGAAAACGGGGACGGCGACCGAATACGCAACGCAGAGAACGAAAGATCACCTCCTGCGCTTCACCCGCCTGCACGACATGCTGACCGGAGACCTGAAGGACGAGGCGCTCCTCGCCGCCTGCGAGGCCCGCGACAATTTGTTCCCGGACATCAACTGGCAGTATTATATCTGAACCGAAAGTGAGGACGGATTTGAATGGTGCTCAGTTCAGGCAGGGTGCGGGCGTGGGGCGACAGTCCCGGTCGGCGTTCTGCTTTGGGACCAGCAGGCGGGACGCCCGCTCCGCGTGGCGTGTCTGGATCGGGTTTGCTGCAGGGATCCTCATCGCGACCTCCGCGCTGCAGGCCAGTGATGAACTGAAATTCGCTGTGCCGGCGGATGGCAGGATCACCCTCGGGGTTTTTGATGGCATGGGAAAGCTTGTTCGCGTTCTGCATAAACTTGCCAAAGAAGAGGACTTCCGGATCGGCGACAACGGACTCATCACCACCTGGGATGGAAAAAATGACCGCGGCGAGCGGGTGCCGGCCGGCGCGTATTACGTGCGAGGCTACCTGATCGGCGATGAGGTCAGCGTGTCCGGAGAGAACTTTCTCTTCAACGACTGGGCGGCGGATCCCGGATTCCCGAACTTCAAACGCATCGGGGATTTTTCGTTGCTTGAGAACGGGGATGTGCTCCTCCTTGCGGAAGCGGGTTCCGGCGGTTATTTGCTGGCGAGGTTTTCTCAGGAGAAAGGCTTCCTTTGGTCTGTCTCCTTGAAGTGGAGTTCGAGCTTCGGTGCCGGCAAAGTATTCAGCAACTTCCGGGATACCGATCCTTCGGGACATCCGCTTGGGGCTTCTGTGGTCGTGATCGCCTCACCGGCTCCACCACCCGACTTCCCTCCCCTGCTCGCGGCAAATGCCACCGATGCATTTGTGATCACGTCTGCGGGGAATGGCATCTATTCGCTCGGGGATGGAAAAGAAACCTTCTCCTCAGCCGCCGGCGGCAGGGCGCCCCTTGCGCTCGCGGCGAACAACTCCTCCATTTTTGTCGGCTCGAACGCCGGGCTCACGACCATTTCGCTTCCCCTGGAATCTGCGGGAGGCGCGGACGTCAAATCCGCCGATGAAGCCGTTGGCCCGCTTCCTTCAGCATTTACCTCAATGGATGCCGATGTTTCTACCCTCATCGGGGCATCGCCGGAGGGTGTCTGGATTCGGAAGGACTCATTCACCCCGGTTACGCTTCCTGCGACTGTTAAGGATGTCTCGCTTGGAATGTCCGACACGTTTTGGTTTGTCGGGATTGAGAACGAAACGCCACTTGTCGGGCAAGCATCGTTCGCAGGGGAGATCCTGCGCCTGCTCCGGCCTGCAGTGGGTGACCCGAAACCCGATAAGATACGCGCCTCCCGCACGGTTGAGAAATTTGCGGTCCTCGAATCGCTGGACGGGCTCCAGCGCCTGCGCGTCATGTCGAAGGCGGAGAGCGGCGAGTGGACAATCGAATGGGAACGAACCCTCCGCGAGTCCGCACAATTCGGCTTCGTCGAGGGCAAGCCGGTCGCAGATACCGGAGGAACTCCGCAGGACAAAAATCTCCGCGTGCGCTTGAAAGAAAATCCGCTCACCGGAAAGCGCGACTTCCTCACCCTGCATTTGAAATCCGATGGTTCCGGCTCCTGCCTCGTCTCGCCGGATGGGCTTCCGCTGGTGGATATCAGCTCACGTCCGGACATCGGTCGCATGGCCATCCACCGTGGAGAGAACTCCGATTCCCTCCGGGTCCTTCAGGGGAACGGCTCGTTCGTCGAGGAATTCTCAATCACAGGTCTCGTCGACATCCTGCCGCTCGATGCGGGCGGAGTGGATATCCCTTAGTCACCCGCCCTGTGTTGTCTCCGCTGCTTGCGGTATCCGGCGGGGCTCAGGCCGAAATGCTTTTTGAATCTTTGCGAAAGATAGAACGGACAGGACATGCCAACGTGGTCGGCGATTTGAGCGAGCGTCTGATCGGTGTATTCCAGGAACTGGCGGGCCTGCGCCAACCGGAGCGACTCCAAATACCGGTTCGGAGGCTGGCCGGTCTGACCGTGAAAAAGTGTGGCGAATCGCGACCGGGAATACCCGAAGCGCCGGGCCAATTCCGCCATGCTGCCCGTGCCGCGCAGGTGGGTCGCCATGTAATCGACAGCTTGAAATATTGCGGGCTGCCAGTGAGGACGACCCTTGCGGGGGTTGCTGCGCTCGCAGTAGAGCAGCGCACGCTCGACGGCATTTGCCGCAAGCATTTCGCGTCGCGGGGAATCCGAGCGCATGCTGGAGGCCGCAAGAACCAGTTCACGCTCAACCATGCCGCGGCCGGCCGTGGTGAGGTGGAGATAGTGCAATCCTGGAGATAGCTCCGGCCACCTCATTTCCTCAAGCAACTCCGGTCTCGGAAGCCAGTGAATCCATATATGCTTCCATCGACCCGACCGGTCATGCTGTCCGTAATCCTGGGGTGTGCATGGCCGGTAGAGAATGAGGTCACCGGGGCGGGTGCGAAATTCGTCGCCTGAATGCCGGATCAGCCCCGAGCCTGATTCCGTATACAGAAGAAGCCAGTCCTTCGTGCCCCGGGGCCGCCAGCCGTGGACTCTTCCCCGGATGTCCCAGTATCCGGCCCAAAGCGGTCCGACTGGCGGAGGTGGCGTTTCAGCAGGGAGACGCATGAGACGATATTATATGTTTTTGAGACGGCGTCACATTCCAGCAACCACAAAAAATTGCAAGGCTGCGAGGCATGAACTTCGACCTCACCGACTATTTGTTCGACCTCCGCGGCTACGCCATCCTCAGGAATGCCGTGGAGCCAGAATTGATCAGCGACCTCAACAAGGCCTTGGACGATTTTCCCGAGCTTCCTTTCATGGGCTGGCATGGGAATGTCCAGAGGCTCGACAACAACGGCGCCGCCGGAGTCGAGCTGCAGAATATTGTCGAGGCGGGCGAGCCGTTTGAAAAGCTGATCGACCACCCGTCATGGATCGGGCGGCTCGGACGCTATTGCGGAGAAAAGGACACTTATGTGGAAGGCCTTTTTATCGACGAATGCTTCGCGTCGATCCGCAGGTCGGGGGGATCATTTGCCATCCACTCGGGCGGTCACGATGCGATCGTCCGGAATCAATACCGGTTCGTGAACGGGCATTTCCGCTGCGGACAGGTTAATATCCTGCTCGCGCTCACCGATGTTGGTCCGGGCGACGGCGGAACCCTTGTGGTTCCGGGGAGCCACAAATCGAACTTCAACCATCCCGAGCTTCCCGACACTTCGAAGCTGAGTTCTGCTCTGGGCAACATCCCGGATGGCGTGCTCGAAGTTCACCTCAACAAGGGAGATGCGTTGCTCTTTGTCGATGCCATCATGCACGGGGCTTCGGCGCGGACGAATCCCGGCGAGCGCCGCGTGGTGATCTATCGTTACGGCCCAAGCTGGGGCGCTACGCGGCATGGCTTCCAATATTCGTCCGGATTGCTCGATCGACTGACTCCCGAACGAAGAAAGATACTCGAACCGATCCCACCCCGCATTCCCGGATCACAATTCGCGCTCCTCCATTAGCTTTCCTCCGCCTCCCACGAGCATCAAGTTCACTTCCGATCAGTGGTTGCGTGTGAAGGAATCCTCACGCCGCTGTTGGGCTGGAGAACTTGATTGCCCGGTCATTCCCGTGCGGTTGCATGGCAGGGACAGGTTTTGATGATGATGACCGACCCCGGCGGAATCCTCGACATCCTGTCCACATTCCGCCCAGGCGAGGGATTGCTGGTGGACCTCATCCACGAACCGGACGAAGTGAATCGGCTTGTCTGGGAGGCACATGAGGCTTGGCATCAATATTACAAGGCCTTCAGCGATGTGCTGCAGCCGATGAACCAGCTTATTCCGACTGGTCAATGATCTATTCCGAATGGGCGTGCTACATCCTCCAGTCCGAAATCGGAAAAATCCTCGAACGCTATGGGATCGGTTAAGCCCGTCACGCAGAAGCCGGAGGAGCCCACCCTCCTCCGGCTGTGAAGCGGCCCGGTTAACCGAGCGCTATCTTGCGCGGCTTGCTGGCTTCCGCCTTCGGGAGGAAGACGGTGAGCAGCCCCTGATCGATCGATGCGCGAATCTTTCCGGCATCGACCGATGGATCGAGATCGAACACCCTCCGATAAGCCTGCCCGGAGGATTCCGCATAAACGGCTTTGCCGGCTGCGGATGCCTCTGCCCGGTGGCCTGTCAGGGTCAGTTTCCCGTCATCGTAGGAGATATCAACCCCCTCCTTTCTGACTCCGGGCATCTCGACCTCAAGCGTGAATCCCTCGGCATCGTGGTGCAGATTCACCGCAGGAATCACGTATTCCAGAGGGCTCGCCGCACGCGTTTCAGTTGTAGTAAGTTGTGACATGTTAGTTGGTCCTTTCGTGGATTGGTTTTAGCTGACTGTGATTTTTCGCGGCTTCGCTTCGTCGGCTTTGTGCAGGACAACCGTCAGGATTCCGTCCTCATAGGCGGCTTTGACATCGTCCGGCTTGACTGGAGACGGCAGCGCAACCGACCGGCGGAAGGATCCAAAGAACCGCTCGCTGCGGAAGCTCTCGCGGTTTTCCTCCTTCGTCTCCCGTTTTCCGGAGATGGTCAGTGCCCCGTCCTCGAGCGAAAGTTCGAAGTCCTCTTTCTTCATGCCGGCAAGTTCGACCTTCACAGTGACTGTGTCGGCATCCTCATAAACATCCAGAGCAGGCGACCAGGCGCGTGACCCGGCGGCTCCTGTCAAACGGTAGGCGGAGTCCAACAGCTCCCGCAATGGCGAGAGGCGATCAAACGGCGTCCATGCCGCAAGTTCCGGTGTTCTGTAGCGTATGATATTCATATGGTTTTTGTTGTTGTTTCGGGATTGTTGATTCCCAATGTTCAATTAGCGAAAACCATGCCGCCCGATCCCATCAAATGATGATGTCATTTAATCTGCTTATTATTAGGACCTAATAAATATTTCACTCTGTAGCCAGGTCACGCTATGTGCCATTACGTCTCTTTTTCAGAGTCACAATATTTTAAAATATCGAGCCACTATGACACTACATTGAACCCGACACTTGCATGCCTGCACGACATCCCGTTTACTGCACGGCTCATGTCGTCCGAATCAGGATATTCGCGCAAAAACCCCTTCAGAGCCACGCTTGCGGTGAACCGTTGCCTGACCGCTGAAACTTCAAAAAAGGAAACCCGGCATTTCGAGATTTCGATTGAGGGGTCCGGCATGAAATACGAGGTCGGGGATTCGCTGGGCGTGATTCCTTCGAACCCCCCCGATCTCATCGATCTGATTTTGAAAGAGCTGAATTTTACGGGAACCGAGGAGGTGACCACGACGGACGGGCACCCTGTCGAGCTCCATGAGGCGCTGCTGAAGCACTACATCATCACCGAACCGTCAAAGCACCTCCTTCAAGCCGTATCGAAAAAAGACAGCTCGGGTGAGTTTCTGGCGACGCTCCTTGACCCGGCTGCGACAGCGGATTTGTCCAATTTTCTCTGGGGCCGTGATATCTTGGACGTCTTGCAGGAATTCTCGGCAGCGAAGTTCACTCCGGAGGAATTCGTGAAAACCCTGCGGAAGCTGCAGCCGCGCCTGTATTCCATCGCGTCCTCGCAAAAAGCCGTGGGCGAGTCGGTTCACCTGACAGTGGCAGTGGTGCGATACGGGGTGGAGCACAGCCAGCGCCCGCGGAACGGTGTCTGCTCGACCTTTCTGGCAGAGCGGGCTGACGGAATCCCGGTATTCATCCACAGCGCGAAATATTTCCGGCTGCCGGAAAACCCGGAGACCCCGATCATCATGGTCGGACCCGGGACCGGAGTTGCCCCGTTCCGGGCGTTTCTTCAGGAGAGAATAGCGACGGGCGCCAGCGGCCCGTCTTGGCTGTTCTTCGGTGACCAGCATGCCGCGACCGACTTTCTGTATGAGCAGGAATGGTCCGCGTCCGTTCAAGCAGGCCATCTGGCCAGGCTGACAACCGCATTTTCGCGCGACCAGGCCGACAAGATTTATGTCCAGCACCGGATGCTTGAGCACGGCGCGGAGGTGTTCGACTGGCTTCGGCAGGGGGCGCACTTTTATGTCTGCGGAGATGCGGCCAGAATGGCCAAGGACGTCGATGCCGCATTGCACCGGATCGTGGAAAAGCACGGGGGATATTCAGAGGAGAGAGCGAAAGAATATGTCGATGCCATGAAGTCCGAAAAACGCTACAGGAAGGACGTCTACTGATGTCTCAAACCTCCAAACATTCCCGGCAGGGAAGCAACCCGTTCCGTCACGTTCATTTTCTGGGGATTTGCGGGACCGCCATGGGCTCCGTCGCTGCTGCCATGCATGACCGGGGCTTCACCGTCACCGGCCAGGACGACAAGGTCTATCCCCCGATGTCCACATTCCTCGGAGCCAAAGGCGTGCAAATCATCCCGGGCTACCGTCCGGAGGACATACCCCCCGCCGATGTGATCGTTATTGGCAATGCGATGACCCGCGGAAACCCGGCTGTGGAGGCAGTGCTCAACCGCAAGCTCTTCTACCTCTCGCTCCCGGAAATTCTCAAACAGTTCTTCCTGCGCGGGCGGCATAATCTTGTGGTCACGGGCACTCACGGAAAAACCACGACAACCTCGCTGCTGGCCTGGATCTTCGAATCCGCCGGGCGGTCGCCGGATTACCTGATCGGCGGGATTCCGGCCAACCTCGGCCAGGGCGCACGACTGGCGGACTCGAAATACTTCATCATCGAAGGCGACGAGTATGACACCGCCTTTTTCGACAAGCGTTCGAAGTTCGTCCACTACCTGCCCGAGCTGGTGATCGTGAACAACATCGAGTTCGACCACGCCGACATTTACCGGGACCTCGATGAGATCAAGACCAGCTTCCGGCGGATGTTGAACATCGTGCCCTCGGAAGGGATGGTTCTGCTCAACGGAGACGATCCGAATTGCCTGGATGTCGCCAAAACCTGCCCGGCTCCGGTTGTGGAGGTTGGGTTCTCTGCAAATTCCGCCAACCGGATCCGGAATGTTTCACACGGCAAGGACGGCTCGTCGTTTGAACTTTTCGGTGAGATGTTCGAGATCCCCATGTCCGGGGACTTCAATATCCGGAATGCCGCGATGGCGGCCTCCGCCGCGCACTACTACGGGATCACTCCTGCAGAAATCCGCAAGGCGCTCGCCTCGTTTCTTGGAATCAAGCGCCGGCAGGAAGTCCGCGGAACCGTGCATGGCATCACGATTATCGATGACTTCGGCCACCATCCGACCGCGATCCGCGAAACCTTGTCGGGGCTCCGGGCGAAATACGGAAAATCCCGGATCTGGGCGATTTTTGAACCCCGGTCGAATACCACACGGAGGGCGGTTTTTCAGAACCAGCTTCCGGCAGCCTTCGAGGAGGCTGACGGGGTCTTCATCGCGGGAGTCGCCCGGCTCGACCAGCTCCCGGAAAACGAACGCCTGAATCCGGAGCGAGTCGTCTCGGACATCGCAGCATCCGGAAAGCCGGCCTTCTACGAGCCGACATCCGATGATATCGTTGCCCGCCTCGCTCCGCTGGCCGCATCCGGGGACATTGTCGCTGTCTTTTCCAACGGCGGCTTCGACGGGATCCACCAGAAACTTCTCGACCGGCTCTGAGGCCTTTAGAAGTCTGAGTATATCAATCCATGAAGTCTTCGCGGGCGATTACCCTGCTTGAAGTTGTTGTTGGAGTCGCCGTTGTATTTCTCCTGATGGCGCTGCTTTTTCCGGCAGTGACCATTGGTCCCGGCGGCAGCCCGAAGAAGGCCCAAGCCAAAAACGACGTCACACAGATCGCCACCGCAGTCATGGCTTTTGAAACCGAATACGGCCGGTTGCCGGGCACCAACCATGGCGCCGTTGGTGGCAAGGTTCTGGAGGCTCTCATGGGCAGCAACTCCACCATAAATCCTCGAGGGATCGTCTTCATCGAGGTGGGTCCCGCAAAAAATGGCAAAAGCGGAATCAGCAACGGAGTTTGGGTCGATCCATGGGGAGGCGCTTATCAGATCGCATACGCCGGCGGCACGAACAACTTGGTTCTTGCCGGAACCAATGGGATCGAAGTGCGCAAAAGGGTCGCGGTCTGGAACGATCCCGCCCTCGGAAAAGAAGAATGGAGCTGGAAGTCTCCCCATAAAACCAGGCGCTCCGTCACATCTTGGGAATAAGATCCCGACGGAAAGACAATCTTAGCCCCGGAAGGAACGCTAAGCGCCGGAATTTAGCGAGCGCAGAAAACCGAGGAAAAAATCCGCACCCTTTTCGAGATCATCCAGCAGGATGAACTCATCGCAAACGTGGGCCTGGGCGATCGACCCGGGGCCCAGGGCAACTGCCGGACAACCTTTGCTGGCAAAAACAGCCGCATCGCAAAACCAGGGGGCCCCGGTAAGTCCGGCCCCGCATTTCTGCAGCGCATGAATCAGCGGATGGCCGGGATCGGTAAGGAGGGGGTATGAGCTGACCATGGAAAACCCGATGTCCGGCACTTTTGCCCGGATCATTTTCTCGATCACAGACACATCCTGCCCAGGAATCGTGCGGATATCGACGTTCGCCCGGCAGAAGTCCGGAACGATGTTGGTTTTCGAACCTCCCTGGATGGTCCCCACACTTGCCGTCGGATGGCCGAGCACGGGATCGTGGAGTTCACCGAACATGGGGATGATCTCCCGGCGGATGACTTCCAAGGCATCGCACATTTTGTAGATCGCGTTCACGCCGGCCTCCGGCTTCGAGGCATGGACAGCCACGCCCGAGGCATCGAGAGACAGCCAGGCAGAACCTTTGTGGGCATGGACCACATCCATGCTTGTTGGCTCGCCGGCGATCACGAAAGCGAACTCCTCCTGGTCAGCCAGCGCCTTCGCGCCATGCTGCCCCGCTTCCTCACCGATCAAACCCGCAAACCAGATTTCATAGGGAAGTGAGGGGATGGATGACCCCATCTCCCTTAAAGCCCATAGCATGGACGCCATCGGGCCCTTGGTATCTGTCGCTCCGCGCCCGAACAATTTTCCTTCACGGACCTCTCCGGAGAACGGATCGATCGTCATGCCGGTCACACTCACGGTATCGGTATGCGGGGCGAAAAGAATCCGGGGCTTGCCGGGACGGTCGGACGGAAAACGGGCAACAACGTTCGGGCGGCCGGGAAAAACCTCGCGCAGTTCAGCCTCGGCACCGGCGGCGGTCAGAAAGCCTGCAAGCCACTCCGCGCACCCGGCCTCGCCTGTCTTCTGCGTGCCGGGATCTCCATCCGGATTGACGCTTGGTATCCTGACCAGTGTGGCTGCAATATCGGTGACGGTCATTTGTTGAGATACCATGATACGAATTTCGGGATGCCCTCGGCGATTTTGGTCTGCGGGTTATAGCCGAGGAGTGCGCGGGCTTTTGTGATATCGGCAGAAGTCAGGGGCATGTCCCCCTGCTGTTCGGGCAGGCGCTCGATCAGCGCCTTCTTGCCCAGAGCCTTCTCAATCTCCTGGATGAGTTCGGTAAGCGTGATCGTTTGATTTTCTCCGAGATTGAAGATGTCAAACAGGGCTCCGTTATACTGAAGGGCCCCCATGACACCTTGGACGATGTCGTCAATATAAGTGTAGTCCCGGCGGGTCGAACCGTCGCCATACTGCGGAATCGGCAGACCCTTGTGAATCGCATCGGTGAACTTGTGGATCGCAAGGTCCGGCCGCTGGCCCGGTCCGTAAACGGTAAAAAACCGGAGGCAGACCACTCGCAATCCGAAGAGGTGCGAGTAATTCCCGCAGAGTTGTTCGCCCGCAAGCTTCGTCGCCGCATACGGGCTGAGCGTCTGCGGAAGCGCGAGATCCTCGGAAAAGGGAACCGTTTTCGCCAGCCCGTAAACCGAGGAACTGGAGGCAAAAAGGAACCTGCCAACTCCGTTCTGCCGGGAGGCCTCGAGCAGGTGATGGGTGCCCGTGATGTTGGTATCAATGTAGAGTTGCGGATCTTTCACCGAGGGCCGGACGCCGGCTCTGGCTGCGATGTGGATGACCGCATCAAATTTTCCTGCGGCAAACAGACTCCGGACCTGTTCACGGTCACGGATATCGCCCTCCACCACCTTCACAGCTCCGCCCATCGCCGCCACGTTGGCACGCTTGATGGCGGGGTCGTAGTAATCATTGAAATCATCAATGATCGTCACGGCATGCCCTTCCGACAGCAATCTGCGGCAGATATGGGAGCCGATAAAGCCGGCGCCGCCGGTCACCAGAATATTCATCAAGGGAACCTAGCGGGTGCGGGAAAACCCCGGCAAGGAATTTCAGCCCCGGGCCACCAAAGCGGCCTCACCCGCCCTCGTCCGGATCTGGCTGGTGATCCCGTCCGCCACCCTCGTCAGGCCGCGTTCGAACAAGAACTGGTGCTTGGGCGAGCCGTCCCTGTGGGCGATCTCCAGCGTGTCGCAAAGAAATCCCGCGCGGTGCGATGCAGACGCCCCGGCAATATCCATCTCAAGAACCGTTCCGCCAAAGAAGCTTGTCGCGACAAAGAACAGCAGGGCCGGATCCTCTTTCAAGGACACCAGCCAGCCGCTCTGATTGGGGCTCAGCCGGGGCCCGCCTCCGCTCAGACAAGGCACAGCCCACTCGATCTCGGCCGTGCTGGCATGCGATCTCCGGAGCTGCAATTCGCAGCGCCGGGGAATCCGCTGTCCCGCTGCCGATGCCAGGGCATCTTCCGGGGGAGAATTCAGTTTCCTCCAGGCCAGCCAGAGCTTCGCCCGGATTCCGCGCAAAAGTTTCGGCAGCATCGTCACGACAACGCCCGTGAACACCACCACGACGATCAGCGCGACAATCGGGTTCCAGGCAATCAGGCCCAGACCCGCAAAAACCACACCGTCCTCGGCCAGGCTCAGACCGATGTTGGAAAATGGTTCGGGCGATGAGTTGGCCACGAGGCGGGTTCCCGACTTCGCCACATGCGAAGTCAGCGCCATTCCGCCGGCCAGCAATGCCGCCACAATCTCAAAGACAGGATGCGCGTCTCCGAGCGTCGCCACCGCAAGCGCCGCCGCCCCCACAGGCCGGATGAACGTGTGCACCGAGTCCCACGCCGTATCAATCCACGGGATCTTGTCCGCAAAAAATTCGATCACATAGAGAAACCCGGCCACTCCGAGGACGATCGGATCCGAGAGGATCGAAAGATCCTGCAGCGCGGGCGAAAGCGTCACCCAGTCCATCCGGATCGCCAGGCCGGTCACAAAGACCGTGAGGTAGAGGTTGATCCCGGCCAGGCTGGCCAGGCCGAGCGCCACCCCCAAAAGACTCAATTCTTGCATGCCGGAAGTATCAACTGGAACCGAAAATTGTCACGCCGGGAAGTGGCGCCCAAGCCTCCAGATTTTTCTTCGCATCGAATAATTTGGAGGGAAACGCTTCGTCGTTTCCCAAAAATCGGCAGCGGCGAAGCGCCGCCCTCCACTGGAGAAGATTCTTGGCCTGCACCCGCCGGGTTGAGATGCTCCAGCAATGCTACAGCCGGTTGTGATGTATAACGTTTACGGAGATTCCGTAATACGTATGGATTTCCCACAACAAAAAAATCTTGCGTGCTTGTTTGACAAGGTGCCCCCGATCCTCCATTCTTTTCGGTTCCTATTAACTACCCGATGAAAACCTATTCTGCAAAATCCGAGGAGGTAAAGCGCGCCTGGTGGGTCATTGACGCCGCCGGTCAGCCTCTCGGTCATGTGGCCGAGAAGGCCGCCAATCTCCTCCGTGGGAAAAACAAAACTATTTTCACTCCTCACGTCGATACCGGCGATTTTGTCGTCGTCCTCAACGCCTCGAAGGTGACCGTCGGCGGAAAAAAGGAAGTGGCCAAAGTTTACACCAGTTTCTCCGGCTTTGTCGGCGGACACCATTCCGAAACGTTCAAAGCCCGCCGCGAGCGCCGTCCGGAACTTCTGATCGAGCGCGCGGTGCGCGGGATGATCCCCCACAACCGCCTCGGCCGTTCAATCTACACAAAACTGAAAGTCTACGCCGGTTCGGAGCACCCGCACACGGCCCAGAACCCGCAACCCGCCTGAGATTCCACTGAATGAGCACATCTGATCCCATCCTTGCCACCGGCCGTCGTAAAACCTCGGTCGCCAGCCTCCGCATGCAAGCCGGCGCCGGCGCCATCAAAGTGAACGGCCGCGACTTCGTGGATTTCTTTCCAAGCCTCTCGCTCCAGAACCAAATTCTCCGCCCGCTGGAAATCGCCAACGCGGTACATGCCTATGACGTCACGGTCAAGACGACCGGCGGCGGCATCAACGGTCAGGCCGGAGCCCTTCGCCTGGCCCTGAGCCGCGCCCTGATCCAGGTCGACGAAAAGCTCCGCGGCCCGCTCAAACTCGAAGGCCTGCTGACCCGCGATCCCCGCATGAAGGAGCGCAAAAAGCCCGGCCAACCCGGTGCCCGCAAGCGCTTCCAGTTCTCGAAACGCTGATCGACGATCCGGTTCCCGTGGCTTCCGCATACCATTCACCTGGTGGTGCAGGATCCGGATCACACGGTAATCCTAGATTCCAGAACGAGCCATGGGTTTTTCGCCCATGGCTTGTTCGTTTTTTCCCATGAAGTTCATTCCAGCGAGGTTATTTTTTGTGGCGTGTTTGCTTCTCGTGTCCTGCCTGGGCTCCGCCGGTGAAGAGGTTGGCACGAGGGTGTTGCGGATCGGGATTCATGACAAGCCGCCCTACGCCAACAAGGACGGCTCAGGCGAGTGGAGCGGCATCGCCGTCGATCTCTGGAACAGCATTGCGGTCCAGACCGGAATCCGGTTCGAATTTGTCGAGACTCCCTACAAGGACATCATCCCGGACATCGCGAGCGGAAAACTGGATGCCGCTGTCGGGGAAATTGAGGTCACAACCGACGCCGAAAAGCTCACGGACTTCACCCAGCCTTACCTGATGTCCTCAATTGGCATAGCCCTCCAGAGCAAGAGTTGGCATCCCGACTGGATCTCGATCGCAAAGGATTTTTTCAACTGGACGCTGGTCCAGGTGCTGATCGCCATCATGGGAGGCATGTTTGTTGTCGCCGGCCTGATCTGGGCGGTGGAGCGCCACCATCAGAAAGGCCACTTCCAGGGCGGAGTATCGGGGTTCGGGTCCGCCCTTTGGTTCGCGGCGGTCACCATGACAACGGTCGGGTACGGTGACAAGACCCCCTCAACGCTGACCGGGCGGCTGATTTCGTTCGTGTGGATGCTTGCCGGCGTGCTCCTCGTGGCGAGTTTCACCGCGACAGTCGCGGCAAGCGTGGCTGCCGCGCGGGTCAACGAGATGATCACACGCCCGGGCGATCTTTTTCGCGTCTCCTGCGGGGTTATGGCGGATTCGGTTCCCCAGCGCTACCTGCAGAAGCAGGGAATCCCGGCCCGCCCCTACCCCTCTGTCAAATCGGCTTTGGAGGCATTGGCCAGAGGGGAGATCGAGGCGGTCGTCGCGGACCGGGTTGCGCTCCGCTATCTCGCAAAGCAACTTCCCGAGGAAAATCCATCTCTGCAATTCCGTGTTTCGCCTGTGGGTTTCCAGGATCTCTTCATCGGGATTCCGGTTCATCACGATCTGCCGGAGTTCGAGGCGATCAACGTGGCCCTGCTGAATACGACGGCGAGCGAGAAGTGGCAGGATACGCTCCACCATTGGCTCATCCGGGACCGGGAATAAAACATTCTCCGGCATTCGTTTCTTGACCTTTGCGGGCGCTTCCGGCATGCAATCTGTTCCGCGTCGGGGCAGAATGCCCCGTTTGCTGCCCAAACCATGACCTTTTGCCGATCTTTACATAGATACCACCTTCCAATTTTGGCATCGGTGATATTTTCCGTGCTCCTGCATCCATTGAATGCCCAGGTTGGCCCCGGCCCGGTCGTTAGGGAAATCGCGGTCGAGAACGTCGGCGCCCCCAGCATCTCCAAGGAACGCGTGCTCGCCAACCTGGCCACGAAAATCGGGGCGCCATACAGCGAGCGGGCTGCCGAGCAGGATATCCGGGCCCTCTACGCCACCGGTGGCGTCTCGAACGTCCGGATCTTTGCGGAGCCCCTGGGCGATGGAGTCAAAGTCACCGTGCTTCTGCAGGGGCGGCCGGTCATCGAGGAAATCCTGATCGAGGGAGCCGAACAGATCCCGATGAGCCGGGTGCGGCGCGAAATCGGAACAAAGGTCGGCGATGTCGTCAGCGAAGAAAAAATCGAGGATGACCGCCAGAAAATCATCAAACTCTACGAGGACAAGAATTATTCCGAAATCGACGTCCAATACAAAATTCAGGAGATTCCGGGCAACAATCGCTCGAAGGTCATCTACTCGATCAACGAGGGCCCGAAGCTGGTCGTCAAGCGGATCACATTCGTCGGCAACGATTCCGTTCTGGCCAAAGATATTCGCAAGGTCATGAAGACGAGGCCGGAGGACCTCCTCTCGTTCTTCACGAAGAGCGGACGCCTTGTTCCCGCACAAGTCGAGGAGGACCGTGCCGCCATCAAGACCCTTTACCAGAATCGCGGATTCGCCGATGTCGAGATCACCGACATCCAGACACTCCCGGTGGAACGCAATGGCGTGGAGATGACCGTCACCATTAACGAGGGCATGCAATACCGCCTCAATACGGTCAAAATCGAAGGCGTGAACATCACCTCCCAGGATGAGGTGCTTGGCCGCATGAAGATGCTTGGCGGGCAGCTTTTCACTCCGAAGGGGATGGGCGACGACCTCAAGGCTCTCAGGGATTTCTACGGGAGCCGCGGCTATGTCGACATGGTCGCAGCTCCGGAAGTCCTGCCTGCAGGCCCCGGGGCGGTCGACGTGACCTACCGGATTGATGAAGGTGTCCAGTCTTACGTCAACCTCGTCAGCATCCAGGGAAACACCCGCACCCAGGACCGGGTCATCCGCCGCGAACTGGCGGTCAAGCCCGGCAATGTCTTTGACACGACGCTGGTGGATGTCAGCAAAAAGCGACTGGAGAATTTGAACTACTTTTCCCGTGTCGACACCGCACCCACCGATACGATTGTTCCCGGCCGCAAAGACCTCAACGTCATCGTCGAGGAAAAACGCACGGGCTCGTTCAACTTCGGCGTGGGCTTCAGCACGATCGACAGCCTCCTGGGCTTTGCAGAACTCCAGCAAACGAACTTCGACCTCTTCAACTGGCCGAACTTCACAGGCGGCGGCCAGAGATTCCGCATCCGCGGCCAATACGGTCTCCAGCGAAGCGATTTCGTCATCGCCCTGACCGAACCATGGTTCCTCGGCTACAAACTCTCGGTCGGCGTGGAGGGATACTACCGGAATGCGAATTTCCTCTCGGCGGTCTACAATCAGTCGAATCTCGGCGTCGCATTCCAGGCCCGCAAACAGATCTGGAGAGCGCTCTCCGCCCGCGTGGAATACCGGGTCGAACAAATCAAAATCTACGACGTCGATAATACCAATAACGACAACGACTACTTTTTCTTCAACGGCTACAATGATGGCTACAACGGCAACGAAAATGCCGGCCCTGTCATCAAGGACGCCGAGGGAACCTATGTGAAGAGCGCCTTCACGGGCTCACTGACCTGGGACACCCGGGACAGCCTGTTTCTCACCCGGAAAGGTGAGCTGATCGAACTCACCGGATTCATCGCTGGCGGGCCACTTGGCGGAGATGTGCAGGATTACGGAATATCGCTCGAGGCCTCGAAATACTTCTCGCTGCCCTTCGACCTGATCTTCCTCGTCAAGGGGCAGATTGCCATCGTGAATGGATGGGGAGGCGGCGAGGGCTCGGAAGACGACGGATATGGCAACGGGGTTCCAATTTTTGACCGGCTCTACCTCGGCGGCGCAAACAATATGCGCGGCTTCAATTTCCGCGAAGTCGGCCCCGTGGACGAATACGCCAATCCGATCGGCGGCAACTCGCTCGCCTACCTGACGTTTGAAATGACCTTTCCGATCATGTCCCGGGTGCGCGGGGCTGTCTTCAGCGACATGGGCTTCGTCAATGTGGAATCCGGCGACTTCAGCACGACGAACACGAATGTCGACATCGGCATCGGCCTGCGACTAGACCTGCCCATTGGCCCGATCCGCGTCGATTACGGAATTCCCGTCATTTACGACAGCTGGAACGGCCCTCCCGGAAAATTTAACTTCAATATCGGCTATCAATTTTGAACGAAACGGGATGAAGGTGGTCAAAACTTGACCATTTCATTCCATAAGTCACACTCATCCATTCTCATAACCAAACAAACCACAATGCTCAAATCCATCCTCTCCATCACCATTCTGGCAACGGCGCTTTTCGCCGTGGCCCCGTCGGCCAATGCCCAGGTCAAAATCGGCACCTTGGACATGAATGCCATCTTCACCCAGTATTACAAAACCAAGGATGCCGAGGCGAAGCTCAATGAAGCCCGCGCCGCTGCAAAAAAAGAGCTCGATGACCGTTTGGAAACGCTCAAAAAGGCCATGGACGAGATCAACAAGATCAACGCCGACCTCGAAAAGCCTGAGCTCAGCAAGGACGCCAAGGACAAGGCTACAAAATCCCGTGATGACAAGGTCAACGACGCCCGCAACCTCGATCGCGAAATCACCGAGTTCCGCGGCACCCGCGAGCGCCAGCTGCAGGAACAGTTTGTCCGCATGCGCAAAGACATCATCGACGAGATAATGAAGGTCGTGAACGACAAGGTCAAAGCCACCGGATTCGACATCGTCTTTGACAAATCCGGAATGAGCATGGGCCAGATCCCGGTTTTGGTCTACTCCCGCAGCGACCTGGATTTCAGCAAGGAAATTGTTGATACGCTCAACAAGACCGCTCCAAAAGCCACTCCCGCTCCCTGAAGAGCATGACTCTCGGTGAGGTAGCCGCCCAAACGGGCGGCTGGGTGGCTCCGGAAGCAGCCGCACACGAAATCTCCGGCTTGGCGTCTCTCGATGACGCCAACCCCGGAGATCTTGCGTTTTTCGGCAACCCGAAATATCTCAAAGCGGTCCGGAAATCCCGCGCCACTGCGGTCCTTGTCCCTCATGGATTCGGCGAGGAGGTGCCGGCAATCCGGATTTGGGTGGATGATCCGGGAGCCGCTTTTGCAAAATTGCTCCCCGCGTTCGTTCCGCCGGTGGTCACATTCGCCCCCGGTGTACATCCGACAGCCGTCGTCTCTCCTGAAGCCACGCTCGGCGAGGGAGTTCATGTCGGCCCATGTGCCGTCATTGAACCGGGTGCGATCATCGGGGCCCGTTCCCATATTTCAGCACACACCTACATCGGCCACGGAGCCCGCGTTGGCGAGGATTGCCACATCTATCCGAACGTGACGATCCGCGAGCGCTGCACGCTGGCCAACCGGGTCATCCTCCATTCCGGGGTCGTCATCGGAGCCGACGGGTTCGGGTATGAGTTCCGGGACGGCGCACACCAGAAAATCCCGCAGACCGGGATTGTCGTCATCGAAGACGATGTGGAAATCGGCGCCAACTCGACGGTTGACCGCGCACGGTTCGGCCGCACATGGATTCGCAAAGGCACAAAAATCGACAACCTCGTACAAATCGGACACAACGTGACGATCGGTGAGAATTGCATCCTGTGCGCGCAGGTCGGAATTTCCGGCAGCACGCGTCTGGGAAATTTCGTCACGCTGGCCGGCAAGGTCGGCTTGAGCGGACACATCGAACTCGGCGACGGCGTGATCTTCGGCGCGATGTCCGCCATCGCAAAGGACGTGCCCGCCAAGAGCATCATGTTCGGCGCCCCCGCCCGCCCGATCCGCGAATACAAGGCGACCTACGCGCTCCTGAAGAATATCCACAAACTTTACGACAGGGTGAAGAAGCTCGAATCGAAAGCGGATCGCCAGGAGTAGAGGATTTCCCCCTCTTTCTCGAAGTGACCAAACACGAACGCATCGGGAACTATGTCGACTCCCGGGGAACAGGCCGTTTCCCGTCCTGCTACGAACTTTTCTTTTTTCATTTCAATGCGGGCGAATACTACGAGGCCCACGATGTGCTGGAACATCTCTGGCTAAAATGCTCCGACTCCAATGCGACTTTTTACAAGGGCCTCATCCAGATCGCCGGAGGATTCGTCCACCTGCGTAAGCAATTCCTCCGCCCCACGCACCCGAAGGATGGCAAACGCCTCGCCCCGGCCAGCAGGCTGCTGACTCTGGGCGCGTCATATATCAGCAGCTTTGGACCTCTTCACATGGGGCTCGATGTGGATAAACTCTCTGCGCTCTGTAATGAACTCTCCCGCGGAATTGAAAGGTCGGGGTTCCAGGTCAACCCTTGGAGTTTGGAGGATCGGCCAACCATCAGCCTCGCAGTATGAAAGTTCTTGTTGTCGAGGATGACCCAGGGATTTCCGACGTCCTGGAGTATTCGCTGAAGGGAGCGGGATTCGAAGTTCACAAAACCTCCTCGGGGCGTGAGGCGATCCGCCTTGCGGGGGGCTCGGATTTTGTGGTTCTCGATATCGGCCTCCCCGACTTGGACGGATTCGAGGTCTGCCGGGAAATCCGCAGATCCTCCCCGGTGCCGATTCTTTTCCTCACATCGCGCACGGACGAAATCGACCGTGTCGTCGGGCTCGAACTCGGTGCTGATGATTATCTGGCCAAGCCGTTCAGCCCGCGGGAACTGGTGGCGAGGATCAAGGCGATCACCCGGAGATCGAATGGCCATCACCCGACTCCTGCCGCTGGAATTGTTCTCGACCGCGACGCGTTCACCGCATCGGTCGACGGACGCCCGATCACACTCTCCCGCACGGAATTCGAGCTGCTCGCACTTCTCGCGGCAAAGCCCGGAAGAGTTTTTACCCGCGAGCAGATTCTCGACGGGGCTTGGCTGGATGGCGGATGCGTCACTGACCGTACCGTGGATGCCCACATAAAAACCCTCCGGAAAAAGATGCTGCCTGCGGTGATGATAGAAACGGTCCGCGGGGTGGGATATCGGATCAAACCCTGATGGCTGCTCCCGACCCAGCCTCCGCGTCCCCCGGGCGCGCAGTGATTTTCATCCAGAGGCTGATCAGTGCGCTCGCACCTCCCCTGCATAGCCTGCATTGGAAAATTTTTGTACTCTGCTTGGCCTCGATCTTTCTCCCGGGCGTCTATTTCGCATGGAAGGTCGGCCAGAGCATCGAACGCAGCCACCTGAGATCGACCGAGCAGGGAATGATTGATACCGCGCTGGTCGTCGCAGAATCCTGGTCGCATCAATCCCTGGAGACTCTTCCAACCGCTCGCGAGATCCAGAGACGGCTTTTTGAAGACATCTCCCCGAACCTCCGCGTGGTGCTCTACGATCCCCGGGGAAAGGTTCTGCACGACACAGAAAACCAATGGGAGAAGGGCAGCGACCATTCTTCTCAAAAGGAGGTTCAGCGCGCCATGGACAGCCGGTATGGGGCCCGGTGGGAACGCGATGCCTACCGCCGCATCGTGGTGCTCTACAGCGCGATTCCGGTCCTCCGCAAGAGTCAGGTCGTCGGCATCGTCAGCATCATCAAGACGACTGCCGATGTGCGGAAATCTGTTATCCGCTCGCTCAAGGACCTTGCGCTTCCCGCCCTCCTGGCCTTCGCGCTCGCCACTCTCGTTTCCTACGCCCTTTCCACCTACCTCACGCGCATCATCACCGGACTCGCGCGGCAGGCGGGACGCATCGCCGACGGTGAACCGGGAATCCGCCTGGAAACCTGGACAAAAAGCGAGCTCGGGGACCTTTCCCGCGCGGTCGAGCGGATGCGAAGCAAACTGGAGGGGAAAGCCTATGTCGAGGAAATGGCCCTGACCCTCTCTCACGAAATCAAGACCCCGCTCGCCTCAATCCGCGGGGCTGCCGAAATCCTCGATCAGGCAACCGAACCTGAGGTCAGATCAAAATTCCTCGGGAACATCTTCGCCGAGGTCGATCGCCTGTCGGCGATCGTGACCAACTTCCTCGCGCTATCCCGGATCGAGAGCGCTCCCACGGACCCGGCGGCAAGGGCATCCTTGCCCGCGGTCGCCGCGCAGGTGGCAGGCGCTTTTCGTGACCGTGCCCGGACGATTTCTTTCGAAGCGAAGCTCTCCGACTCCCCGTGTTGGATTTCCATGCCGCCAGAACAACTGCGCCGCATGATGGAGGCGCTGCTCGAAAATGCGTTCCAGTTCACACCTTCCGGAAATAAGGTTCTCTTCACAACTTCGGGGGACGGCTTCACCGTTTGTGATGAAGGGCCGGGAATTCCCGCCGATCTCCAGTCGAAAATCTTCGACCGCTTCTTCACCACGGTAAACCCTTTGACGGGCCGGCGCGGCACCGGCCTCGGCCTGGCAATCGTCAAATCCCTCGCAACCCGCTACCACGCCCGCATCGAAGTCGTAAGCTCTCCGGATTCCGGGACTTCCGTGACCGTTCACTTTCCTGAAGCCTCCGCGCACTGATCGCCATCGGAATTAGTCCACCTGCCTCCTTCACATTGGACATTGGCCCGTCGCTCGGCGAAAAGTAGGGACGCATGCACGACTTTACGTTTCTGCAGGACCTCTCGATCGTGATGATTGTGGCCGCGCTGGCCACGATCATCTTCCGGCAGTTCAAGCAGCCGGTAGTGCTCGGATACATCCTGGCAGGAGCGATCATCGGACCGCACACGCCTCCGTTTCCGCTGATCACCGATGAGCATGCCATCGAAACGCTGGCGCAGCTGGGAGTGATTTTTCTCATGTTCTCGCTGGGGCTGGAATTCAGCCTGCGCAAGCTTCGGAAGGTGGGGGCCACAGCACTGATTGCCGCCTCGCTGGAGATTCTGCTGATGATCGTCGTGGGGTATGAACTCGGACGGGCTTTTGGATGGAACACTATGGACAGCGTCTTCCTCGGCGCGATTCTGTCCATCTCCTCGACGACCATTATCATCAAAGCCCTGGAGGGATTGGGGAAAACCAAGGAGCACTTCGCTGAGTTGATTTTCGGTATTTTGATTGTCGAGGACATCCTCGCCATTGTCATGATTGCGCTCCTCTCGGGGTTTGCAGTGAGCGGTGGAATCGAACCCGGGGAAGTTGGCAGGACGGTGCTCGGGCTCTCGTCATTTCTCGGGATCCTTCTCGTGGCAGGATTCATCGCGGTTCCCCGGCTTCTCAATTATGTGAGCCGGTTCAAGAGCGATGAGATGCTCCTTGTCACTGTCGTAGGGCTCTGCTTCGGCGTATCCCTCGTCACTGTAAAGCTCGGCTACAGCGTGGCGCTCGGGGCGTTTCTCATCGGCGCCATCATTGCGGAGGCGAGACAAATCGCGAAGGTCGAGGCTCTGATGCATCCCGTCCGTGATCTCTTCAGCGCGGTGTTCTTTGTCTCGATCGGCCTGCTCATCGATCCGGCCCTTATCCTCAAGTATGCCTGGCCGATCCTGATCATAACCGCGGTGGTGGTTGTCGGGAAAGTCTTCACCTGCACGCTGGGCTGCTTTCTTTCGGGGAACGATACCCGCACGTCCATGAAGGTGGGCATGGGGCTGGCGCAGATCGGCGAATTCTCCTTCATCATCGCGACACTCGGCCTCACGCTCAAAGTCACCAGCGACTTCATCTACCCCATTGCCGTGGCGGTCTCGGCCCTCACCACGCTGCTCACCCCCTATCTCATCCGAAGTTCGGACAGCGTGGTGCACCTCATCGACAAGATGGCTCCGCGCGCCCTGCTCGACACCATGGAAACCTATACCAAATGGGTGGGAGGCAACGACCGGCAGGCAGAGGCGAATACCGGCCGGAAAATCCTCACGAAGTTGGGAATGCAAATCGCAGTCAACCTCCTCCTTGTTACGGGAATATTTATCTCCGCGGCCTACCTGCACCGGAAGGCCACGGTGGCCTGGCCGAACTTCACCGGCGGGGATGACGGAATAAAAGCCGTCCTTTGGGTTGCGGCGCTGATCGTGAGCTTCCCGTTCCTCATCGCGGTCTGGCGCAAGATGGAAGCGGGGGCCATGATTATCGCCGAAATGAGTGTGAACGCCCGCTCGGCGGGCCCGGGGACAGGCGCCTTTCAATCAGTCATTTCCGGTGTGATCACCGTTGTCGGAACAGGGATCCTGATTCTGTTGCTCCTGCTCCTCAGCTCCACAATCCTCCCTTCAATCAATGTGCTGATCCTCGGGCTGGCGGTTGTCGTGGTTTCGGGATTCCTGCTCTACCGTGTCTCCGTAAAGTTCTATGCCGGTGCCCAGTTCGCATTGAACAAAACTTTATCAACCCCTCCGGATCCGGTCCCTTCCCAACAGCAAACCCTGCCCTTGCTCCTGAGGAATGCCAGATTGGAAACGATCGAGCTGGGGGCGCATGCCTCTGCGGCGGGGAAGATGATTTCTGAACTGCGATTGAGATCCGAAACCGGAGCCAGCGTAGTGGGCATCGAGCGTAACGGCGAGGGCATCGTCAACCCCTCCCCCAATGAGGAGCTTCAAACCGGGGATCAGCTCCTCCTCATCGGAACCGCCGGTCAACTTGCCGCCGCAAAAAAGCTACTTTCAGCGGGCGGCGGGAAAACGTGAATTGTGACGCATGATATTCACGAAAATTTCACACTAGCTTCATCAGGATTTCACGCAGAGCGCGCAGCATGCGCTCATGAGATTCCACTTCCTGCTCCTCGCGGCCTTCTCCCTCGGAATGCCATTGCGCGCCGGGAACCTTGACGGCGCTGCAGTCACGCTTCCCTACACGGAACTTCGCTCTTTAATCGAAGCAGGGAAGAAGCCGGCTCCGCCGGAATACCCGCTTCCCTTTGCTATTCTCTCCGCCCACTACCGCCTTGTGCCGGGCGCGAATACCCTGTCGGGAACGGCGGCCTTTGAAGTCAGATCATTTCGTGAGGGCGGACTCCTGATCCCCCTGATCTCCGATTCACTTGTCGTCTCGCGAGTCGAGCCGGCGGATGCAGCAATCATTGTCAAGGATGGCTATTTCAACCTGGTCGTCGACGGGTTGAAACGCCAGTCAGTCACCCTCCATCTCGACTGGAAAGGAAAGAAGGATGGCGAGGCGAGCGCCTTCCAATGCGGAATTCACCCGGCGGCGATTTCGAATCTCGAACTCTCGCCCGTTCCGCAGGGCATGACTGTGGACATCACGGGTGCCGTGCAGGATTCCAAATCCGGCGTCTGGAACCTCGGGCCCAACAGCAGGCTGGAGATCCGGATGGCGCAGAAATCCGTCGAGCGGGCAGGCTCCGTGGTTGCCATGCCGTCTGTCGTCCGCGAAGCGAGCTCCGCAATGCGGATCGTTTCCGACGGCACCTTCTTCAACTCAACTTCGTGGAAGATCCGGCACAACACTGCCGTAACCTGGAAGTTGGCTCTCGGCAATGACACCCAGGTCGTATCGTGCACAGTCGCCGGCCGGCCGGCTGCGCCGGTGCTCATCGGCAATGACACCATCGAATTGCGGTTGCCCGAGTCGGAGGCGGAGACTGCCGTGGAGATCGCCTACACGGGGAAAACCGCCCCATTCGCACCGGTGCGCGGAGAATTCGCCGTGTCATTGCCATCGACGGATCTGCTCGTGGAACGTTCGGACTGGCTGATTGTCCTGCCATCCGCGTATTCCCCGCTCGCGGTCGAGGGCAACTGCGAGTTTGTCCCGGGCGATTCAAAAAATGAACTCCGACTCCGCAAGGAACTCTGCCGGGGCGAATCACCAACCGTCCGCGTCTTTTACCAAAAACCAGAAACCACTAAAAAGCCATGACCGTCCTCCGCCTGTTCGCAATCCTCTTCATTATCGCCTGCACCTCTGTTGCCTGGTTCATCCTTGGAAGTGCGCTCAACCTGCGCTCCAGCCAGTCGGGGATGAGCACTGCCCAATCCGTTCTTGGCGGATGGGGGCCTCCGATCGTCCAAACCCACCCCCAGGCCTGGTATCAGTCTCCCGGCACCGGGGATGGAAAGGCCTTGGTCCGCCCCTCCGGCAGCAGGGTCGATATCTCTCTTGCCTATGAGCCGCGCCAGAAGGGACTGATGTGGTATCGCACATTTGTTGCGGGCTTCCGGGCCGAATACAACTTCACAAATCCGACGCCGATTCCGCAGACGATTTACGTCCAGTTTTCGCTCCCCTCCCCGGAAGCCGGCTACAACGAGTTCTTGTTCACGCTCAACGGCAAGCCCACCACGGCCAACGTCACCGGCAAAGCTCCGGTAACCGAGGCGGTCGTCGTCGAGGCGGGCGGTAGCGCAACTCTGATCGTGGGTTACAAAACCCGGGGACTTGACCGGTGGACATACAGCTTCGGCCCGGATTCCCGCGTGCAGAATTTCCTGCTTCACATGACCACCGGCTTCGAGGAGGTCGATTTTCCCACGGCCTCCCCGACGGAGCGCAAACGGTCCGGAAGCGGGTGGGACCTGACCTGGTCGTATCCCGATGAAATCGGGGCGCGTCCGGTGTCGATGGACATGCCGAAAGTCCTGAACCCCGGCCCCGTGGCCTCCCGGATCACGTTCTTTTCTCCGGTCTCGCTCGTCTTTTTCTTCAGCGTCCTGATCGTGATCTGCCTGATCCAAAAAGTGGATCTGCATCCGATGAACTTTTTCTTTCTCGCCGCAGGCTGCTTCGCGTTCCAATTGCTGTTCGCGTATCTGGTCGATGTCATCCCGCTGGGGATTGCGTTCGCCCTATCAGCGGCCGTCTCCCTGGCGATGGTTTCCGGCTATCTCTTCCTGGCCAAAGGCGCTCGCTTCGCAAGATTCGCCGCCGCATCGCAGTTCGCCTACATGGTTCTCTTCTCGTATAGCTTCTTCTTCGACGGGCTGACCGGGCTGACAATCACTATCGGCGCAATCATCACGCTCGGCATCCTGATGGTCGCGACAGCCAGGGTGAACTGGTCCGAAAAGTTCACGCGGAAAACGACCCCTCCCGCCCTCGAGAGCCAGGCCTGATCCGCATGACCCGCCGCCAATTTATCCGGACCGCGTTTTTCGCCTCGGTCGCCGTCCTCGCCGGACCGCGGATCCTGGCCGGTCTTCAGCCATGCATCGTGAACCGCAGGACGATTCCCATGAAGGGTCTGCCTGCGGAGTTCGATGGTCTCAGGGTGGCCCTGCTCTCCGATTTCCACCACGGGAAGCTTGTTACGGCAAAACGAATCCGTGACGCGGTGAGACTCGCGAACTCCCTTTCCCCCGACCTCATCGCGCTCACCGGAGATTACGTGCACCGCGGAAGAGAGTGGGTCCCGGGCTGCTTCCGCGAACTTGCGGCCCTGCGAGCCCCGCTCGGAGTGTTCGGCGTCCTCGGTAACCACGATCACTACCTCCGGTCATCAGAATCGGTGAGGTCAGCGATGCGGGTAGCAGGAATTATGGACCTCACGAACACCGGCCTTGCCGTCCGGCGGGACAATGGAACGCTGCACCTCTGCGGCGTCGGGGACCTGTGGCAGGAAAAGCAGCACCTCGGCCGCGCACTCGAGGGATGCAGGCATGCGGATTCCGCACTCCTGCTCAGCCATAATCCCGACTACGCGGAGCGGATCCGCGATGAGCGTGTCGGGCTTGTCCTCAGCGGACACACCCACGGAGGCCAATGTGTGTTTCCCGTTATCGGTGCCCCGATTATTCCATCGCGCTTCGGTCAGAAATACGCCTCCGGACTGTGTCAGGGCCCAACGGCCAGAGTCTTCGTCACCAGGGGTGTCGGGCACAGCTTCCCGCCTTTCCGGATCAATTGCCCGGCGGAAATTGCATTGCTCACCCTGAAGAGTTGTCCAGGTCAGCGTTGCTGAAAATCCAAACGATCCAACTCGACAACAACCCGCAAAGCACCATCTGAACGCGAACGCAACACAGTCCTCCATAGCTCGGCGTCGGATATTGCACGGAATGCCACATCGTCCGGACGGGGATGGAGATGCCGCCGGAGTGCCGCCCGCCAGGCGGCCCGCTCGACGGGATTGGCCTTTAGGTTCCAGTCCGGGAACGGAAAGTTTCCCCGGTGCACGAGCGCGCTTCCCGGAGCAACAGCCCGGATTCGCACGATGTCAGCCGGATTGAACGGCGCCATGATCGTGACAACCTCCGGGTTCTCACTGGCAATCCGGACGGGTGAAGGAGGGAAAATCGGGGGCTTGGAAGCGGGAAGGAACGCCTTCCGGGTCTGGCCGGGAGCCAGCGCGATGGCCGGCAGGCTGTGCAGGTAAGATGTGGAAGGATTATACTGATTCGAGAACGCGACGAAATATGACGGCGCGCAGCCGCCAAGCAAAACGAGGAATGGCAGAAAAATGAGTCGGAACATCCGGATTCCAAATTGTCACGGCTTCGATTCCGCGTAAAGTCCTGCCATGAAACGCAGATGGATTTTGCCCCCGCACGCGGATCCTCTCCTGGCAGGACGCCTCCTCCGCGAGCTTGACCTCCCTCCGTTTCTTGCGGCTCTTCTGGTGCAACGGGGCTATGGTGGAGTCGCCGAAGCTCAGGAATTTCTTCATCCGAAGATGAAATCGCTCCGGCCTCCGGAGTTGCTGCCCCAGATGCCGCTGGCGGCAGAACGGGTTTGGGAGGCGGTGAGAGCCGGGCGGCGGATCGTCCTCTACGGCGACTATGATGTGGATGGCGTCACTTCCCTGGCGCTGCTTTCGAGGGTTTTGAAGGTATTCGGAGGCAACGTGGAATGCTTTCTTCCGCTCAGGGTGGAGGAAGGCTACGGGCTGAGCGCCGCCGGCGTCGAGCGTTGCTGCGAGATGCACCGTCCGGAACTCCTGCTTGCGGTGGATTGCGGCACCACGTCCGTTCGGGAGATAGCGGCCCTCCGTTCCAGAGGAGTCGAGGTGATCGTCCTGGACCACCATGAACCGGGACCGGAACGTCCGGACTGCACGGCTTTGGTGAATCCGAAGTGCGGAAACGAATTTCACTACCTTTGCAGTGCCGGGGTCGCCTTCAAACTCGCCCATGCGATGCAGAAGATTTCGCCGGTCGCAGAGCTCGATCTCAGGCACTACTTTGACATGGTGGCTCTGGCCACGGTTGCGGACATCGTTCCGCTCTCCGGTGAAAACCGGGTCTTCGTCCGGCACGGCCTTCAGCAGATGGCCACTACCCGCTGGACCGGCATCGCGGCATTGATGCGCGTCGCGGGGGTCACTGCACCTGTGCGCGCCGGCGATGTGGGGTTCCGCCTTGGACCTCGCATCAATGCCGCTGGCAGACTTGGCCCGGCGCAGGAAGCGCTCCGGCTGCTACTGACGGATGATCCGGAAGAGGCTGCCCGGATCGCCTCCAGCCTTGACGCCCACAACCGCGAGCGCCAGGGCGTCGAAAAGGCGGTCGTCCTCGATGCTGAGGAATGGGTGGAGAAAAATTATGAATCCAGCCGGGATACGACGATCGTTGCCGGACGGAGAGACTGGCACGTCGGCGTCCTCGGAGTCGTGGCATCGCGGGTGATGCGCCAGCACCACAGACCGACGTTCATCGTGGGATTCGATGAATCGGGGCTTGGAAAAGGCAGTGGCCGGAGCATTGAGGGGATCTCGCTGGTGGACCTCTTGAGGGGCTGCTCAGACCATCTTCAAAAATTCGGGGGACACGATATGGCGGCCGGGCTGACGATGGATGAAAAATCGTTCCCGGCATTCCGCGTGGCTTTCGAAGCCGGCGCGAGAAAACTCGCAAACGAGGAGATCCTGACCCCGCGGCTCAAGCTGGATGCCGAGATCGAGCTTCCGGATCTCAATATGGCGATCCTGGAAGCCCAGGACCTGGTCGAACCATTCGGCGCGGGAAACCCGCAACCGATCCTCTACACCCGCTCGGTAACTCCCTCGGGAGCCCCCCGCACGATGAAGGATAAGCACCTGAAATTCGAGTTTCCGGCAGGCCGCCGCCGCGTTCCAGCAGTCTTTTTCAACGCAAAGATATCCGATCTCCCGCGGACCCCCTGGGATGTCGCCTACACGCTGGACTGGAATTGCTGGCAGGGGCGGACGGAAGCGCAGATGAAGATCATAGGCGTGCGGAGGTCCGAGTGACCCGTCTTCCCGCAGCCACGAAGCTTGAAGAGCTGGAATGGGTGCCCAGGCCGAAGATCTCGTCCCTGCGCAGACTCGGCTTGCTCACGCTCGGCGATCTTCTGAAGCATTACCCCCGCCGCTATGAGGATCGCGTCAAATTCGACCGCTTTCCCGACCAGGCGTCCGAAACTCCGGTTTGTCTGTTGGGAGTTGTGAGGAAAACGGTTTACCGGAGATTCGGCGCACGCAGGATCTTTGAGGCCCGGATCGAGGATGAATCGGCCGGCGTGCTCGGCTCCCCATTGATCTGCCGCTGGTTCAACATGCCGTGGGTGCAGAAGATGATCACCGGCGACCAGCAGATCGTCGTCTTCGGAAAACCACGAGTCCGCAACAAACAGGTGGTCATGGAGCATCCCGAATTCGAAATCATCGAGGAGGATGCCGAGAGATCGATCCACTTCGACCGGATCACTCCGGTGCATCCTGCTGGAGACGGCATGAACACCCGGACGTTGAGAGTGCTGATCCATCGTGCGCTTGAAGAGACCGATCTCTCCACGATTCCGCTGCTCTGGCCGGGAAACACGGTCTCCGAACAGGTCTGGCAGGAGGTGCATTTTCCAGAGTCTGTTCAGGAGCAGGAAATGGCGAGGAAAAGCCTCGTGCGCGAAGAGTTCTTCGGAATCCAGCTTGTGGTCTGCGCCCGCCACGCCGCGACCCGGAATGCGGGAGGAACCTCGAAGCCGGGGAGCGGCGAATTCTGGAAAATGGTCGCGGCGTCGTTGCCGTTTGAATTGACGGGCTCCCAACGCAAAGTCATCGCGGAAATTTCCGCCGACCTCGCGTCGCCGCACCGGATGAACCGTCTCCTCCAGGGTGATGTCGGTTCGGGGAAAACCCTTGTTGCCCTGCATGCCATGTTACAGGCCGCAGAATCCGGCTGGCAGGCCGCCCTCATGGCTCCCACCCAGATTCTCGCGGAGCAGCACTACTTGAATTTCCGGAGAATACTCGACCCGCTCGGGATCCCGGTGGTGCTGCGCACGGCTGCAAGAAAAGAGTCATCCGAAGGGATGGATGAAGGAGCACACGCATCCCGCTTGTCGGATCCGGCGTCCCGCCGAATCCCGCCGCTCGTGATCGGCACGCATGCCCTCCTTTTCGATAATGCCGGACTTGAGCGCCCCGGCCTCGTCGTCATTGACGAGCAGCACAAATTCGGCGTCCTCCAGCGCTCGCGGCTCATCGCACGCGGCGACGCTCCCGATGTGCTGGTGATGACCGCCACCCCGATCCCGCGCACCATCACCCAGACGCTCTATGGCGACCTTGATGTCTCGATTATCCGCGAAAAGCCCGCCGGTCGCGGCAAGGTGATCACTGCGGTGCGTGAGCCGTCAAAGCTCCCCGACATCATCACCTTTCTCCGGACTAAGATCGCCGAAGGCCGCCAGGCTTACGTGGTCTATCCTCTGGTCGAGGAATCCGAAAAAATGGATGCCAAAGCCGCCCGCGTGGAATTTGAAAAATGGACGGAACTCCTGGCCCCCTCCAAAGTCGGGCTGGTCCATGGCCGCCTGGCTCCCGAAGAAAAGGAGCTCGTCATGCGCCAGTTCCGGGATGGCGGCATCTCGGCGCTCGTTGCGACAACGGTGATCGAAGTCGGCGTGGACGTCCCCAATGCCTGCCTCATGCTGGTCGAGGATGCCGGCCGCTTCGGCCTCTCGCAGCTCCATCAGCTGCGGGGGCGGATCGGGCGGGGCGCGGAGAAGTCCTACTGCATTCTTCTGCAGGAGGATCCGGGCGAGCTGGCAAAACAAAAGCTGGCCGTGATGGAAAGAACATCCGACGGATTTGAAATCGCCGAAGCCGACCTCAACCTGCGCGGCCCTGGAGACATTCTGGGCACCGCTCAGGCCGGTCTGCCGCCTTTGCGCCTGGGGGACCTCCTGCGCGACGGAGAGCTGATGACCGAGGCGCGGAACGTTGCCAGAGCGCTGTTGGAATCGGACCAGAACCTCTCAAAACCAGCTCACAAGCACTTCCGCGATTACGTGGAGAACATGGCTCTCCGAACGGAAATCGCCGGGAGTTGAATCTACCAGAAAATTAGCGCGCATCCCACGAGCGCGATCCCGTAGACAGTCCCGGCAAGAGCTCCAAATTTGAGGCGGCTCCGATCGGATGTCACCCACTGGATCGCATCACGGAGCAGATACGGCATGCCGACATAGAACAATCCGGCGATCACCCAGGCATACGCGAGAACGACCAGGAGAAGGCGCGAAACCTCGTGCCTGAGCACCGCGGACTCGAGCAAAGGCTCGGCGGCCAGCAGCAGAAGCATCCCTAGTGCCCTCACAGCCAGGAATTCCGGCACGTAAATCCAGGAAAGCACAGCCCCGGCAACGATGGCGACCAGCATGATGTTTCTCAGCGGTGAAAATTCCCCGAGGTCGATGGATTGCACAAGCAGAAAGCTCCAGACGGCGGCAACCGCAATGAGGACGGTAGCCGCTCCCCTCGAGCGGGGAAACGCTTTCGCCCATTCGATTGTCTGCTCCGGGCGGATCAGGGCGAAGACGTGTGTCAAAATGAGGAGGAGCCCCGCGGCAATTCCGGTGGTTTGTAAACTGAGGTGATAGATCATGTCGTTGTGGCCTTCCGGCGCTTTTCCCATGGACGCAGTTCCAGCGCGCTCTCGGCGGCTGCAACCTGTGCCTCCTTTTTGCTGAGGCCCTCACCGCGGCCGAGTTCCTGCCCGTTCCACATCACGCGGCAAACAAAACGCTTGGAGTGCTCGGGGCCGGTCTGAGAGAGAAGTTCATATTCCGGCGCATTCGGAGCGATGGATTGGAGCTTCTCCTGAAGGAAGCCTTTCGGGTTGATCTCCTCGGGCTGGCTGGCCAGGTCGGCGAACACCTCCTCCATCTGGCGAAGCAGGAAAATTCTGGATGCCTCAAACCCGCCGTCGAGATAAATCGCGCCGACAACCGCCTCGAAAGCGTCGGCAATATTGGAGGCGCGCTCCCGCCCCCCGCTGGATTCCTCGCCACGTCCCATCATGAGGAAGCTTCCGAGATCCAGGGCGATCGCCCTTTCGCGAAGCGCCATGCGGGACACAATCCGCGTCCGCAGCTTCGTCATTCGCCCCTCGCTGAAATCCGGAAACATCTGAAATAGATGCTCGGTGACCACCACCTGGATGACCGCATCTCCAAGGAACTCCAGACGCTGGTTGTCGAACGGGTAATCTTTCCTCTCGAGCGAGATGCTGGGATGCGTGAGAGCCTCGGCCAGCAATAACCCATTGCGGAACTTATATCCCATCCGCTCCTCAAGCGGATTCATGATCGAGGAGGTCAGCATATCGCTACCGCTTCCCGAGCAAATAGTCGGGATTCAGCTTCTTCAAGGCGGGAAGGGTGAAGATCCCATCCTTGCGGATCAGCTTCCCGTCGAACCAGACCTCGCCTCCCCCGCAATCCGGCCGCTGGATGCAGACCATGTCCCAGTGGATCCGGCTGGTGTTCCCGTTCCCTGCGGTTTTGTATGCCTGCCCCGGCGTGAAATGGAATGACCCGGCGATTTTTTCGTCGAAAAGAATATCCCGCATCGGGTGAAGAATGTGCGGATTGAAACCGAGGCTGAATTCGCCGATAAACCGGGCCCCGGCATCGCTGTCCAGAATCCTGTTGAGGGCAGCGGTGTTGTTGGCCGTGGCATTGGTGATCCGGCCGCTGGTGAACTCCAGACGCACGCTGTCGAATGCCTGGCCCTGGTAGATGCTGGGCACATTGAACGAGACGTGCCCTTCGACGCTGGTCTTCACAGGGCAGGAAAACACTTCGCCATCCGGAATATTCCTGTCGCCGCCACAGGTCACCGAGCCGATCCCCTTGATCGAGAATCGCAGGTCAGTGCCAGGTCCCTTCAGGTGCACCCGGTCGGTTTTGTCCATGAGCGCCTTGAGGGCATCCATGCCGGGCGTCATGCGCGAATAGTCCAGGGTGCAGACCTTGAAAAAGAAATCTTCGAATGCCGGCGTGCTCATCTGTGCCTGCTGGGCCATGGCCGGCGTCGGCCAGCGGAGCACAACCCACTTCGTCCGGTTGATCCGCCAGTCCATCACGGGACGCATTTTTCCAGTGATGAGGCGCATCGTTTCATCCGGGACATCCGACATTTCCGTGATGTTGTGGCTGCCCCTCACCGCAATGTAGGCATGCATCTTTTTCATCCGGAGAAGCTCCACCCCGCTCGATACGGCGAGTTGAGGTTCTGTTGCGCCGAGCGACAGTTCCCTCGCAATGCGGGAATGGTGGACATTGACAAATGGAACCGCTCCCAGGGCCCGCACAGCTCGAATCAAGGAAACGGCGATCTCATCCGGGGCATCGAATATTTCGATAAGGACATTTTCCCCCCTCTCGAGTTTGGTGGAGTGGCGGGTTAGAACATCGGCCAATTTGTCGCAACGGGGATCGTGCATTTCGACGAATCTCTCCCTCCCGCAGGAAAAATCAATTCCTGAATGCAAGCAGTTGCGCCTGTTCGGGATCTCCCGGGTGGTTAACGGCGGGAGACGCCGAGCAATTCCAGGATCTTCGGGTAGCTGATCCTGGTTTTTTGTGCGGGCTGGTGGGGGTCGACCATATCGTGCGGGACCCCGTCCTTTTCCGGGAACTCAAAATAGTCCACACGACCGGGGTTCACCTCTTCCAAATCGGTGGCCAGCTGTTTTGTGAGACTGTTGTTCGCTCCCTGCTCGGTCCCCGTGGTCACAACTGTGAGCCGTCCGGTTTTGAGGGGCTTGTTTATCCCGGCACGGACATTGCGGGAAAGCTGGATCGTATCGGCCATGCAGAACGTTCCATATCGGGGGTAGGCGTATGCAGGCCCCGGATTCTTCTCCTTCAGCGTGTCATTCCACCATTTGTAGGAATTCGGAATCCTTGTGAGAACCGCCGCAAGGGCATCGATCGTCCAGACCTGATGCCCGTTGAGACCAAAAAAGGGGGCCAGAAGCAACGCGGAATCGATCCCCTCCCGGTTTTCAGCCATCCAGGCGGCGGCGACCGCACTCCCGGATAGCCCGACGATGCTGACCCGGCTCCCGAGGCCGGCCGCTATATCAAGCCCCTCCGCCGCCTGGTCGAGCAGATCCTGACCGGATTGAAGTCCCTGCACGTCGTTCATCAAGTCGGCATAGCCGGCATACCGGGCACGCGGGATCACGACATTGGCCCCGGACTGAAAGAGGATCTGAGCGAGCGGAACAAATTGTTCCGGACAATTGGTCAGGCCATGAAGCAGAACAAACGCGCGGTCTGTCTTCCTGCCATGCGTGAAAATCCGGCTCCGCCCTTCATGCAGGATCGGAAGCAATGTCTCAGCCTTTTCGATGGCGGCAAACTTCGCCACCGCCTCGGGGTAGTCGCGGGCCGGATGTGGGACCGACGTGAATTTCGGGGTGCGAAAAACAAAATAGGCGGCAAGCGCCAAAGCAACCAGCAAAGCCATGCGGAAACGCCGGTGTTTCATTTCCGGAATTTCGGTGCCCAAGTGGGTCTGAGGATGCCGTAAGCCAGAAATCCGGCACCCAGGACGATGAGAAACAATGACAGGAACTGCCCCCGCGAGAGCCCCATCGTCATCGGCGCGTCAGGCTCCCGGAACATTTCCCCGATGATTCGCAGCACTGCGTAAGCCACGAAGAAGATGCCTGTCAGGACACCGTTCGGAAGCCGGAACCGCGTGCGCAGGATGTAGAGGAGCACAAAGAGAAAGGCTCCCTCCAACAGGGCTTCGTAGATCTGCGAAGGATGCCGCGGTGCGAGCGTGCCGGCCAACTGTTCGCGGAGAGCCGGCGATTTTTGCACATTTTCCACGACAGCCGCAACCGTTGTCCATTCGGGATTGATGGTCACCGCCTCTGATACCGCGAGCTGGATCGTCTCCGGAGGGGCGTCATAAAGCTCCTTCGGAAATTGCATCGCCCACCGGACGCTGGTCACCCGCCCGAAGAGTTCTCCATTGATGAAATTCGCACACCTCCCGAAAAACAGTCCGATCGGTGCAACCACCACAAGGTTGTCCCCGATATTGAGCCAGGAAACCTGCTTGCGCTTCGCATAGATGAACGTGAAAATAACAATTCCAACCATCCCTCCATGGCTGGACATCCCGCCATCCCAGAATTTGAAAAAGACGAGCGGACCGGAAATGAAATTCTCCCAGTCGTAGAGGAGCATGTAGCCGAGCCTGCCCCCTAGGATCACGCCGAAGAGCGCCGCACCCGTGATAAAGTCACCGACCTGCGCAGGGGCAAGGTCCGAGTAGCCCTGCTTTGCGAGTCGGGTGTAGAGCTGATACCCGACAAAAAAGGCCGCCACATAGGCAAGACCATACCATCGCAGCCCCACGCCATTCCCGAACTCCAGAAGGAATGGACTCAAATTGTGAACGTAATACGCCAGGAACACTGCTGCAGAACATTGCTGCCCCGAACGCCCCTGACAACCCCAAACCAAAATCACCACAACAACACTCTGCAAAACTTTGATGCGGCCGCATCAAAGTTTTGTAGAATCGCTCGGCGCCTTCCCCTCCGGAATTGACACCTGGCAGGGTTCTGCATTTATCTGTGGGTCGTGAAACCTTCCCTCGTCCTTCTCGCATTTGCGGCTTTGTTGCTTGCATCCTGCACGACTCTTGAAAACCGCCGCGACATGTATAATCCGCAGAAGGTTAACGGGCCGTATACACGAATGCTGCGAGACGGCGTTCCGCAATACCGGACAATCCTTGTTCCGGTGCCGGGCGGATACTCTTCGTCCGACGGAAAATCCGTCGTCCGATAGCTGGTTGTGGGCAAACCTGGCAAAAGGAAGGGCAAGCTCAGCCTCTCCTCCACAGCCAATCTCCTCGCGCACAGGGCGGTATTTGGTCTTCTGGCCAAAATCAGACCGCCGGTGGCCAGACCGATCAAGTTGTCGGCCGGTAGCAAGGTTCTGGTGTTCTCCACGGCAGGTCTCGGTGATGCGCTGCTGGATTCCGCAGGGATCCAAGCGCTGGCGACCGACTTTCCAGGAATCCGGATCCATGCGGTCGTTCACCACCGGCGCACCGACATCGCCCGCCACAATCCACTGCTCGAAAAACTGCACTTTCTCCGGAAGGGGCCGCACGGGTTTCTGGGGCTCTGGTATCAACTTCGAAAATCAGGCCCCTGGGATGCGATCCTCTACCTGAGCTGTCATGACCCCGAAGCGCGATGCCTCGGATACCTGCTCGCACCGGACGCTACCGTCGGGCTGGCATGGCGTACGGAAATGCCATGGCTCTGTGCGAAGAATATCGATGAAACCGGCCTGAGGCGGGCGCATCTAGCGGTCCAAGCGGTGCGGGTAGCGGCCGGTGCGGGAGCAAAGACAACCGAAGCGAGGATGGTCTATCGGGTGGCTGCGGAAGACCGGATTGCCTTGGACAGGTCGTTGCTGGAGTTTGGGTTTCCGCTGAAGCCGGGAGTGGTCTTTCAACTCGGTGGCGGGGGAGGTCCCTACCGCGACTGGCCGGTGGATCATTTTCTCAAACTGGCCGGATTCGCGCATGCGGAGAACATCGGGCCGATCTTCCTTCTCGGTGGTCCTGACCACAAACAAAAGGCCGGCGAATTTGCCGAGTCAGCCAAAGCTGACGGGATCCCCTTTTACAATGCGGTGGGCCGCCTGCCCCTGCCCCAGTCAGCTGCTCTTCTGGAGCGCAGCAAATGCCTTGTTTCGACGGATACCGGGATTATGCACCTGGCGTTCGCGCTGGGAACACCGACCGTCGCGCTACTTCACTGCACACCCGGGGATGCGAGGGTGGGCCCGATGGTTGACAGGCACAAGCATGTCGTGATCCAGCTTCCGAAACCTGAGGGCTACCGGGTGCCCGCTGATGCCTCGATGAGCAACCTCCGTCCGGAGGCTGTCTTTCCCGGACTGAGAGAAGTATTCTTTCGCGCCGAATGAACGCATTGCCTCCCGAGCCGAAAGCCGTGCTGATCGTCTGCCTGCGGTATCTGGGCGACACGTTGCTGCTCCGGCCAGCGCTGCGCTCCCTCCGTGAGGCATACCCCGATGCCAGGCTAGATGCCGTGGTGACGGCGGGAACAGCGTGCGCGCTCGACGATTGTCCCGATGTTTCGCGGGTGATCGAGTGGCCCAGGCGCAACCTTCCGGGTGAGATCGCTCTTGCTTCAAGAATCGCACGGAGCCGGTATGATTGGGTGATCGATTTCACTGGCAACGACCGCAGCGCTCTCGTGGCGCTGGCCTCGCGCGCCAGGTTCCGTGTCGCCTACGATCGTCCAAAACTTCCTGTTTGGTCGCTGCGAAGGGCGGCCTACCACTTCCGTCCGCGCCACAGGAAGTCGAAGCCGCACGCGGTGATCCAGCGCCTGGAGTTGCTGGAAGCCTGCGGCGTGCCTTCACAGGGAATCCATTTCGGATTGCGACCAAGAGAGGCTGCCCTCGCCACAGCCCGGCGGGATTTGGAGGGATTCCCTTCGAAAATATTTCATGCGCACGTCACATCGCGCGACATGCAAAAGGCCATCCCTGTTGCCGTTGTGAGGGAGGTTCTCGCGGCAGCGGTCGACAGGGGATACGGCGTGGTGGTGACAGGCGGGCGCGATGAGGTCGAGCGCAGACACATGAAGCTTTGCACCGAAGGCCTTTCTGCGGGAAAAATCCGCGTGTTTCACGAACTCGACTGGCACGGACTCGTGGCGACAATCTCGCTCTGCGACCGGTATTGGGGATCCGACACCGCACCCGCGCATATCGCAGCGGCCTTTGGAAAACCGATGCTCATCCACTACGGGCCTTCACGCGCGGATCACTGGCGTCCGCTGCACCCGGCCGGCCGGGCAGACATCCTGACCTGCGCGTGCCTCAAGAACAAACGAGTGACCTGCCCGCGAGGGGCGCCAGGCCAATGCCTGCAGAGTCTTCAATCAACAACTGTTCTCGCATGGATGGAACAAAGCAAAACCTGACATCGGAGCTGACCTCCAAGCCTACGCCTCACTGAGAATCCAGGAGCTTCCAAGCTAACAGAATGATTCTGTTTTGGAGCAGGAAACAGGTCAGTCTGCAGCTGAAAGGCCGAACGCCTCGTGGGCAAGCTTGGCGGCCGCTTCGATTTTGGTTTCGTCGATGATGACGGCGATTTTGATTTCGGAGGTCGAGATCATCTGGATATTCACGCCGCCGTTGCCGAGGCATTCAAAGAGTTTGGCCGCGACGCCGGAATGCGAGCGCATGCCGATGCCGACCACACTGAGCTTGGCGACGCCCTTCTTCTTGGTCACTTCCCCGGCACCGATTTCCCTGGCAACGGCATCGATCATGCCACCGAGTTTTTCGAGTTCGTCGCCGTTCATCGTGAACGAAATATCGGTGGTTCCGCTCACAGAAACATTTTGCACGATCACGTCGATGATCACGTTCGCCTCCGCGAGCGCGGTGAAGATTCGCGAGGCTGTTCCCGGTTTATCCGGCACGTTGGTGATGGTCACCTTGGCCTGGTTGCGTTCAATGCTGATGCCGCGGACGACGACGTTTTCAAGTCCGAGTGGTTCTTCTTTCACAATGGTTCCCCGGTTGGTGTTGAAACTGCTGCGCACTTCGAAAGGCACTTTGAATTTTTTGGCGAACTCGACAGATCGCGACTGCATGACCTTCGAGCCCGAACTCGCCATCTCGAGGAGTTCATCATAGTCGATGGTTTCCAGCTTGCGGGCATCCGGAACGACCCGCGGGTCACAGGTGTAGACGCCATCCACGTCTGTGTAGATCTCGCACATTTTGGCCTTGAGCGCCGCGGCAATGGCGATGGCCGTGAGGTCGGAACCGCCCCGGCCGAGCGTGGTGATGTGCCCCTGCAGGGTTTGGCCCTGGAATCCCGCCACGATACAAATATAGCCTTCGTTGAGATGCTTCCGGATCTGGCGGGGTGTGATGTTGGCGATCTTGGCTTTGGTATGGATACCATCCGTGATGATGCCGGCCTGGGCCCCGGTAAGAGAGATCGCCTTCGCACCAAGCGAGTGGATCGCCATCGCCGTGAGGGCGATGGTCGTTTGTTCCCCGGTCGCCAGAAGAACATCCATCTCGCGGTCCGTCGGCTGTTCCGAAACCTGGCGGGCGAGCTTGATGAGACCGTCGGTGACGCCCGACATGGCGGAGACGACGACAACGACAGAATTTCCCGCCCGCTGGGTCTCGACGACGCGGCGGGCGACATTCAGGATTCTTTCGGGATTTCCGACGGACGTGCCGCCGTATTTTTGAACGACCAATGGCATGGGAAGAAAAACGGTCAGGACTTATCAAGCACGTTGCGCACTGCGGTCAAGTCCGCATCTGCCTCGATTGGAGCAAACCCTCCATGTTTGACCGGGGCCTCCGGGTCTTTCAGTCCGTGCCCGGTAACTGTGAGAACGATTTTTCCCCCTGCACGGCGGGGGATCGGGCAGGCATCGCAACGTTCTGAGGACAGGCATTTGAGGAGGCCCGCCACACTTGCGGCACTTGCGGGTTCGACGAATATCCCCTCGTTGGATGCGAGCCATTGCTGCGCATCGAGGATTTGCTGGTCGCTGACGATATCGATGCATCCGCCGGATTCCTTGACGGCATTGTTCGCACCCTCCCAGCTGGCAGGATTGCCGATGCGGATTGCGGTGGCCACCGTGTGCGGCTCGACCGGATGGCCGAGATATATCGGGGCAGCTCCCGCGGCTTGGAAGCCAACCATTTTCGGCAGCCTGGTCGCGCGTCCGGCGGAATGAAATTCCCGGTAGCCTTTCCAGTAGGCGGTGATATTCCCGGCGTTTCCAACAGGAAGGATATGAATGTCCGGCGCCTCGCCGAGTTCTTCAATGATCTCAAAAGACGCGGTTTTCTGGCCTTCGATGCGGTCGGGGTTGATCGAGTTGACGATTGCGACCCCATCGATTCCCCCGAACTCCCGAACAATCCTGAGCGCGTCGTCGAAGTTTCCGCGGATGGCCACGACCTTGGCGCCGTAGGCAAAAGCCTGGACCAGCTTGCCGGCAGCGATTTTACCCGCAGGAAGAATGACGGCGCAGCGGATGCCAGCCCGTGCCGCGTAGGCGGCTGCGGCGGCCGAGGTGTTCCCGGTCGAGGCACAGATCACAGTGGCGGCCCCGCGCTCGACAGCTTTCGACAGCGCGACTGTCATACCGCGGTCTTTGAATGATCCCGTCGGGTTCAGCCCTTCGTATTTGAGGTAGACCTCAGCGCCCGTCCGTTCGCTGAGTTTGGAGGAATGAATGAGCGGGGTGGAGCCTTCGTTCAGCGAGATGACCGGAGTTGCATCCGTCACCGGAAGGAAAGCCTTATAACGGGAAATGACCCCGCGGTCGTGGAGCGGGTGTTTCACAAAGAGGACTCCATGTGGAGGAGGAGCGGTTCAGTTTTGACGCACGGCAGAGCGGCAAGCGTCGCCGCGGCCGTTTGCATTTTTCCGTAAGGAGCATCGTGGAGGGTCAGAACCAACGGCACCGATCCCTCGGTATGGCTTTCCGGCTGGATGACCGAGAGAATCCCGATGCCGGCTGCGCCGAGGGCGCCAGCAATCTGGGCCAGCACGCCCGGCCGGTCCTCGACTCCAAGCCTCAGATAAAATTTGGAAATCGAATCCGTGACCGGCTTGCAGTCTCCATAGAGGTCGTGGGTCGCGAAGCCGCAGGATTCCCGCGGGGATGAGAGCGCGATTCCCGCCTCCGCCAGATCCCCCAGCACGGCGCTGGATGTCGGATCCTGTCCGGCTCCCCGCCCGTAAAAAAGCGTCTCCCCGACGACATCGCCCCGCACGGCCACCGCGTTGAAAACCCCGTTCACTGACGCGAGGACGTGGGATTTCGGAATCAATGTCGGCGCGACCCGGACTTCGATTTCATCGCTTTCGTCCGCCTTGATCGTGGCGATCAGTTTGATGCGGTAGCCGAGTTCGTCAGCAAACCGGATGTCGGACGCCGTGACTTTTTCGATTCCCTCCACAAGAACCTTCGATGGATCAACCCAGAACCCGTAAGCCAACGAGGCGAGAATGATGGCCTTGTGTGCCGCGTCCCACCCGTTGACATCGAGCGCCGGGTCCGCCTCCGCATAGCCGAGCTTCTGCGCTTCCGCCAGCGCCGGGGCAAAATCCAGCCCGGCATCGGTCATACGGGTCAGGATGTAATTGCTCGTGCCGTTCAGGATGCCATGAATGGACTCGAAACGGTTCCCGACAAATCCCTCGCGGACAGCCTTGATAATTGGGATCCCGCCGGCCACCGCCGCCTCGAAAAACACGGCCACATTCTTTTCCTTCGCCAACTCGAAAATTTCTTTGCCATGCTCCGCAAGGAGCGCCTTGTTCGCGGTAATGACGCTTTTGCCTGCGTTGATCGCACGGCGGATAAAGGCGAGAGGAAAATCAATCCCGCCCATCAATTCGATGACAATCTGAATCGAAGGATCCTCGATCAATTCGTCCGGGCGCGTCACGAAAAGCTCATCGGGAGCCTCAACCCTCCGCGGTTCAGCCAGATCCTTGACCGCTATCCGGCGGACGGCAAAAGAAACGCCGGTGCGCTCCTCCAGCAACGCCCCGTTCCGCAGGAGGTTCTTGTAAACCCCCGAGCCTACCGTCCCGAATCCAGCAATTCCTATCCCTATATCTTTTTTCATCGCGAGCAGAACACTATCGCCGCGGGAGGAATTGCCTGTAAAGCGCGATCATCCCAAAGTGCCTTCAAAATCAAAAAAATCCCCCCTCACATCAGCAATCAGCCGGCGCAGATGGAATGGAATGACGGTAAAATATACTCATATTGCTTATAATCATAAATATAGACACGTAAAACGTGCGCCGCCGCCCTCACCCTCCCCACCTGCCCTTAAAATCCCAATTATTTGACGCATATCAATCATTTCAAAATTCTTGAATTTTCTTTGAACGAAAATCAGGCTCGGCGGGTCTCATATTTAACCTCATTAAATAAATTTCCGGTCTCCCACTACGAACACGGCGGGAGGGCGGGGATCGAACCAGTAGAAAAACCCCAATTCAACATTATGGCTATCGAAGACTCAGACACAGGATTTCAACTTTATCTGCGGGAGATTGCCCAGTTTCCGCTTTTAACCGTGAAGGAAGAAGTGCAGCTCGCCCGCAAGATCAAGCGGGGAGACCAGGAAGCACGTTCCCGGATGGTTCGATGCAATCTCCGGCTCGTGGTGAAAATCGCCAGGGATTACAGCAATTACGGGCTGCCGTTGCTCGACCTCATTTCTGAGGGGAACATCGGGCTGATGAAAGCCGTGGAGCGTTTTGACCCGAAGAAGGGCGGAAAACTGAGCACGTATGCGGCTTGGTGGATCAAGCAGTCAATCAAGCGGGCGCTGGCGAATCAGAGCAAGACGATCCGTCTGCCTGTTCATCTGGTGGACAAGATCGCGAAGATGCGCCGGGTGTCGATGCAGATGACCGAGGAACTGGGGCGTGAACCCTCCGATGACGAGTTGGCCGAGGAGGTCGGTCTGTCCCCGTCGAAAGTCACCGCCCTGAAGAGCGCGGCGATCCGACCGACTTCACTGGATCAGCCGATCGGTGATGACGACTCCACGCAATTTGGAGACCTGGTTAGCGATACCGAAGCTCAGGATCCATTCGAGATGCTGCGGGACAAGGACCTGCGCGACGAGGTCGGAGACCTGCTGGATGTGCTCGACGATCGCGAGCGCCGGATCATCAACTGCCGGTTCGGGCTGGACGGTAAAAAGGCGAAGACCTTGGAAGAGGTCGGGGTGAAATTCGGCGTCACCCGTGAGCGGATCCGCCAGCTTCAGAACATCGCCCTCAACAAACTGCGCAAGGCTTTGAGCAAAAAAGAAAAGCCGAAAGCCGACGCCTACGCATAACCATTTGGAAGTGAGGTTGGGGCCGGGGTGTTTTGTTCACACCCCGGCCTTTTTTTGTATAGGGTGAGGGAAATGCGCAGCAGGGTCATTCACTGGTTTCGCAGGGATCTGCGGTTGACAGATAACACAGCACTGAGCGCTGCGTCGCGGGAGGCAGGGAGCGTGATTCCTGTCTATGTGCTGAGCCAATGGGAGCAGAACCATCGTTGGACCGGTCCAAACCGCCAGCAATTTCTGTGCGGCTGCCTGGATTCGCTGGAAAAAAATCTGCGCACAATTGGCGGGAATCTTGTTATCCGTCAGGGAGACCCGACCACCGAGCTGGAGCGGCTCGCGATCGAAACAGGAGCAGAAGCGATCTATCTCAACCGCGACCCTGATCCCCACGGACGGGAAACCGAAGAGAGAATTCGCAGGATGGCATCTGGCCGAGGCCTGGTTATCAAGGATTTCAAAGATGTCTGTGTGCAGGAGCGGGACGAGGTGCTGAACGGGACAGGCGGCCCATTCCGGGTCTTCACTCCTTATGCGCGGGCCTGGCAGAAGATTCCGCGTCCGCTGATGAGCCCGAAACCGGCGGATCTCGCAACGCCACCGGCGAGCCCATCTCTCCCCTTGCCCACCACCGGCACATGGATGCTTCCGCCAGCCGCCAGCGGAGTTGCTCTCGCGGGCGAAAAGGAAGCGAGGAAGCGCCTGAGAGGCTTCGTGACAAACCACCTGGCAGGATACGGGACCCATCGGGACTTTCCCTCCGAAGATTCCACGTCAAGGCTCTCCCAGGACCTGCGCTTTGGACTCGTCTCGATCCGCGAGGTTTTTGCAGCGGTGGAGGAGCAGACTGCGGGCCTTCCGCCTGCGGGACGGGCCAGCGCCGCAAAATTCTCCGCGGAGCTGATCTGGCGCGAGTTCTACATGCAAATCCTATGGCACTTTCCGGAGGTGCTGAAGATGGAGTTCAATCCCAAATTCCGCGGGATGCACTGGCCGGGAAAGAGGGCTCACCTTGATCTCTGGAAAGAAGGACTGACAGGATTTCCCATCGTCGATGCCGCGATGAGGGAGCTCCGTGAGACCGGGTTTATGCATAACCGGGCGCGTATGATCTGCGCCATGTTCCTCACCAAAGACCTCCACCTGGACTGGCGGTTGGGAGAAGAATTCTTCATGCAACATCTCACCGATGGAGAGATTGCCAGCAACAACGGAGGCTGGCAGTGGAGCGCCGGGACAGGCGCTGATGCCGCTCCCTATTTCCGCATTCAAAATCCTTGGACGCAAACCCGGAGGTATGATCCGGATGGCAAGTATGTCAAGCGATGGATACCCGAGCTGAGGGATGTCCCGGCGGACAAATTCTTTGAACCCCCGGCGGCGGGAACTTCCCTGGCGCGGGCATATCCCCGTCCGGTCGTGGACCACTCGGAAGCCCGCGATGTCACGCTGGAACTTTTTGCGGCGCACAAGGCTTCCGCTTCAGAAGCCTAAGCAGGCGAAGGAACCGGAGGGTCGAACCACCTTCCGTGCTCGCGGATGAGGTCGACAAGCCTCTCGACCGCTTCTTGCTCCGGAATGTTAAATTTCACCGGGATTTTCCCGACGTAAAGATTCACTTTCCCCGGTGCGCCTCCCACATAACCGAAATCGGCGTCCGCCATCTCACCCGGGCCGTTGACGATGCACCCCATGATCGCGATTTTCACGCCCTTGAGATGAATGGTCGCCTCTTTGATACGGGCGGTTGTCTCTTGAAGATTGAAAAGCGTGCGCCCGCAGCTCGGACAGGCGACGTAATCGGTCTTGAAGATCCGGACGCCTGCAGCCTGGAGGATGTTGTAGGCGATTCGAAGCGATTGCCCCGGTGCCTCCTCACCCTGCACCAGAATCGCATCGCCGATGCCGTCACAGAGAAGGGAGCCGATATTTGTCGATGCGACCAACAGGTTCGTTGAAAAATCGCGCCCTCTGTTCTGGAAGGTATCCTTCAAAAGAATCGGATGCCTTGGATCCAGGCGCGCGGCAAGCATGCGGAATGCAGGAATCGCATCGAGATCGCATCCGTCAGGGATTGTGACCAGACGGGCGACCGGTGAGGCATTCGCCTCGCCGACTGCCCCGTCATCCCTCGGGTCCACTTCGAAAATGTCTGCCCGCTCATAAACGATCTCGGGCTGAAAGTCGCCGAGCCCCGCGAGCTTGTGTGCCAATTTGTCGAATACCGCCTGCCGGACGGCGACCCGCACAAGCTGATCTCCCCCAGTGGGAATACCTGCAACAGCTATTTTTTCAGAAGGTCTTTTTTCAAAGGAGAAGGGATCGAAAGGAAGTGACGGGACGGCCTGTTTCCTCGGATGCCTTTCGGCCGCAAGCGTCACCAGGGCCTGGGCGACCGGAATCTCGTATACCGAATCCTCGGTGAGAGACACCCGGATGGTATCTCCAATCCCATCCGCAAGCAGGCTTCCGATCCCGATGGCGCTTTTGATCCGGCCATCGTCGCTGTCACCGGCTTCCGTCACCCCGAGATGGATCGGGTAGTTCCAATCCGGGCCCTCGGCGTCGAGCCTAGCGACAAGCAGGCGATAGGCCTCGATCATCACCTTCGGGTTCGAGGCTTTCATCGAAAAAACGAGCTCGTGAAAGTCCAGTTCGCGGGCGAGGCGGGCGAATTCTAGCGCGCTCTCCACCATCCCCAGAGGGGTGTCCCCATATCGATTCATGATCCGGTCGCTGAGGCTTCCATGGTTGGTCCCGATCCTCATGGCCACCCCCCGTTCCCGACAGATCCGGACAAGGGGATGGAAGCGTTCGCGGATGCGCCCGATCTCCGCTTCGTATTGTTCGTCGGTGTATTCCCGCACATCAAACTTCTTGGAGTCCGCAAAATTTCCGGGGTTGATCCGGACCTTGTCCACCCACTTCGCAGCCTCCATGGCTGCATCCGGCTTGAAGTGGATATCTGCAACCAGAGGAACCGTGCAGCCGAGCCCTTGAAGTGCGGCGCGGATCGCTTCCAGATTCCTGGCGTCCTTGACGGTCGGCGCTGTGATCCTCACGATCTCGCAACCAACCTCCACCAGACCGAGCGTTTCGTTCACACAGGTCTGCGTGTCCATCGTGTCGCTGGTCAGCATCGACTGGACGCGGATCGGATTGGCTCCGCCGACCGCGGTGCTGCCGATGCGGACCTCCCGTGTGGATCGACGTCCGGGAAACGGCCGATAGTCAGGCTGCATCGGCCTACTTGGATTTTTCTGCGACCGGCTGCTTCGGCGCAAAGAGGTCACCGACATCGTAGAATGTCAGATAGAGCATGAAACTGATGAGCAGGAGCGCGCACCCTGTCTGAACGAATTCGAGCACACGGACGTTGATCGGCTTCCGACGGATGCCCTCGATGATCGCAAGCGTGATGTGCCCGCCATCCAGGACCGGGAAGGGCAGAAGGTTGACCAGCGCCAGGTTCACGTTGATCAAGACGCTGAATGCCAGGGCGAGCCGCCATCCGTTCTCATTCTCAAAGATCTGGTAATACAGGCGCATGATGCCCACCGGCCCGCTGAAGTGGGCGGCTTTAACATCGGATTTTGGGGAGAATAGGGCTCCGACCATTCGGAATATGCTCGTGGCGGAATCGCGGACCTGGGTGAAGGGATCCGGATAAACCAGCGTCGTCCGCCCCCACTCGATCCCGAAATTCACCGGCTTTGCATCCGGGGTCGCCGGCGGAAGCGGAAGAGCAAGAGGCAGCTCGGTCCCGTTTCTTTCCACCATGATCGCGAGGGATTTTCCACGGCTCGCATCCACTAGTGGCCCGATCTCATCGAGATTGAAAATCGGCTGGCCGTTCACTGAAGTGATCAGGTCGCCGGAGCGGAAGCCAGCCTGGTCGGCAATGCTCCCGCGAACGACGAATCCGATGCCCGGGATCAGCCGGGGGCCGATCTGGACCTCGCGCAGCGCAGGCCGGCGCCAGCTCGACGTCTCCGGCTTGGTCCAGCCGGTCGGGATCGTGATCTCCTGCCCCTCGCGCTTCACGGTAAAGTTGATCTTCTCCCCCTCGCTGCGCACAATCCGCCACTTCACGCTGTCGGTTCCGCTTACAAAATGCTTCACGGGTTGCCCGTCGACCGCGACGATGACGTCACCGACACGGATGCCGGCCTGGTCGGCCGGGCCGCCGGCTTTCACGTAGCCAATCGTCGGGAAGTCGATCTCGCTCTGTGGCTTGCCAACGAACCAAACGACACACGCCATGACGAATGCGAGTCCGAAACTGAAAACCGGCCCTGCGGCAGCAACAATGATCTTGTCGAGCGGCTTGACGGGGGGGAGATTGTCGCGCGACTGCTCGACCTTCCCCTCAAGCGCCTCCATCGGTGCGAGTTGGGGGATCGCGACAAATCCGCCCGCAGGAATCGAACCCAGCCGGTATTCGACCCCGCCAATGGTCTTTTTCCAAATCGGCTTGCCGAACCAGATTGCGAACTTTTCCACGACCAGCCCTCGCCATTTTGCCGCCAGAAAATGCCCGAGCTCATGCACGACGATGAGCAGGTTGAAAATCAGAACAACCTCAAGGCAGATAAAAATAAATTTCAGAATATCGAAAACCATATGGAGTGCCGGAACCCTATTCCACGAACCTGCCGGAGGCAAGTTTCATGGAATCCTGCACTGCGTGTCCGCCGGCATTTGCCCATGATTCCGATTTGCAATATTCCGACAGACGGTGGCATCTTTCCCGTCAGCAATCAAAATACTATGAGCGAAGAAACTGACTCTGCAATGGCACCCGGCCGGTTCGGCTGGAACGAACTCCTCACCTCGGATGTCGAGGCGGCGAAAAAGTTCTACGGCGATCTGTTCGGGTGGGAATCTGAAACCAAAACGATGGCTCCCGGATGGGACTACACGCTGTTCAAGAAGGGCGAATCGATGGTGGGCGGAGCGCTCGAGATCACGCCGGAGATGGGCCCCATCCAACCGCATTGGCTGAGCTATGTCATGAGCACCGACATCGAGGCCGATCTGGAAAAGGCGAAAGCCGCCGGCGGCAGAGTCCTGAAGGAACCAATGGATGTGCCCGATACCGGCACGCTGGCTATTATTCAGGACCCTCAAGGTGCCGTGTTTGCACTCTGGAAGTGCATGATGAATCCCGGATGCGAATGACTGGGATGGCTCACCAAGGCCGTCCCCGACATGCAGACTTGCACGGCGGTCCGGAGAACAGTCCTTTCTGAGCTTAAGTCAGCCTGGAGGCCAGATCCCTCGCCACCCGGTCGGCATCGATCAACTCCTCCAGGCCCGGGTGATCGATGTGCGGGCATTCCGCCATCACGCTGGCGACGATCTCCCAAATTTTGGGAAACGGGATTTTTAGTGCAAGAAACGCTTCGACCGCAATCTCATTGGCGGCGTTGAGCACCGCTGGGAGGGTTCCGCCCCGCGTGCCCGCCTCCACAGCGAGATCGAGCGCGGGAAAGTCCTCACGCCGGGGGGCTTCGAATTCGAGCCGCGCCAACGCGGCGAAGTTCAGCGGTCTGAGGGAATTTGCCACCCGGTCCGGCCACGTCACGGCATAATGGATCGGAAAACACATGTCTGAATGGCTCAGCTGGGCAAGCGTCGATCCGTCCACAAATTCCACCATCGAGTGGATGATGCTCTGCGGATGCACGATTACTTCCACCTGGCTGATCGGCAGGCCGAACAGCCATCGAGCCTCGATCATCTCAAGCGCCTTGTTGAAGAGTGTGGCCGAATCGATGGTGATCTTTTTACCCATCTGCCAGGTCGGATGCCGGAGTGCGTGCTCCGGGGTGATCGCATCGAACTCCGAACGGGGCGTATGGCGAAACGGCCCGCCCGAGCAGGTGAGGATGAGCTTGTTCACGGATGAGATCTCCCGTCCCTCGAGACATTGAAAAATCGCGTTGTGCTCGCTGTCCACCGGAAGAATCCGCACTCCGGTCTCCTCGGCAGCCTGCATGACAGCCTCTCCGGCCATGACGAGGATTTCTTTGCTGGCCACCGCGAGGTCTTTGCCGGCTTTAATGGCCGCAAGCGCCGGCCTCAATCCAGCGGTCCCCACGATCGCCACCAACACGAGATCGGCCTCGGGCATCGTGGCCAACTCGATCAGCCGGTCCATTCCATCCGGCCCGTCTGTGCATACGCATTTCGCGCCGGGAAATTCTTTGGCGGCGGCGGCGAGGGCGCTGTGATTCCGGTGGGCCGACATTCCGACAATCTCCACGCGGTCGGGGATATCCCTGGCCACCTTGAGCGCGCTCCGGCCGATCGAACCCGTCACACCCAGAATAACGATCCGCCGTTTTCTCATGTTACCCCGAGGATCAGCCTCATGTAGAAAAACAGCAGGGGGGAAGTGAATAGCAGACTGTCGATCAGATCGAGGGTTCCGCCAATGCCCGGAAGCATGTGGCTCGAGTCCTTCGTGTTGGCCCCGCGTTTGACAATAGACTCCGCGAGATCGCCGATGACCGCGGCGAAGCCGAGCAGAAGACCGAGAATGATGACATCATCAAAACGGAATGCGGAAAGCTTTCCCGGCATCAGGGCATACAGCCAGCTTGCTGCGATCAGCGAGGTCACCAGAGCGCCCGCAAATCCCTCCCATGTCTTGTTCGGGCTGATGTGAGGGGCGAACGGATGCCTGCCGAAAAGGCTCCCGAAAACATAGGCACCCATGTCGCTGAACTTCGTTACCATCACCAGAAAGAGAACATAATACTGGCCGGTTGTCGTCCCGTCGGCAGCCCTTGGTGTCAGGTAGATGATCTTGGTGATAAAGCTGAACAGCCAGGGGATGTAGAGCAAGCCGAACAGCGTGTAGCTCATCGCGCGGAGCGGGTCCCTGCGCGTCCCGCGGAACATCTGCCGGGAGAAGGTCACGATGAGAAAAAGAACCAGGACGACAAGCTCGAAATCGTAGGCGTTCTCCGGCCCATGGTCCTTCATCAGCAAAAACCCGCCCGCCAGCAACACCACCGCGCAGATCAGGCCGGTCAGCGTGAAAACCCCGATCCCGTCCGCCTCTAGCATCCGGTAGTATTCCCACAGCGCCACGAGCGCCATGAACGCCAGCAGGCAGAAGAACCCGAAATCATAGCCCGCAAATATTGTGGTCAGCATCAAGGCCCACAAACCCACCGTGCTTGAAAGACGGAGTAGGAATGTGAGCCGCTTTGAGTTCATGGGTGTCTCGAGAAACAATCAGACCGGCGGGGCAGCGGCAATCCCGAATCCCGCTTGATCCATCTGTCCCCGTCCGACATGCTGCCTCAAAGCGAATTCCCGTCACATGCATATCCCGTCCCTCATTGAAAAAAAGCGCGATGGCGGCCGGCTTGAGACTTCCGAGATTTCGGCGCTGATCGCCGCGTATACATCCGGATCAGTGCCGGACTACCAGATGAGCGCTTGGGCGATGGCTGTGTTTTTCAAGGGGATGACGGACAGCGAGACGGCGGCGTTGACGGCATCCATGCGGGACAGCGGACGTGTGTTTCATTGGCCGGAAGGATCTCCGCCAAAGGTGGACAAGCATTCCACCGGGGGGATCGGCGACAAGGTTTCCCTCGTCCTCGCCCCGCTGCTGGCCTGCGACAGCCTATGGGTTCCAATGGTCTCCGGGCGTGGGCTGGGAATTACGGGCGGCACGCTCGACAAACTCGAAAGCATCCCGGGGTTCAACGTCCACCTCAAAGAGGCCGCCTGCCTCCGGCAGATCGAAAAGATCGGCGTCTTCATGGCCGGACAGACGGAAGATTTCTGCCCGGCCGACAAGCGCCTGTATGCCCTGCGCGATGTGACGGCGACCGTGCCGTCGAGGCCGCTCATCATCGCGAGCATCATGTCAAAAAAACTGGCGGAGTCGTTGGACCGGCTCGTGCTCGATGTGAAATTCGGAAGCGGAGCATTCATGAAAACCCGGGCCGATGCCGAGCTTCTTGCCGCCGGCCTTGCCTCGGCAGGCGAGGGCAACGGGGTCCGCACTTCCTATCTCCTTTCACCGATGGATGAGCCGCTCGGCCGCACGGTCGGCAATGCCCTCGAAGTGCGGGAGGCGGTCGAAACCCTGCAAGGAAACGGCCCGGATGATTTGGTCTCCATAACCCTCGACCTCGCCGCAGTCATCTCGGATTCCCCGAGAGAAGTTCTCGCCAGACGGCTCACTGACGGGTCGGCATGGAACAAATTTCTCGCTCTTGTTGAGGCCCAGGGTGGCGATGCGCGGGTGTTCGAGGATTGGAAGGCATTCCACCCGGCCCCGGTCATACGCCCGTTCCCGGCACCCCATGACGGTACGATTGTCAGTATGGACGCGGGGTGGATTGGTGGAGCCGCCGTCCAATTGGGAGCGGGACGCCACAAAGCCGACGCCTCGATCAACCCCGCAGTCGGATTCTCGGGAATCCGGAAAATCGGGGAGAGCATCTCAAAAGGCGAACCGCTCCTCTGGATCCATGCCGCGTCGGAAGCGGATGCGGATTCGGCTGCGCGGGCGGTCCACTTCGAAGTGCGGTAGCCCGCATAAATCACGCCCCGATTTGGAAGTCCGCAGGTTGCGGTCAATGACCGTCGCTCGCTCTGGGGCAGGCGGGGATCGGCTCTCATAGAGCGCCGCTACACCCCGCTCAGTATTTTTTGGTTAACTATTTCCGGTAAAAATCCCTGATGGCATCTGCAACCGCTTCGATCTCTTCGGGGCGGAGCTCGGGGAAAATCGGGAGCGCCAGCGATTCTTTGGAGGCGGATTCCGAAACCGGGAAATCTCCTGCCTGGTATCCGAGATAGGCAAAGCATTCCTGAAGGTGAAGCGGCACAGGGTAGTAAATCGCGCATCCGATTCCCTCGGACTGGAGGTGGGCCATGAGCGCATCGCGGCTTTTGCAGCGGATCACATACTGGTGATAAATGTGGCTGTTCTCGAGATCCGGAGAAGGCGGCACAGGAGGTGTCAGAAAATCGCCGAGCCCCTTTGAATCGAAGGCCTCGCGGTATTGAACCGCATTGCGCCTGCGGGCGGCATTCCAGCCGGCGAGGTGCGGCAGTTTGGCATGGATCACCGCAGCCTGGAGGGCATCCAGACGGAAGTTGCCGCCCACCTCCCGGTGAAAATACCGCTGCTCCATCCCGTGGTTGCGCATCAGTCGAAGGCGTGCGGCCAGCTCCTCGCTGCGGCAGACGGCCATCCCCCCGTCACCGGCACCACCAAGATTCTTTGTGGGAAAGAAGCTGAAATACGATGACTCCGCGATCGCGCCGGCCTTGCGAACCCCACCGGCCCCCCGGTATTCCGCCCCGACTGCCTGGGCCGCATCTTCGATGACCTCAAGCCCAAAACGATCCGCGATCGCCTGGATCTCATCCATCCTGCAGCAGGTTCCGAAAAGGTGGATCGGAATAATTGCACGGACTTTGTTTCCCCGCGGCGTGAGCAGGTTCCCATCCGCATCCGCCCGGCAGCGGGTCTCGAGATATTCCAGAAGCCTGGCAGGATCGATATTCAGAGTGTCCTTCTCGACATCCACGAATACCGGCTCAGCCCCGGTCCGGTGGATGCAACCAGCCGTGGCAAAAAACGTGTAAGGCGTGGTGATGACCGCATCCCCCTCGCCTATCCGCAAAGCCATGAGAATGGCGAGTTGCGCATCGGTCCCGGAGGACATTCCAACCGCATGGCCGCCGCCAACCAAATCACGGAAGGCGGATTCAAACTCTTCCACCGCCGGCCCAAGGATGAACTGCTGCGACTCGAAAAGGCCTGCTATCCGGGCCGCAATATCATCCTTCACCAGGGCATGCTGGCGGGTCAGATCAAGCAAGGGAACGCGCACAGCGCGTTATTTCACGACGCCGAATTCGGCGCGACGGTTTTTCGCCCAGGCGGCCTCGCCGCTGCCCGGATCTGCCGGCATTTCCTTGCCGAAGCTCACAGTCTGGATTTTTCCTGCTGGAACACCGTCATTGATCAATGCCTGCCTGACCGACTGGGCGCGGCGCTCTCCCAGGCCCCGGTTATATTCGTCTGTTCCGCGATCGTCCGTGAAACCGGCGATGATGAGATTTCCGGGAGCGGCTTTCATGTCCGCTGCAACCTGCTGTATTTTCGGCAGCTCGTCGCTCGAAACCTCGTAGCTGTCGTAGGCAAACTGGACCGGGGAAAACTTCCCGCGATTGACGCTCGATCCAAAAAAGTTGGCCCCCTCGACGCGGTCTCCGAGCGGAGTTCCTGTGACGTAATCACCGTCCACGCCGGCGTAGAGATCGCCCTTCTTTTTGTTACAGGAGGAGAGACTGAGGCCCAGAGTGACGACAAGGGCGAGGTGAAGCGGAAATTTGCTCATACAGATGGAATGCAGGATATCGGCGGGAAAATCAAGATTCTCTTTGTTACCGTGACCAAGTCGGCTCGCTGACTTTCCCGAGGCCGCTGATGATCGGAACCGGGCGGCCTTTGACGGTGTCGAGGAGAGTGAGGGTCGACCCGTTGCTATAGATAATATGGCGGGAGTCGGCACCCCAGACCGGGTCTTCGCCTTCGGCAACGATCCGGGTGGCTCCCGATGCAAGATCCAGTATGGCAATCGAAAAACCTCCCTGGCGGACGGTGAATGCGATCTTCTTGCCATCCGGCGACCAACTCGGCTCGGTCGCATACGCGTATCCGGTCGGTATCAGACGGCCGCTTCCGCCGCCGGATGCGATGCGGAAGAGCTGGGGCCCCCCGCGATCGTCGGATGAATAGACGATCTCGCTGCCGTTCGGTGACCAGGATGGCGAGGATTCGACGCCCTTTGTTTGCGTGAGGCGGCGGGCTCCGCTCCCTCCGGACCCGACGACATAGAGTTCGGGGTTGCCGTCCTTGCTGATCGAACAGGCAATCCGCCCGCCATCCGGCGAAAAGGCGGCCCCGGAGTTGGTTCCCGGGAATTTGATGATCCGGTTGCGGGCACCGGAGTTCAGATCAATGAGATAAATATCCGCATACCCGCTCTGGTAGCCGGTGTAGGCGAGCTTCGACCCATCCGGGGAAATCGCCGGAGCGACGCTGATTCCTCCATCATTTGTGAGCTGCTTGGCATTCGCCCCATCGTAATCGGCGGTGTAGATTTCTTTTTTCCCGGTGCGGGATGAGGCGAAGGCGATTTTTGTGGAGGCGATCCCCTTGTTGCCGGTGATCGTCTCAACGATATCATCCGAGAACTCGTGGGCGGCGGCGCGCGTGTTTCCGCTGTAGGTTTTTTGGAGGATCGTGCTCCCGGAATGGTCGGTCACGGTTCCCTGAAGGCTGCCTCCACCAGCGGTCGCCCCCACGGAAAAGCTGGCCCGCTCCGGCGGTGACAGCAGGAACAGCCCTGAGAGATCGAGATCGTTCTGGACGACCTTGCCCGCAGCAGCCCCCTCGGCTCCACCGAAGGCCTTGATGGAAATACTCGTCGCATCACCCTTTTTCACGGTGATGGTTGCTTCTTCGGCGTTCAGAACCATCGGCAATAGGATGGCCGCCATTGTGAGGATCCGGAGAAATTTCATGCCCACTGCTTCGCAAACCAGCGGGCATTTGACAAGTCAGGAACAAAATCGTCTGCCGACCGGGAAGGTTCCGAGGTTGTCGAGCGAGCGGGCGATTTTTCCGGCTCGGGCGAGCGCCCGATTGACCGCAGGCATGGCCGGCCCGCCCTCGATCTCAACGTAAAAAACATACGTTTGCGGCTGACCGGGCACGGGGCGGGACACGATGCGCGTGAGGCTCACATGCTCGCGTGCGAACGGGCCGAGAAACTTGTGAAGGCTGCCGCACTCGTTCCGCAGCGCGGCGATCAGGGCGGTCTTGCCGGGCTTGAGGGCGGCGGACGGACGGCGCGAGATCAGGAAAAAATTCGTGATGTTCACCGGTTCTCCCCCGGAGGGAAACTCGATCACATCAAGCCCGTAGAGAGCCGCTGTTCCGGGAGATGCCAGCGCTGCCGAACTTTTGGTCTCCGATGCCCGCCTGGCGGCAACGGCCGTGCTGGAAACAGGAACCAGCCTGGCCCCGGGCAAGTGCACCTTGAGCCACTCGTTGTGGTGCTTGATCTGGATGAAATGGGAAAAGACCGTCTTCACGGGCTTCCCGGCACGTCCGAGCAGCGCGATCCGGATGTCCAGCGACAGCTCTTCGCGGATCGAGACCTTCCCCGCATGGCGGATCAGCAGATCCACCGTGTCATAGACCGTGCCGCCCGATGAGTTCTCCACCGGAATCAGCCCCAGCCCGGCCTCCCCGGACAGCACGCAATCAAAAACCCCATCAAGGGTCCCGCAATCCAGGTATTCCGCACCACCTCCGAACCGCTGCCGCGCGAGTATGGCGGAAAAAGTTCCCTCCGGTCCGAGATAGGCGATGGATTTCATGGGGCGTTTACAAAACTTTGATGCGGCCGCATCAAAGTTTTGTTGGGTCAAAGAGTTCGTGGGCGAGCACGCTCAGGCAGTAGATTGCGGCGGTCTCTGTGCGAAGGATGATCGGTCCGAGGGTCACGGGAAGGCAGCCGTTGCTTTTCGCCAGGGAAAGCTCCGCGGGCGTGAAGTCGCCTTCGGGGCCGACCATTACGGTGGCGCTTCGCGGGAGCCGGGAGTGGGTCGACACAAAATCCGCAAGGATCGATTTGA
>CAZRIL010000012.1:0-69118 GCA_964600115.1 uncultured Chthoniobacter sp. | reverse complement strand
GCAAGGATGATCCGCTTTCATGAAATCCGATCTCCTCTCTGCCTGTCGTTCCTCGGTTTTGGTTTGCGATGGGGCCATGGGAACGCAACTCATGTTACGGGGGCTCACCCCGGGGGAATGCGGGATGCGCTGGAACGAGGAACGCGCGGGCGATGTCGAGTCCGTCCATTCCGCCTACAGGAAGGCGGGTTGCCGCCTGATCACGACAAACACGTTCGGCGGCACACGCTCGATGCTTGATCGCCACGGGCTTGGCGGGCAGGTCGGGAGTTGGAACCGGAAGGCGGCCGCGCTTGCGAGAGCGGCTGCGGGTCCGGAGGGCTGGGTTCTCGGCGATGTGGGACCGTTCGGGGATTTTCTGGAGCCGATGGGCGACACCACAGAAGATCAACTGCTCGGAATTTTCAGCGAGCAGATTGCAGCGCTGGTCGAGGGCGGAGCGGATGCGATTCTCGTCGAGACCATGAGCGATCCCGGCGAAGCGGCGATCGGGGTCCGTGCGGCAAAATCCGTCTCGGGCCTTCCGGTGGTCGTTACTTTCGCCTTTCAGAAATCCGCCGACGGGTTCCGCACGATGATGGGGACGTCTGCCAGGGACGCGGTTGCGGCGGCGCTGGAGGCAGGGGCGGATATTGCGGGTGCAAACTGCGGAACCGACCTGAGCCTGGACGATTACGTGGCACTCGCCGCTGAGCTGAAATCCGCGGCAGGCACAGCGCCCGTGATTTTGCAGCCGAACGCCGGGGCCCCGAAAACCACGCCGGAGGGGGTCACCTATGACGCGACCCCGGACGAGATGGCCGCGGCCGCATTGCGTCTGCAGGGGGCCGGAGTGTCGATTATTGGAGGCTGCTGCGGCACGACTCCGGGACATTTGGAAGCCATGGCGCGGGCCTTGGCCTGACGTGAAAGCGACCGCGGATATCGAAGTCGAGTCGGCGGGCAGCCATCGCCGGATCAATGCGGGAGGGCTGGACCGAACGCTTGCCGAGATTCTGGCTGCGTCGGGCCTTCCGCTGAACACGCGCTGCAGCCAGCGCGGCCTGTGCCGGGGATGTCATGTGATCCTCAAAGGCGAACAGCCGAAGGATATTCTCGCCTGCCAGCATCATATCAGTGGGGGGGAATCGATCCGTCTTGCTATTCCGGGACGTTCGCTGCTCTCGCATCCTCCCTCAGTGGTCAGCGATTTTCAAACCGGTGTTCCTGCCGGCAAAGATCCGATTTTCACAGGTGCAGGAACGCTCGGAGTGGCCGTGGACATCGGAACCACCACGGTTGCCATGTTGCTCGCCAACCTCACAAGCGGGGAGGTGCTGGCCAAATCCACCTCGTTGAATTCGCAGGTCGCGCGCGGGGACAATGTCCTCACAAGAATCCATCTCTGCCAGACGGACAAGGAGAACATCGGCCGCTTGAAGGACGATTTCTGGGTGAAGACATTCCATCCGCTCCTCAAGGATCTGTTCAACCAATCCGGATTGACAATCGCCGATGTGGCCGGCGTGGTTGTGGCTGGCAACACGACGATGTTGCACCTTGCCTGCGGGGAGGATCCCACGCCGCTGGGCATGGTGCCGTTCACGCCGGCGTTTCTCGATCAGCGGGAATTCCGCGGCGACATGTTTGGACTGCCACGCGGGACCCGCGTCATTTTCCTCCCCGGCATCTCCGCGTATGTCGGCGCGGATATCTCCGCCGGAGCCGCCTGCTGCGGCGTGCGATATGGCGACGACCCGCAGTTGCTCGTGGACGTCGGAACAAACGGCGAAATCCTGCTCTGCGGACCGAAGGGAAACATCGCGTGCGCGACTGCGGCGGGGCCGGCATTCGAAGGCTGCGGGCTGCTTTGCGGAATGCGCGCAGCCCGTGGCGTTGTCGGGAAAATTTCTCTTCACGCGGACCCATTCGGCGCGGATTTCGAGACGATCGGCGGCCAGTGCGATTCTCCGCACGGGATCACGGGGTCGGCGTATGTGGACTTTCTTGCGGAGGGCCGTCGCGTCGGGCTCCTGGAGGAAAATGGACGCTTCAACCGCCATTTTGTGGAAAGGAATCCCTCCCACTTCCGCCAGGAGAACGACGGCTTGAGTTTTCTGCTCTCACCCGGTCTCCCGGACCTGCGCATCGGAGAAGTTGATGTCGCCCTGCTCCTGCAGGCAAAGGCCGCCATTGCCGCAGGGATCGAAACGCTGCTGGATCTTCAAGGCCTCACCGCCGCAGACGTCGGGTGTGTTTTTCTTGCAGGGGGATTCGGTCTGCACCTTTCCATACCGCATGCCATTTCCTGCGGGCTCCTGCCGGGATTCACCAAGGAACAAATTTCCGCCGTCGGCAACACGTCGCTCGGTGGCGCCTACCTCGCCATGCTCGACCGCTCGCTGGCCGCAGAGATGGCGGACCTCGAAGCGGAAACCATCGAGCTCAATCTCGATCCGGGATTCGAGGACCGCTACCTCGACCACCTCGCGCTGCCTTAGGTTTTTGAACCACGGATGGACGCGGATGCACACCGATGAGCGCAGGTAAAAAGATCACCGACCTAGCCCATCCCCATCCGTGTCCATCTGTGTCCATCCGCGGTTCTTCCCTCCGGGATGTGAAGCGTGGATTCCGCCGCGAGACAGGCTTCACGCTGGTTGAGATCGATGAACGCGGCCTCACTGCAGGCGGCCGCGGAGCCAAGCTGCGGGCGCACTGGCGCACCCAGGTGATCCGCGAGGCGCAGCGCTGGGGGGAGGCGTGCGTGATGCCGGATGAAAACGGGCTCGTGGGGTGGGGGCTCCCGCTGATGACGAACTCCATCCTTACCGGAGGGCTGCTCGTGGAAGGGGTGTCGCTGGAGGGCGGTGAGCCGGGAGAGGTTTCCCGGAGGATCCGCGCGGCGACCCACCGGCTTCTCGAACTCATGGAGGAGGCGAACCTGGTCAATGCCGATTTCCTGCGCTTCCGCCGGAACGAATCGCAGCGCGAGCGCGAGCGTGCGGAAGCCATCCATCTGCTCAAGAACAAGCTCTACGACAGCATCCGCGACCTCTACCTCCGCGAGGAACCGGGGCTGCTCGCAGCGATAAAAAGAGGAGAGCGTCACGCCGCACGCGGGATCATCAACCGGGTCCTCGTCGGCATCTACCACTCCGCACGCTCCCGGCCGGAATTGTTGAAGAGCCTCGCCCTCGAGCTGGTTGTCGTGATGTCGCGGGCGGCTGTCGAATCCGGCGCGGATCCCTCGGAGGTTCTTGGATGCAATTTCGAGAGCGCCACCGCGCTTGCGGGTCTCTCCGATGAGGAGGACGTCTCGGACTGGCTCTGCAGGATGCTCGAACGCGTGATGGATGCCATCCGCGATCATAAACAATTTCCGAACGCCGTGCTCCTCGGGCGCGCTGTGGCCTACATGGAGGAACACCTCGACGAGCCGCTTGACCGGGATTCCGTGGCGCGCGCCGCCGGTCTCTCCGGCAGCCATTTCTCGCACCTCATCCGTGAGAGAACCGGCCGGACATTCACGGACCTCATGGCGCAATACCGGGTGGACCGGGCAAAGGCCATGCTGCGCCGGACCGGCAAAAGCATCGTGCAGATTGCGCTGGAATGCGGTTTCGAGGATCAAAGCTACTTCTCGCGCGTCTTCAAGCGATACACGGGAACCACCCCGCGCGGTTACAGGGTTCCCGCACGATAATCCAAATCTTTTGCATCAGATTGAAAGAATCCGGTGCGCTGGAGGGGTAGGCTCCTGTCATGCGAAACATCCCGCATGACAAATGAAATACCAATCCCTTGCCATTGATACCCCGGAATCCCTCGTCTTCGGTACCGCCCCCAATCCTCTCACCACCCGTTCCGGCATGGTGATCGGAGGAGGCCAGGTCTATCCGGAACTCAATTTTACCCTGCCCTCGATGAACATCACGGCGGACACCATGCCGCGCGTGCTGGAACATTACAAAGAAATCATCAACGGCGCTCTCCTCCGGGCGGCCGACCTCGAAGCCAACGGGGTCGTCATCGAATTTGAAACGCTCCCGCCCATGACGGAGTTTCCCGAGTGGGGCCTCTCGATCGTCCGGGTTCTCCTCGAAGGCATGCGGCAATACGAGACCGCCTATGGGCTCAAATCCGTCCTCCGCATGACGCCGAACGACAACCGCGAGTTCATCCGCCCGCCCACAATGAGAAGCGGGTATTTTCTCGACCGGATGATCCAGCTTTTCGAGAGTTCAGCGGCCGAGGGAGCCGAACTGCTCAGTATCGAATCCGTCGGTGGCAAAGAGCTTCACGACGATGCGCTGATCAATGGGGATATCGCGGCCGTCATTTTCTCCCAGTGCTGCGTCGGCGCACGCGACATGAAATACCTCTGGGGCACGATCAGCGAAATCGCGGCCCGGCATGGCGCCCATGCCGCGGGCGACACCGCTTGCGGATTCGCCAATACGGCAATGGTGCTCGCGGAGCAAAAGATGATCCCGCGCGTTTTTGCGGCGGTCGTCCGCGCGGTCAGCGCGGTGCGCTCGTTGGTCGCCTACGAAAATGGCGCTGTCGGCCCCGGCAAGGATTGCGGCTACGAAAACCCGTTCCTCAAGGCGATCACCGGGTTTCCGATGGCCATGGAAGGAAAGACATCGGCCTGCGCGCATCTGAGCCCGCTCGGCAACATCGCGGCCGCGACCTGCGACACGTGGTCGAACGAGTCGGTTCAGAACATCAAGCTGCTCGGCGGCATGGCCCCGACCTGCTACATGGAACAGCTCATCTACGACACCCGCCTTATGAATGAGGCGATCAAGGACGGCAAGGACGGCGTCGCCACCTACCAGCGCTGGACCGTCCGCTCGGATGCCGGGCTCGACCCGCAGGCTTACATCCTCACGCCGGTCAACATCATCCGGATTGCAAAGGCGATTGTCACTGCCAAGGACCACTACCGCGCCGGGTGCTCCGCCGCGCTGGAAGCGATATCGGTCCTGCGTGAAGGCAGCAACTCCGGCTGTCTCCACATCATCGACCGCGAAAAGGATTGGCTCGAAAATCTTGAGGAGACCATCGGCGACCTTCCGGAAAATGAAGACGACTTCATCGCCGACCAGCTCGCACTCGCGGATCCGGAAAAATTTCTCCCGGTGGAATACGGGCTGTAGTCCGGCCTTCAAATCCCTGAGGCGAAGTCTATTTCTGTGGAAATCTCAAGACGGTCCATCGTCAGCTCCCGTGGCATGTGTGCCCTGCCCATGCCACGGATTTTTCACGCAGGAACGTGATCGTGCGGGCAGCAAGTTGGCGGAAACGAAAATCCCCGCCTGGATCGTCAGGGCTTGGCCCGGAAGATATTTTCATCCGGCGAGTGATCGAGCATTCCGCCGGGTTCGATGATTTGGAAACGGCCGGAATCCCAGCGGCCCGAGAGCAGGTCTTTGAGCAGGCTTGGATCTCCGGGGATTCGCTCGAACTTCCATCCGAGCCCCTTGGCTGCCTCCTCGGCCTCCGCCGCCTTGTCATCCGCTCCGGGCGTGCCGAGATCCAGATAGACGGCCCGCCCGTGCTGGGCCCAGTTGGCTTTTTCGGATTCGATGAGAAAGTCCACGTCGTCGGGGTCGAACTTCTTCGAGAACTCCTCACGGAGTGATTCCAGCCGGCCGGGGCCGGGGCAACGGCCGGCCTTCATCCAGCCGGGCGTGTAGTAGTAGGAGTCCGGGCAGGCGGCCTGCTGGCAGGCGAACTTTTCTTTGCTCCCCATGAAGACCGTCATGCAGTCGTGTCCGCGCGGGATGACGAGCCGGTGGCGGCCGGCGCGAAGGCCTGACATTCCGAGTCCGCAAAGCGCGTAGGCGAGCACGACTGCATCGATGTCCTCCCTGGCGTCAAACGCATCGATCTCGGTCTGAACCGCCTTGCGCAGATTATCCGGCTGATCGTGCAGCCCGACCTCGAGGTAGCGCGTCTCCATGATGTGGGAAGCGGGTCCACCATGCAGAGCGATCTCGTCTTCAAAGACCCGGCATGCAATCAAGGCGATCCGTGGCGGGGGGTTCATGGGGCAGAGATTTTCATGAAGGCATCGACCTTGGATAGAATTTCCTGCTCGCTTCCGGGAACGCTGAGCACGTCGCATTCGCTGCCAAGGATGAACGGATGCCCGGCGGCGCGCATTTTTTCAAGGAGTTCCCGGGAGAGGGACTCGACCTCGGCAACAGTCAGTTGCGGGGAGTAAAATTTCTTGGTTGGAAGGTTGCCGTAAAGAACAGTCGAGTTTGTCAAGAGCGTGGCATCATCCCAAAGGGACCGCGAACATCCGAGGCTCATCATGGCGGGATCGAGCGTGGCGAACCGGGAGACCATTCCATTAGTGAGCTCCCCGCAATCGTGGAAAATCAGGTCCACCCCCTTGTCATCGAGCAGTTTTTTTATCCGGCGCATCGGCGACATCACGTAACGGTCAAAGATCTCGAAGCTTTCATCGAGTTGGTTCGGCGAAAAATAGACAAGGTTCGCAGCGGGTTCGCACACGATGATCGCCTTTGCCCCAGCATCGGCTTGGGCCGAAAGGTAGCTGAGGATCAGTTCCGTCCCGGCCTCGAGGCATTTTTCTACCACGGCGACCTCGGGCTCCTCTTCACCTGTCATTCCGGTGCCGGCAAGGAACACCGGAGTGATCGGATCCTTGACAAGTTTGGTCATCAGCGAGAACGGGCCGATTCCCATGCCAATGGGAACAAGGGATGTTTTCGAGGCAACATGGCTGATGGCTTCGCACGTGGCATTCATCCGCGGGATCATCCGGAATTCACGCTGGAGCCCAGGCAAATCGTCGAAATGGAAAGCGTCCACCGCTTCGGCCGGCACACCCATGGCACCGAGGAAAGCGGCTTTCTCGAGTGTCAGATCCATCAGCGGAATCGCCAAGGGCGTCTGAAAACGGCCGGCCGTCTCCGCAACGACCCCTCCGAGCCGCGAGCCATCGAACAGGATGGCCTCGGCATCCGCTCTGGTCTGCAGAACAAGATGAGTGCCGATCGGCGCCCGGTGGCCGGAAGCCGCGAGATCGAGGAAAATGGCGGCGCTCACTTGGCCTCGCCAACCAGACGCAGCGCAAGGTCGACAGCGCTTGCGGCATCGGCGCTGTAGCCGTCCGCGCCAATCTCGTTGGCATAGTCCTGGGTGACGGGTGCTCCACCGATCATGATCTTCACATCTTTGAGTCCGGCGGCGCGGATGGCTTCGACGGTGGATTTCATGGCAGGCATCGTCGTGGTGAGCAGGGCGGAGAGCGCGACAATCGAGGCGTTGCTTTCCTTTACCGCAGCGATGAATTTTTCCGGGGCAACATTTGTGCCGACGTCCACGACGCCGAAATTCGCGCCCTTGAACATCATGGCGACAAGGTTCTTGCCGATGTCGTGCAGGTCGCCCTGGACGGTCCCGATGACGACTGTGTTTTTCGGGGTGATGCCGGCCTTCACGAGCAGCGGTTCGAGAAGCGCCATCGCTTCCTTCATGGCGCGTGCCGCGATGAGCATCTCCGGCACAAAGACCTCGTTATTTTTGAATTTCTCCCCGATCGAGCTCATGCCGGGGACAAGTCCCTTCTCGACAATATCGAGGGGCTGCATGCCCTCGTCGAGGAGTGCCTGGGCCAGGGCCTTGGCGTCGTTGCGTTTTCCTTTTTCAACTGCGAGGGAGAGGTCGGTAAGTTTGCTCATGGTGATGTATGGAACGCGGGCACCTTAGCGTTCCCTTCATGGCGGGTCTTGTGTTCAGGGCGGATTCTTTTGTGTTTTCCGCTCCCCTGCTCCTCACTCCGCCAATTCAATGCAAACCTTACGAATCCGGCTGCCCGGCGATCTCCGACTGCCTCGGAATCGAGTCGGCGGCCCCGGGCCGGGTGACCGTGATGGCGGCAGCCCTGATCGCCATCCCGAGCGACTCGCTTAACATTCCCCCTGCTGCAAGCGTCCCAAGAAAGTAGCCGACAAAAGTGTCTCCGGCGGCGGTGGTGTCGACCGGAATCACGTGCGGTGCTGGAATCCGCATGACTTCCGATGCATTCGTGCAGAGAGCCCCCTTGGCACCGAGGGTTAGGAGAATCGATGTCCTGCTCCACCGCTCCCGGAGCCGTGAAATGATGCTGTCGGGTTCTTCCTCGCCGGAAAGTTCGGCTCCCTCGGTTTCATTCACAATCAGCCAATCGACGCAATCCAGCGGATAGGATGCGACGTCGGGCGACATGGGGGCCGGATTGAAGCAGACGTGGAGCCCGGCTTCCCGGGCGATCCGGAGCGCTTCGGGAACCGATGACGTTTCGTTCTGGCACAGAAACCACTCTCCACGGAGGGCGGCCGAAAGCGCTGTCCTCACCGCCTGTGGCGAAACTGCGCGGTTTGCCCCGCCGTGCAGCACGATCGAATTCTCCCCGGAATCCGATACCTGGATAACCGCATGCCCGGTCGGCTCGTCGGAGACCGCAAGGTGCCGGATATCCACCCCCTCATCCTGCAGCCGGCTGCGGAGCCAACCGGCATCGGCCCCGGTCGCGCCGACATGGCAGACGGCGGCACCAGCGCGGGCCAAGGCTATGGACTGGTTGAAGCCCTTACCGCCAGCGCCCCGGGCATAGCTCGAAGCCGCCAGCGTTTCGCCCGGCCGCACAAAATGCGGAACGCGGTAGACGTGGTCGATATTGATGGATCCGAGGTTGAAAATTTTATTCATGAGCAAGAGCGAACAACAGGATTGCCGGGAGCAGCCATCGAATCGCGATACTGTTTTGGCGTGGTTTTTTTCAGGCGCTGGAAGACGTGTGTGAAATAGCTCTGGTCGCAAAAGCCGCATTCGGCGGCGATGCCTGCCATGGACATCTCCGTGGCCAGCAGAAGCTCGCAGGCGCGCTCGACGCGGGCCTCGCGCACAAGCTCGGTGAACGAGCGGCCGGTGCGCTCCTGCAAGAGCTCGGCCAGGCGGGAAGGCGAAATGCCGGCCTTGCGCGCGACTCCGGCCCTGGTGATCGAGCCCGCAGATTCCTCGCGGATGATCTTCAATGCCTTTACGACCGTGGATGGCATCGCGGAATTGTGGTGCAGCTCCACGGTATCAAATATGCGCACCACCGATTCCCGGAGCCACCGGGCGAGTTGCTCGTCGTCCTCGATTCCCGCAAGCTCGGTCAGATGCTGGAAGCGGAGGCCAAGGACTTCGGTCTGCGAAGCGCCGGCCTCCACGGCTGCACGCGACATCATGACGATCAGTTCCAGAAGCAGACCCTTGAGGAGCTCGCTTCGCTCGGCACCGGCGCTGTAAATATGCACCAGAAGGAGATTGATGATCCGGGTGGCCTCCTTCCTGTCACCCCGGCGAATGGAAGCAAGAAGCGAGGGCTCCTCGTAGAGATACAGCTCCCGGATGCGGTCAAACGGAAAGGCGGGATCGAGTGCGATGGGGGGGAAATCGTTGTTCTGCAAGAGGCGGGTGAGATCGGGGCCAAAGTAGTTCGCCGGGATGGTCTGCGAAAGCGCAAAAACAATCTCGTCGCCGGATTGCACCCGGCGCGATCGAACTCCGGCAAACAAGGGTGCATTTGTGTGGTATTGTATGCGGCAGATCTTTCTGCTGAACTCCTCATGATATGCCCCGGTCGAAATGCCTGGTTTTTAGAGCGGAGGTCCGCACCGCTTGGAATCTTCATCCGGCCGGCCTGATCGAACTGCAGGAGAACATAAACGGTCCGGTCTCCGAAGCGTGAGCCGGAGAGCCCCCTCGATGGATTCCCCACAGAACCGGCTCCAAGACCTGCTCAATGAGCTGGTTGATCAGGGAAAAGAGCGTGGCATCCAGCTCGCGGTTTACCACGACGGGCATCTCGTGGTCGATGCCTGTGCCGGTCGGACCGATGCAGGCCGGGATCGCCCGGTGGATGCTGAGACATTGTTTCCTGTTTTTTCGGTGGGCAAAGGTGTGGCCGCAACGATCCTCCACCGTTTGGTGGAACGCGGCATTTTGGCCTATGAAACCCGCCTCGCTGAGGTTTGGCCTGAGTTTGGCGTGAACGGCAAGGAGTTCATCACATTACGCCATGCCCTGAACCACACGGCAGGCCTTCCCTTTGTGCCTGCGAGCATCGGCGTTGCCGAGCTCTGCGATTGGGACACCATGTGCGCAGCGATCGCGGATCTCCGGCCGGCTTGGCCCCCGGGCTCCCGGGCCGAATACCACGCCATGACTTACGGCTGGCTCGTCGGTGAAACCGCGCAGCGGGCGACCGGAAAGGCTTTCCAAAAACTGCTCGATGAAGAAATACGGGAACCGCTTGGCTTGGAGGCGCTCTATATGGGCATCCCGGATTCGGCCGTCCCGCGTCTGGCCGTCCTTGATGAGGCGCCGCCCCTCCCGGCAGCCCCATCCGATCCTCATCGGGAATCTGTTCCGCGCTGGACGCTGCCGCTGGGAGCCAGCATGAACAGGCCGGACATCCGGAAAACCTGCCAGCCCGGATTCGGCGCAATTATGAGCGCGCGTGCGGTTGCCAGACACTATGCCGCCCTGTTGCCCGGAGGTGTGGATGGAGTGGAGCTATTGCCGCCTAGACGGGTTCGCTTGGCGATTCAACCGCAGGGCGCAAGTGACGCTCAGGGCGAGCCGTTCCGATGGATGCTTGGCTACCACTCCGGCGAGGATCAGTTCGACCCCGTCCATCCGCCCGCAATCTTCGGGCATGACGGGCATGGCGGTTCCTTTGCGCATGCGGATCTCTCGCGCCGGCTGGCGGTGGCCTTGACGCGAAACCTCTTTAGGGAATCCGACTCCCGTCAGAGGATACTCTCGTTGCTCCGTGAAATATTTCCCGGCGATTCATCAAATCCCCCAGCGCGATGAATCGGGACGGCGGTTCCCGGATCAGGCCAGGCGCAGCTTTAGCGTAAGGATCTCGAACGGCACCAGCGCCAGAGGGATGCCCTCGGGAGTCACCGCGATTTCCTTCTCCTCATTCTCCAGCATATCCGTTTGGAAGACCCGGGCGACAGGAAGCGACGTTTGCAGGAGCAGGGGCCCCCGCGATCCGAAGGCTTCGTAGAGCCGCACGATGATCCCGTCTCCGCTTTCAGCCCACTTCACCGCCTCGATGACCACGCCCGCCCGGTCGGTCGAAAAATACGACCTCTGAGCCGGGAGGCTGCCCTTCCGGGGTGTCAACGCTTCGCAGCGCAGCGGCACGTTCAGTTCGTATGCCTCCTCGAGAACCCGGCCGGCCCGGAAGTCACCCTGATGGGGGAGCAGCGAGTAGGTGAACACGTGCTTGCCGCGGTCCGCCCTGGGATCGGGCGCTGCCGGGCTTCTCAGCAGGCTGAGCCGCATGACGTTGTCATGAATGTCGTAGCCGTATTTGCAATCATTCAGCAGCGCGACCCCGTAGCCCGCCTCGGACAAGTCCGCCCATTTGTGCGCGCAGACCTCGAACCGGGCCATGTCCCAGCTGGTGTTGTAGTGGGTGGGCCTCTGGAGATGGCCAAACTGGATTTCGTAGGTGGCCTGCGGAGAACGGACATCCACCGGGAATGCGACCTTCAAGATTTTGTGGCTTTCATGCCAGTCCACCTCCGTCACAAAATCGATGCGCCGCGATTCGGCCCGCATGATAATTTTCTGGAAAATCGAGGATGATCCAAAGCTCCGCCTGACAGAAACCGACGCGCGGAGAGGATCGGATTCAAGGACCGGGATCTCATCAACGGCCAGGAGGTCCTGACAGCGTTCCTTATAGAAAACATCGACGTCCCAGGCATCATTGACAATGGGGTTGTCCGGATGCATCTGGAACACATTGCCCTTGCTGCCCGGAGCCAGGACCTCGCGGTCCGCCTCAAAATCCCACAGGCTTTCGATGGTTCCATCCACCCCCAGCCGCAAACGCAACAGCCCGTTGGTCACCTCGATGCTGCCGTCCGCTCCGGCGGTTGCGCGAACGGGAACAGCAGGCGCGGGCGCCTCCACTGCCACGTCGCAGAGCGCGTAGCCGCAGGCCGGAACGGTTACGGTCCGAACGGTCCCTCCCGGCAGTTCAATCATCTCGCGACGCTCCCAGTTCAAGGTGTTCACGACCCGCACGGGTGACGTGAGGCCACCCGTATCAATGCAGGCATCCACAGCCTTCAGGGAACCCGCGAGGACCGACTCGCCGAGCTCCATGATCGTTTGGTAATCCTTCGCGCTGTCCTCGTAGACCCAGCCGATCGAGGAGCCGGGAATAATGTCGTGAAACTGATTCAGAAGAAGAAGTTTCCAGGCACGGTCAAGGGCAAGGGCATGAAGGTGGTTGTCCGTGGAGTCGAGCCCGGTGACGTCGTAGACCGCGTGCGGAGGGTTCGCGGCGCGTTCCTCGCGGTCCGGGACAAGCGCCCGGCTGACAGCGTCGAAGAATTCCGCATCCCGCAGCAAAAATTCCGATTTCCGGTTTCCCCGTTTTGTTGCGGCCTGGGTGGTGTAGGTCCCGCGGTGAAGTTCGAGGTAGAGTTCTCCAACCCAGACCGCCAGGTCTTTGGCATCCTCCATGGCTTTGGGAAGAAACTCCGAGACCCGTTCCTGCTTCACCTGTGGCAGACCCTCGAAGTCCCCCAGGCGGCTGGCCTGCTCGAGCATGGTGATATCCGGACCTCCACCTCCATCCCCGTGGCCATAGACATAGAGCGAGCGGGACGAGCGTCCATGCTCGAGGAAGTTCGTCACGTTGAACACCAGTTCCTGAGGCGACATCAAGGCGTTGTAAGTGTCAGCCGGAGGAAAATGCGTGAAGATCCGCGTGCCGTCGATGCCCTCCCAGAGGAACGTGTGGTGCGGAAATTTATTGAACTGGCTCCAGGAAATTTTTTGCGTGACGAATGCGTCGATCCCGCACTTGTTGAGAATCTGCGGCATGGCGGCCGAGTAGCCGAAGACGTCCGGGAGCCACGCATCGCGGGTTTCATACCCGAACTCCTCCTTGAAAAATTTCTTACCGGTCAGGATTTGCCGGATCAGCGACTCCCCGGAGGCCAGGTTGCAGTCGACCTCGACCCACATCGAACCGATCGGTTCCCACTGCCCGCTTTTGACACGCTGTTTGATTTTCTCATAGATCGAAGGATAGAGGGCTTTGATCCAGGCGTATTGCTGCGCCTGCGAGCAGCTGAAGATGTAATCCGGGTAGCTCTCCATGTAGTCGATCGTGGTGGAGAATGTCCGGGCGCACTTCCGGATGGTTTCGCGCAGCGGCCACAGCCAGGCCGTGTCGATATGGGAATGCCCGATGGCGGAGAGCTTGTGCACGGTGTCGCCGTTCTTCTTTGCCAGCACCTCCCGGAGCGCCTCTCTGGCGGCCGGGATCGTCGCATCATCGGCTTCGTCCCAGATGTTGAGCGATTCGTTCAGAGCACGCCGCAGCTCCGCCCGCCTCTGGCCGGTTTCCGGCAGCACCATCATCGCCTCGGCAGCCACCTTGAAATCATAATAGTAGTCGAAGGCTTGCCGGTTGATGAATGAGAGTTCCGCCTGAGTGAGAACAAAAAGCGGGCCGGACCTCTCCGCGATCAAGCGTCCGTCGGGGATCGCCCAGTTTGCCGCACCTTCCAGATAAAATTCAAATTTTCCATCCTTCGATGCCGGAACGGGGATTTCATTCCGGGCCCGGTTGATCGCGCGGACCGGCCGACCGTTCCAATAGACAAGACCTTCGGCAGTGAACCCCTCGCGGCCCTGATCCGTGAGCTGAAAAAGAACAACAGCTTCCCGGCCTTTCCATCCGCCGGGCACCTGGCCTGCGATCCGGAACCAGGTGGTGTCCCACGCAGGCCCCCATGCGTCCCCGACCGCGAACGGTTTGTATTCCGCAGTCGACGCTACAGAAAACGGGACAGGTTCTCCCCCGACATGCCAGGCGCCGACCGAGACCGGCTGTCGCTCAGGGTGGATTCGGGCCGCGATTTTCTCCACGGCATTTTCAATGCGTCTCTCGGTGAGTTTGGAATGTTTCAGCATAAATTTGGAAAAGTCAGGACTCCGGAATCCATACGCGCATCGCCCCTGGCGTCCGGTTGTCCCAGGCAAAGTAGGGGATGGCACGGAAAGGCACAACCTTTCGGGCGGACGCCTCCCCTGCATGATAAAGTCCGGTCGCGACGGATTCGTCAAATTCGGCCTCACCGGTCAACGTGACCACGCCTCCCAGGAGGGCTGGATCGTAGGTGGCTGCAAGGCCGGCACCCGCGGGCAAGGAAACGTCGAGGACCGACTTTTCAAAATCCGCGTCCTCGATGCAGTAGATAAACGGGCCCCGTTGAATGGCAACCTGTCCGCTGTTTCCCATCAGCTTCGGGTGTCCATGCATCCGCCGGACCGGCATTTCAAAGCGGAGTGCAATCCGGTCATCCGGTTTCCATTCCCGGCACACGGAGGCATAACCGTTCTCCACAGATACGGGGATGGGACTTCCGTTCACGGCGAGTTGAGGGTCGCTGCTCCAGTCCGGAATCCGGAATGACAATGTCAGCTCCTGCGGACGGGAAAGCTGCAGTTGGAAATCGATCGCCCCCTCCCAGGGGGATTTGCCGGTCTGGATGATCGTCGCCGGGCTGCCGTCCGGTGCGGAAAACCGGGTTTCGCTTCCGATGTAAAGATGGACCCGCAGCCCGTCCCGGCCCGTGGAACAGATATACGATCCGAGGGTCGCGAGCAGACGGGAGAGATTCGAGGGACAGCACGAGCATTCAAACCAGGACTGGCGGTGATGCCCGCCGAATGACGCCAGTGGATTCTGATAAAAGAAGCTCTCCCCATCGAGAGACATTCCGCTGAGGGCTCCGTTATACAGCGCCCGCTCGATGACGCTGGCGTAGGCAGGGTCCCCCGAGTGTTGGAGCATCCGATGGGCCCAGAAAATCAGTCCCACGCTCGCACATGTCTCACAGTAGGCGCGCTCGTTCGGCAGGTCATACTTCGTCGAAAAGGCCTCGCCCACCCAGGAACTCCCGATCCCGCCTGTGATGTATAGCTTGTGGCCGGCAAGGTTTTTCCACAGACGCTCTGCGGCTGCAAAGAGCGAGGCGTCTTCCTGCTCCCGCGCCAGATCCGCAATGGCGCAATACAGATACACCGCGCGAACCGCATGGCCGCACACCTCCTCCTGCTCCCGCACGGGAACATGCGCCTGCACGTAGTCATCCACAAACCCGTGACCCTGGAAATCCGGCGGAATGACCCCTTCCTGCTCGATCTTGAACCAGAGCGGCTGGCGGCCGCGCTGTTCGACAAAATAGGAAGCGAGTTTCAAATAACGCGCCACTCCCGTGGCACGATATAGACGGACCAGGGCAAGCTCGATCTCCTCATGACCGCAATAGCCGGGGATTTTCCCCTCCTCCAGACCGAAGACCGAATCGATGTAGTCCGCATACCGGCATGCGGCACTGAGGAAGTGATCCTCTCCGGTCAGCTCATGGTGGGCGACGGCCGCCTCGAAGATGTGGCCGGCACAATAAAGCTCGTGGTTGAACCGGAGGTTCTTCCAGCGCCGGTCCTGGTCGATCTGCGAAAAATACGAATTGATATATCCGTCCGGCTGCTGCGCATCGACAAACAGCCGCGCCACCTCGTCGATCTTTGCCCGCAGTTCCACGTCCTCGCGGATCCGGCAGGCGTAGCAGGCGGCTTCCAGCCACTTCGCCGTGTCGGAATCCCAGAAAATGTGAGGCCGGTCCGGCTGCCCGAGCTGCCACCGGAGACGCAATGCCTCGAAGCGTCCCGTCCGCTCGCACATCTCATATTGCTTCGGCAACGAACGCTCGTGATTGACACGCAGCCGCTCACTCCAAAATGAATCAGTAATTCGAATATCCTGAGAGGGGATTGGGCTGTATTGGAACATCTGTGACACTTTGAAAGATATCTTTGCGGGCCGCCAGCCAATTTCTTGAGAATGCGCGAAATTCGCACTCAAGGCCCTGCTCACCAAATAGCTTTGACTCTCCTGTGAATGCGTCGATAAATCGAGCAGTGAAAACATTCTCTCCCATCCGCACGATCTCCGTCTTCACCTGTATGGCCGCAATCCTGGCCGGAATGATTTTATCTTCGCCAGCGGTGCGTGCCGAAACTCCCATGGACAAAGCCTGGGAAAAACTGGAGAAGGCATTCAATAAGCTCCGCGACGGTCTGAAAGACCCGAAGGATGCCGACAAGGAGGCCTACCAGAAGCTCGGTGCAATCATCAAAGCCGAAACAACAGAGGCCATGAAGTTCGAGCCCAAGATGCTGAAGAATGTCCCCGAAGCAGACCGCGAAACGTTTCTGGCGAACTTCCGCAAGGACATGGAGACATTCAACGGGCAGGTCGATAAATTAAACGCGGCCCTGGATGCCGGACAGTGGGAGGAGGCCCAAAAAGTCATCCAGGTTCTCACCCAGGCAAAGAAGGACGGTCACAAGGCCTACCGCCAGAAAGAAAAGAAGTAGTCAGGCCAGCCAGAGTATCAGCGCGGGGATCAGCACCCCGAGAACCAGAGCCAGGACCGACCACCACCGGTTTCTCGGGCTGTTCCAGGCCAGCACCAGGCCCAGCAGGATCGACACAATCAGCGCGATGCACAGCCCGGCTGTCAGAATTTTGAACCCTGTGGTCGAGGGATCCACAGCTCCAGCCTTCGGAAAATAACCATCGGTATGCACGGTGGATAAATCCTCCGCCAGCTTGCGGATCAGGCCGGGCTTCTCCCGCTCCTCTTCCGGAACCATCATCTGCCAGGCGCCCGTCAGGATGAATACCAGCAGCAGCGGAGTGAAAAAAATGCTCAGAAAGGCATGCAGCCGCCTCATGATGACAAGCCAGGATATGCGCATGAAAAGACGATGATGTCTGCAAGCGGGCGCTTTGACAAATTGCAATATTTGCACAGTTCCTAAGCGAGGGGCCAATCACCGCCGGGCGTCTCTCTACTCGACCCCGAATGAAAAAACGGGTTTCACCCAGCCGCCCGCAGGAGTGCATCCCGTCCGGCCTCGCGGGAATCGTCTTCGGAGGTTGGCCGGCAACCCGGAAACTCCCGGGCGCAGAGCAGCCGCCGGAACCTGCTTCTAGCGAATCGGGGACGAATCATAAACTGCCACCCGTTCCCAGAACGAGTTGCAGACGTTCACAAACCTTGCATGGCGTTCGCACCTTTTCTGGTAATGCTCGTGATCCTCGAGGTTCTTGAATTGGAGGGTCAGCGAATAGTCGAAGGAATGATCTGTGACCGGACGCTCTTCGGTGGGGGCGGGTTTTCCGACGAAACCCCGGACGATACCGGGAATCTCCACAAGACGGAGGATCTCTTTTTCAAAGGTGTCCCTGTTTTCAGGAGACAGGTCATTTTTCAACCAGAAGAACACGGTATGGAGCATTGTGGAAATGTGTGGTGAATGCCCCCCGATTTTATGCATGGATTACCGGCCGGGAAGCGTTATTTGGATCCATCACAAGACTGGCGGTCAGGTAGCCGCCGGCGGAATGGCCTCCAATAAAAACCCGGCCCATCCGCCTGTTCCGATGAGCGCGATGCGGGCTTTTTCAGGTGCTCCTGATGTCATGGCGCGGCAGGCGCCCTCGCGACTTTGAGCCGGAAGAACAGCCTCTGCTGGCCGGTATCCGCGCAGCTTGCAGACCATGTCTCGGGGTCGGTTCCAGAAAGCTTTTGCAGGTTGACTCCATCTGAGCTCCAGGAATCCGCAGCCAGACTGGGCGACGTCTCGACCGCATAAATGAGATCCGGACGCGAGGCGGGCCTCTCGAACTCGAACCTCCATGCGCCTCCGGATTGATCGAGCCGGGGATCGAAAGTCGAAGGTGTCCATGGGTCGAGATCAAGTGCGTATTTCAGCAGATTCGGCAGGCCGTCACCGGCGGGGCATCCGTCATCGGCAGCCACGTCCGGATCCGGATCGGGGCCAAAATGTAGATACGTCCATCCTTCAAACGTCGGGGGAATGTAGGGATCTGCGGAAGATACGGACCCGTAGGCCGAGGCTCCCCCGGAACTCGTGGCGGATACCCGGTAGTAGTAGGTCTGTGCGGCGGCGAGCCCGGAGTCGGTGTAGGCGGGATCCGTCCCCGTGGCGATTGTGGCAAAACCGCTGTCCGGCAGGGCGCTTCGCTGGATCACATAACCAGTCGCCCCGGAAACAGCGATCCATGCCAGCGCGATCTGCCCGGCGATCGGGCCAGGTCCCGCCGAGAGCCCGGAGGGTGTTGCCGGAACTCCGGGTGTCCAGGAAATCTGGAGCCCGGCATACTGGGCCGCCTGGCCGCCCGGCACATAGAAGGCGAAGTAGGGAGTGCGGGCGGAGGTGAACGCCGCAGTCGAAAAGGCATAGGTGCTGGAACTGCCCTGGACCGCCACGCCGGAAAGTGCTCCGGTCGAAGTGTTCACGGTGAAGGTGAGCGCACGGGCGACGGCTTTCTCGAATGTGCCGGTGAATGCAACGGAGGATCCGACCTGGCTTCCGTCCACGATCAGCGTGAGGCCGCCGTTTGTGTCGAGCTTCAATCCGCTGAAATTGTTTGCCACGTTCAGGGCGGAATCGAATCCGATGTAAGCGTCGTTGCCGCTGGGAGCCACGTTCACGCTGACGGTCAGCAAGCCGCCTGTGTTGTAGGACCCGAGAGTGATGGCAACATTTTCGTTATTTTTTAAACTCAGATACGGGACCGGGGCAGAGCCGCCGACAAGCTTGAGGCTGCTCGCGCCGTAGCCGTTGAGGTTCCCGACCTCAACGGCATCCCAATCCCAATGCGCCCCGCCGCCAAACTGCCATGTTCCCCCGGGCAGGTTGGTGCCGGCTACCGTATTGCCCGGAGACGTTCCATTGGTCGGTGACAATCCGCCCCCGCCAACGGCACCATTCCAAATCCTCGTGGCATAGACGTTGAAAGGGGAATGGGTGCCGGTGTCGGCGTTGGGCTGGCTGAAGTCGTCAAAAAGGATCACGGCCGGTTGCCCGGATGGCGCGGGCTGGACAGGCCCGAACGCGGCCGTCTCGGCCATCGTGGATCCGTAAGGATTCGCTGCCAAAACCTCGCACGAGAGGGTTGTCCCCTCATCCTCAAATGCCAAGGTATAGGAAGTCAAAGTGGCGCCTGAAATATTCCCCCCCGCGCGCTGCCACTGATAAGTGAATCCGGTGGGAGAATTTGTCCAAGTCCCGTTTGAGACCGAGATGGTTTGTCCGGTGGTCGGAACGCCGGAGATCGCCGGGAGCGAGGTATTGGCGGGTGCTCCGGGCGGAGCGACGACAATCTGGAATGTTGCGAGGTCGGCGGTGGCACTGGCCGCATCGGTCGCGCGGAGGACGATCCCGGAATACGTTCCCGCCGTGGTCGGAGTCCCCGAAACGGCCCCGGTGCCCGTGTTCAAAGTCAGCCCCGGGGGGAGCGATCCGCTCCCGAGGGAATACGTGTAGGGAGAAGTTCCGCCAACCGCAGATACCGCAAACCCGGCATACGCCTCGCCGACTTGGGCGGTCGTCACGGGCGTTCCCGAAATCGTGAACGAGCTAGCGCCGGATTCGATTGCCTTCCGGGACATGGCGGCTCCGATTTTTGCGGTGATCGTGGCCCCGGCAGCGACCCGCAGACTGACCGTCCATGTGGCGGTGGATTTGGCGGCAGCGAGCGCTGTCGGACTTGTCCGCAATACGATGGGTCCGTCCGGAGTGACGCACTCGGCGGTGTCGTAAACTTCCCAGATGTGTCCCTCGTGCGCCAACTGGATCGCAACAAGGCCGGCGCCGGATATTTCCAGCTCAGCCCACCCCTCGAAAAGCTCGCCCGCCTGCCCGTTGATCGGGCAGTCGAATGACAGATTGATAATATGGGCGTCGGGAGCATTCGTGATGCTGGCCTGCTGGGCAGGGCGGCCATCGGTGAGGGTTGACTTGGAAAGCGTCCAGACCGAGGTGCCCCACGGCCGCGAGATGTTGAGACCGGTCGCCTTGGTGCCCGTCCATCCGGTCCCGGAGCCGGAAACGGCGCCGGCAAATGTGGGGTTGGGATGCAGATTGTTCTGCGTGACATCCAGGATGCTCGAACCCGAGATGAGCGACCGGAGCGTCTCCGCGACCTTCCGTCCGAGGAATTCTCCGCCGATGAGGTTCGGGTGTGTGTTGTCATTCTTCATCGTCGCAGGGTCGAACCCGGTCGTGTCGACGACGGCGATGTCCGGTTGTGCCCGAACCCAGTCAGCGACCGCGTTCGCATACGTGTTCATGCCGGCGTCCTTGAACGGCAGCGTCGGAACGCCGGCGACGGTGCCGCCGGCAGCGATGATCGCATCGTAGATCGCACGCAGGTTCGTCTGGGTTACCGTGGCGCCGCCTGCATCGGTGTTCGCGCCCGCGAGCACGACGACCACGGTTCTTCCGGAGCGGATCTGCGAGGTCACGTCATTGATGCGTGAAAGCATGTTCGCGGAGGTCTCGCCTCCCGCCCCCTTGTTGAAACCGGGCTCCGGATAGTAGCGTCCCTGGCTGTAGGCGAGCGACCAGTTCACGAACGAATTCATGGTTGGAAATGCGGTGATCGAGTCGCCCAGAAAAATGATCCGCGAGTCAAGCGGCAGGACCGCCGCCCCTCCGCCACCGCCGGATCCTGCAGCTGCAATGGTCAGGGCCAGCGTGACCGCCGCACCGTTGCCTCCCGCGTTTTCGGCCGAGATAAGGACGCTGGTTGTTCCGGCAGCTGCCGGGATGCCGGAGATAAGCCCTGTCGTGGAATTGAGATTCAGGCCGGAGGGCAACCCGGTGGCGTAGTATTTGATCGGGCTGTTTGTCGTGGCGATCTGGTAGCTGAACGCCGAGCCTGCGGTGCCGCTCGCGGTGAGCGCACTGGTCACCACAGGGGTCGGCGTGGCTGCCGCGACCGTGATCGTGAGCGTCCCGGATCCCGTCCCGCTGGCATTCGTCGCCGAGATTGTCGCCTGCGTGGTGCCCGCGGCGGTCGGGGTTCCGGAGACCAGGCCGCTCGTCGCGTTGATGGTCAGTCCGGCGGGAAGGTTTGTCGCCCCGTAGCTGGCCGGGCTGTTTGAAGCGCTGACCTGGTAGCTGAACGCGGATCCGACGGTCCCGTTTGCAGAGGCGCTGCTGACGGCCGGGACAACCTCCCCGCTGGCAGCAGGGGCTACCGTGATCGTGTGGCGCACCGCAGTGATGGCCGCAGCCACATCGGCATCCAACTGGTTCCGGGCGGTCACGTCGGCATCGGTCCACCCTTTGGTCGAAGCCGTGGCACTGCCTGCCGCCTTGATCATGTCCCGTTCCTTGATCTGCTTCGTCTCGATCAGGCCCATAAGATTTGAGAACGCGCTGTCGAATGGCGTGCTTGTGAACTGCTCCGCCAGGTTGACTCCCGCGGAAAGCTGCTCGCGCGTAAAGGTCCTGGTCGCATTTCCCCAGGTCACGTTTGCAAAGGGCTGGCCGAGATTGCTCACCACCAGCATGAACCGGTTCAGGTTCTGGCTGAAAGGAAGATACGGCAGGATCGTGCCCATGCGGTCCGCGGCCGTCGAACCGTCGTAATTGTAACAAAACGGATACCGCGTGCTGTCCACCGTCACAGCTCCACCGGAGGAACTCACGATCGTGTGGCCGGCAGACGCCGAGGCCGATCCCGACATGTCGACATGGATCGTCGCTATCGCGCCGTCGCAGCTCAGGGCGGTCAAAATTTCGTGCGCGATCATCAGCTGTCCGTTCGGGCCCGCATGCACGCCGTCGTTCCCGCCGAACCGGAAGCCTGTTCCCAGCGCGGCGCGGGCCGCCAGCCCGGACTCCATCATGCGCTGGCGGACATCTGCATATCCCTTTCCGTTGCCCTGCGCCATGGTGAGGGATAAATCCCGGAAGCGGCCGAGCGTGTCGTTGCTCACCGACGGCTCCACGCCAGAGCCGTTCAAATCAAAATATGTTGGTGAACACATGACCGTGTTGCTGCCGGCTGCGGGATATTTGGCGGCGAGGGCGCTAAGGATTCCGTTGTTGCGGCCGGTCCACATGATCTCCATCCATGACTGCCAGGCCATGCTTGCCCCGTCGTTCGCACCGTAGAGATAGGTCACCGCCGTCGGAACGAATGCGTCAAGATCCCCGCGGTTGATCCGGTTGATGAACTGGTCCGCATTCTCTCCGCCCCACCCGAATTGGAAAACACTGAGGTCGTTCCGTCCGGCGCAGGCCTTGAGGTAGATCTCGACATACTTCGTGTAAAGCCGCTGCTCGGTGATCGAATCCCCGCAGAGCGCAAGGCGGGCATTCGCCGGAAGCGCCGGGACCGGGATCGTGCTCACCTGCGCCGCCAAGGATCCGGCCGCCCACAGCGCAATAAACAGGCAGGTTGCGGTCGAATGAATCCAGGTGGAACGGAAAGACTTCATCAGGAAATGGGGGGCTATCAAACCGGCCACGGAATTGGCTCAAAATACATTTGTTTCATAATGCCACTTTATTTTGCAAATGCAAGGGATGTGAAAATTTCCCGGGCATTTTCCAGATTACCCTTTTGTTTGAAGGGTGTTACGCGTCCGAAACCCGGGTTCGCCCGGAGGAACTGGTGCTAACGCTTCACGAGAGACTTCACACCGATGCGCGGCCTGAGATTCGCCGATGCATCCCTACGGCATAGATGTTTGTCGCCGCGCTGTAACTCCGGCCCGTTCCTCTTGAGATGATCGGGGCTTCCTTGAAAAATTCCTCCGGCGGTTTCAATTGAGAAATCCGCAATTTCACGGCATCCTTTTTCTTTCATGGATATTGTCTACTTCGACCTCGAAACCCAGCGCACGGCAAACGACGTGGGCGGATGGGACAAAAAGCATGAGATGGGAATGTCCATTGGCGTCACGTTCAGCTCGGCCGAGAACAAGTATGAAATATTTCCTGAGAGCCGTGTCGACGACCTGATCAAGAGGCTTCAGCGGGCGGATCTTGTCGTGGGATACAATGTGATCCGCTTCGACTACGAGGTGCTGATGGGATACACGGTTCTTTCGTTGCCCGAGCAGCTCCGCACGCTGGATCTGCTCGTCGACATCGAGAAATCCGCCGGCCACAGGCTCAAGCTCGAGGACGTTGCGCAGGGGACGCTCGGGGTGGGGAAAATTGCGGAGGGTCTCGATGCCATCCGCTGGTGGCGGGAGGGCCGCGTGCTGGAGGTCGCGGAATATTGTTGTTTTGACGTGAAAGTCACAAAGCTCGTGCACGAATACGGGGTGGCGAACAAGGAGCTCTTTTTCAGCGATCGCTTCGGCCGCAAGCAGCGGCTGGAGATCCAGTGGAGCCTATGATCCAGCCACTCAAATCGCCAAAAACGAACTGGTTTCTCTACTGGGTGGACCTTGAGGAACCGCTGCCTTCCGGGAAGGACTGGTTTCTCCCGACGATCGTGATCGTTTGCGACCAGTCCGGCACCCCTGTTGCCTCGCCCGAGATTCTCGAGGAACTCGACCAGACGCGGGTGGAGAACTATCTCTACAAGACGTTCGACCAGCTCGGGACTCCGGACCGGCTGTCGATCGCTGCAAGCGAGGATTGGGATTCCGAGGGGTGGCAGAGCTTTTCGGCCGACTGCAAGCTCGATATCCGGTTCCAGAATTTTGACAAGCGGACTCCCGACGACCTGCGCGCACTGACGAAGACGCTCGTCATGAGAGTCGGACGTGAACCTCAGGGGCCCATGCAGGCGCAGGAGATGGCCCGGGGGCTTGTCAGGACCGCCCTGCGCGTCCGCTCCCGAACAAAGAAAGACGCTCTCCTCAGGCTCGCAGTAGCGCAGGATCCCGATTGCCCGGAGGCCAGGATCGAGCTGGCGGATCTCGACTTCCAGGCCGGCAATTTCAAGACCTCCCTGCTGGCCTACGAAGCTATCTCCGACAAGGAATCGTCGCGATGGCACTCCAAAAATGCGACATGGTGGCTTGATCGGGATACGAGGCCCTATCTGCGATCGATCTACGGACGTGCGATGACCCAGTGGCATCTCGGCCGGTTCGCCCCTGCCGCTAAGACGCTCGAGTCCCTGCTCCTCCTGAACCCGAAAGACAATCAGGGGGCCCGGTTCCTGATCCCGATGCTCCATCTGCTCGCGGAATCGCCTGAGCGCGCAGCGGCATTTTATGCAAGGTATTCTGAATTGTTTCCGCGGGATTTCTCCGAGCCATCGTTCCTTTTCGGCTGGGCGCTCACGTATTCTTTTGAAGGCCGTGAGACCGAGGCGCGGGCAAAATACAGCGAGGGAATTCTGAAGAATATCTATCTGGCCCCGATGTTGCTCGAGCTCGATGAGCCGCCGCGGAGCGTCTGGCTGCCGAACGATCGCGCGGAGCCGAACTACGCCGCGGAGTTCGTCGAATCCTACGCGGTTCTTTGGGACAAGGAACCCGGCGCGCTGAGGCTCCTCAGGGAAGTGTTCGACGAAATGATGCCCCGCATCGAAAAAATCGTCCAGCACCGCGAGCAGATGGCCGATTTCCAGGACCAGCGCTACGAGCCCGACTACAAGGAGGCCTGGCACGCGTTTGTTCAGAAGGATGAGTTGCTGACGAAACCGTGATCGGGGAATTCCTCAAGGAACTGGAGGGCGGCGGGAGCATCCCGTTTGAAAAGTTCATGGAGGCCGCGCTCTACCATCCCGATATTGGTTACTATACAAAGCAGGTCCGCACAGTCGGTCGCAGAGGCGATTTTTCGACATGGCCCGGGCTCGACTCCGCGCTTGCAGTGGCGATCGCCGGCTGGCTTCGGGCCGCTCCCGCCCGCCATATCATCGAAGCCGGTGCCGGCACCGGACAGCTCGCTGCCGGCGTGCTGAAACAGCTCGGATTCTTCCGCAGGCTCCGGACCACATTGCACATCGTGGAAATCTCTCCCGTGCTCCGCGACGCGCAGCAACGCCTCCTGAAAGGTCAGAATGTTGTGTGGCACCGTGACATGGAGGAAGCATTGTCTGCGGCGGGAGGCTATGCGGACATCTACTCCAACGAGCTTCCGGACGCCTTTCCCTGCCGGGTCTTCGTCCGCAGCGATTCCCGCTGGAAGGAACTTGCGCTGACTATCAAAGATGGTTCCGCCCGCGAGGTTCTCATCGACAGCCCGCTTCCGGACTCTTCCTCGCTTCAAGGCGATCCGCCGGATGGCTCCCGGGTCGAGGTGCATGATTCCTACCGCCGGTGGCTCGGTTCCTGGTCGGCCTTCTGGAAACACGGACGTATGCTGACCATCGACTACGGGGCCGCGGTCCCCGGCCTCTATCAACGCAGGCCCTCAGGAACTCTGCGCGCCTACGCCCACCACCAGCGCCTCACCGGCCCGGATGTTTACGCATCGTTCGGCCGCCGTGACATCACGGCGGATGTCAATTTCACCGATTTGGAAAATTGGGCAAGGGAGCTCGGTTGGAACATCATCAACCGTTCCTCCCTGACCGGTTTCATCCGCTCGCAATGCCCTCGCTCGCCCCTCGGCAGCCAATTGGCGGAAGCCGGCGAAGCCTTCCAGGTTCTGGATACGGGCCGATAAATCCCCCCGCTATTTATCCCGCAAATAGGTCTGCCAGGCCAGCGCGGTGGGCTCATCCGGCAGCCAAACCGCTTTTGTTTTCGACCCCTTGTAGGCCGCGTATGGGGAGACATCGTAGGTTTCAGGATTTCCCAGCCATCCGCTCTGGAGGCTGAGCTTTTTCAAGGCTTTCTGCGGACCGGCTGACGGGCGGGATGCGGCGCCGATGCTTGGGAGTTCGTTCTTGAAGATGCTCGAAGGATTCTGGGAGGGAGCGGCAGAGCCCAACCGCTGTTTGACCGTTGCCAGAAGGAAAGGGACGATGACATCCATGCTCTTCCCGATCCCGTGTCCCTGGGTTTTCTGGAGAGCAAGTGTCCACGGCGCCTTGCCCTGCCCGCGCTCCACGTTGGCGAGCGATTCTTTGACCCATTCCGGGTTATCAGTTCCGCCGATGGCAAAGAGCATCGGGATTTCCAGGGTCTTTGCGGAAGCTTGTCCTCCGGGTCCGAACGTGCCGGTTGAACTGGCGAAAGCCACAGCACGCTCCGGAAAATGCGCGCAGTAACGGGCGGAAACATTCGATCCGGCCGACAGCCCCCAAAATGCCAGAGGGGCTTTTTTCAGCTCCGGTCTGCCGCTCAGTTCGCTGAGATGGTCCACGGCGGTGTTGATGCATTTGGCGACCTCCCCATTCGCATCGTGCTGGTAGAGCCCGCGATCTCCGTCAGTAAACTGGCAGGCCAGAATGGCAAAATCCAGTTCGCCGGCCAGCTGCTGCCAGCGGGGGTCGTCCGCCATTCCGCGCCCGTCCCCGTGTCGACCGGGTATCAGGACCAGCGCGCCGGAGAGCGGCTTCGCGGTGTCCGGGATCCAGCCGCGGAAAGCGACGGTGTTGATCTGAACTTCCTTGAGCGGCTCTGCCGTCCACTCGTGCGTGGCGGCAAAGGCTTTGCCTGCGATGACGACCATCCCAACCGCCAGGCCCAATTTCCAAAGGGTTGCTTTCATCCGACGGGATGATTGACCGAACGCGATCACGCATGAAAGAAGGAATTCTTATTTTGTTCAAAGAGTCTCATTTCTTTGTATTTTCCGACTTCGAACTTCCCCGCAGGTGACAATATTGTCACATTTCCGCTCGGCACAAAGATTGCTTGATCCCCGTCGCCGCAATAGAAAGGAACCTTTTCTCCCCCGAATCCGAAATGATCGCCATCACCATCGAGAACCTTGTTAAAAAGTTCGGAGACACCGTCGCGCTCAATGGCATCAACCTCCGGATCGAGCCGGGGGAGCTGTTCTTCCTGCTTGGTCCTAGCGGCTGCGGAAAGACCACCCTGCTTCGCAACATCGCCGGATTCTACATCCCCGAGGCCGGGAGGATTCTTTTCGATCAGGAAGATGTGACGAAGCTTCCGCCCCACAAGCGGAACACGGGAATGATGTTCCAGAGCTACGCGCTGTGGCCGCACATGACCGTGGCAAAAAATGTCGCCTTCGGGCTCGAGGAACGCAGGGTTCCGGCAGCGGAGATCAAGGCGCGTGTGGCCGCGGCGCTGGGGTCCGTGCAGATGTCTCCCTATGCCGACCGCAAGATTGCCCAGCTCTCGGGCGGCCAGCAGCAACGCGTCGCGCTGGCAAGGGCGCTGGTGATCCGTCCGCGCTGCCTGCTCCTCGATGAACCGCTGTCCAACCTCGACGCCAAGCTCCGTCTCGAGATGCGCACAGAGATCCGGCGGGTTTGCAAGGAATTCGGCCTGACGGCGATCTACGTGACGCACGATCAGAAAGAAGCGCTCTCGATTTCCGACCGGATGGCGATTCTCGAGGGAGGCCACATCGCGCAGATCGGAACGCCCGAGGATGTTTACCGGAAGCCCCGCTCTAAGGTCGTCGCGGATTTTATCGGAGAAACAAATTTTCTACCCGGAAAAATCCGCAGCACCTCCGCCGGTCGATCGGTGGTCGAGACCGCCGGTTCGGGTGTCTTCGAGGGGGTTGTCGGCGATCCGAACTGGCTGCCCAAGCCGGGCGAGGAGGCGACGCTTTCGATCCGTCCGGAGAGTTGGATCCTTGCCGACAAGGCGGCGGAGAAGAATTCAATCTGCGGCCGGATCGGCGAGTCGATCTACCTCGGGGAAGTTGCCCAATACCAATTCTTCACCGGTGAGACGAAGCTGAAAATTTTTGAGCTGAACCCGCGGCTTTCCGCCCGGACCTCGGACCGCGATCTGTTTGCGGTGGCGCAGACCGATGATGTGGTCGTGCTCCGGAGATGAATTCGACCACACCAGGCATGGGAAGCAGCCAGAAAACCGGGAGTCTTTGATGCGCTTCAGGATCCTTGGAGTTCTTCTGGCCATGGCTGCGGTGATCGCTGTTCCCTTTGCGCTCAAGCCGAAGGGCAATCTCCTTGCGGAGGCGGATGACACGCTGGTCATCGTATCGCCCCACAACGAGGCGATCCGCTACGAGTTCACCGTCGCGTTCAGCAGACATTACAAACAGAAAACCGGCCGATCCGTCCGCGTGGATTGGAGGCTTCCCGGCGGGACGAGCGAGATCGCCCGGTATCTAAAGGGCGAATTTTATTCCACTTTTCAGAGGGAGTGGACGTTGTCCGGCAGGGAATGGACCCCCGAGGTGGCCGGGGCCTTCGACAACCCGAAAGTCAAACCCGCGGAAGCCGCGTCATTCGACACTCCGGCGCAGGCGGCGAGGCGCGCGTTTCTCAATTCCACACGGGGCATCGGCATCGATTTGTTCTTTGGCGGGGGGGCCTACGATTTCGAACAACAGGCATCCGCCGGTCGGCTTGTCCCCAGCGACGTGATCCGCGACCACCCGGACTGGTTCAATGATTCCTCGATTCCCGAGAAGGTTTCCGGGGAACCATTTTATGACCCTGAGGCCCGGTGGATTGGTGCCTGCCTCTCATCGTTCGGGATCTGTTACAACAGCGATTCGCTTCGCCGTCTCGGCGTGGAGGAACTGCCCGCCTCGTGGACCGACCTCACAAACCCGCTGCTCTTCAAGCAGGTGGCCCTGGCGGATCCCACGAAGAGCGGATCGGCCGCCAAGGCTTACGAGATGGTGATCCAGCAGCAGATGCAGGAGCTGGTGAAGGAGACGACTTCCGAGGATCCCGCCATTCTCGCTGTCGGCTGGAAGCGGGGGCTGGGGATTATTCAAGCGGCCTCGGCAAATGCCCGATATTTCACCGATGCCGGAAGCAAGGTCCCTGTCGATGTGTCGCTCGGCGATGCCGCCGCCGGGATGTGCATCGATTTTTTCGGCCGCTTCCAGAGCGAGTCGGTGAAAATCGGCGACTCGCCCTCCCGCCTCCAGTATTTCACGCCCGCCGGAGGGTCCTCTGTCGGAGTCGATCCGATCGGGCTTTTCCGCGGGGCTCCGAACCGGGCGGTCGCGGAGGAATTCATTGCATTCGTGCTCTCGATGGAGGGTCAGAAACTCTGGAACTTCAAAGTCGGCGAACCCGGCGGTCCTGAACGCTACGCGCTCCGCCGGCTTCCGGTGCGCAAGGAACTCTACTCGCCGGAGTTCACCGCATTCCGCTCCGACCCCGACGTCCTGCCCTACAAGGAGGCCGACCTTTTTACCTATCACCCGAAGTGGACCGGATCGCTCTTTAAGACCATGAGCTTCATTATCCGGGTGATGAGCATGGACTCGCACGACGAGCAGGCCTCCGCCTGGAAGGCGCTAATCGCCGCCCGCTTTCCGCGCGAGGCGCTCAAGAAGTTTGCAGACCTGAGCATCGTGGATTACGAAACAGCCAAGACGGTGATCCAACCGGCGCTCTCCTCACAAAACCGGATCGACGAGGTCCGTCTTGCCAAGGAGCTCGGGAAAAAATTCCGCGAGCAATATCGCGAGGCCGAGAGGCTGGCAAAGGAAGGAAAATAATGTCGAACACCCTCGCCAAACTCGTTTTCTTTTTTACTGCCGCATTCTTCGCGCTGTTTTTCGTCTGGCCGATTTTCGGGACCCTGCAGGGAGCGTTTGTCGGATCGGACGGAAAGCTGACCCTCGATTACATCGCCGAGGTTTTCCGGAATCCCATTTATCTCGAGGGCCTTTGGAACTCATTTTTGATGGGAGTTTTCAGCACGCTTCTCACTGCCCTCATCGCCCTGCCGCTCGCGGTCATCAGCGACCGGTATCTCTTTCCCGGGAAATCGCTGCTCGGCGCATTCATCCTCATTCCCATGATTCTCCCCCCGTTTGTCGGGGCGATCGGGGTGAAGCAGATCCTCGGGCAGGAGGGGGCGTTTAACGCGCTTCTGGAATCCCTCGGGCTCATGGACCCGGCCCATCCGATGGATTGGCTGGGGGAGAGCCGGCTCTGGGGCGTGATCATCATGAACGCGCTGCACCTGTATCCGATTCTGTATCTCAACGTGCTTGCGGCGCTTGCGAACGTTGATCCCGCGATGGAGGAGGCCGCCGAAAATCTCGGCTGCACCGGCTTCCGGAGATTCCGGAAAATCACGTTGCCCCTCATCATGCCGGGGCTCTTCGCAGGGGGGACCATCATCTTCATCTGGTCTTTCACTGAGCTTGGCGTGCCGCTCATGTTCGAATTTACCCGCGTGACATCGGTTCAGATTTTTTCCGGGATCAAGGATATCGGAGGAAATCCGTTTCCTTTTGCGCTGGTGGCAGTCCTGCTCGCATCCACGGTATTCTTCTACGCAGCGGGGAAATATTTCTTCGGACGCGACAACCATGCGATGATGGCGAAGGCGACCAGCCTGGGCGGGCCGCGGAAGACCGGATGGCTGGGCGGAGCGCTCTGCACCGGATTTTTCTGTTTCATCACATTCCTTGCCATCCTTCCTCACCTCGGAGTGATTCTCGTGGCATTTTCAAAGGATTGGTATGGGACGATCCTCCCATCCGGATGGACGCTATCGCATTTCGAAGCGGCCCTCGGCCACAACCTGACTCTTCCATCGATTCAGAACAGCCTCAAATACGCCGCGCTTGCCACCGTGTTGGATCTCATCCTCGGCATCGCGATCGCTTATGTTGTGGTGCGCACAAAGCTCGTTGGACGGCAGATCCTGGATGCCATGGCGATGCTCCCGCTCGCGGTTCCGGGCCTCGTCCTCGCCTTCGGCTACCTGGCCATGACGCAGGACGGCAGCCTCATGAGCGCTGCTTCCTCGATCCTGGCGATACCGGCATGGGGCGCATCGCTTTTCGGCCATCAGGAGCTTTCCGCTCAACTCGCCGGCCCGGTCTCGGCGGACTTCGGAAAGTTTCTTGTGAGGCACCTTTCGCCCACGGTCGATCCGCTGATCATCATCGTCATCGCATATTCGGTGCGCCGTCTTCCGTATGTCGTCCGATCCGCTGCGGCCGGATTCCAGCAGACCAGTGTGACGCTTGAGGAGGCCGCCCAAAACCTCGGGTGTCCGCCCCTTCGCACCCTCCGCAAGATCACGATCCCGCTTATTGCCGCAAATCTCATGGCCGGCGGGCTGCTGGCATTTTCCTTCGCGATGCTTGAGGTCAGCGACTCGCTCATCCTCGCCCAGAAGCAGCAGGACTTCCCGATCACCAAAGCGATCTATGAGCTTTACCAGCTTCTCGGGGAGGGCCGCTTTGTCGCGAGCGCCCTTGGTGTCTGGGCAATGGCATTCCTCGCTGTGACGATCATCGGCGCCAGCCTGATCCTCGGGAAAAAGCTGGGAGCGATTTTCCGGGTTTGACGCGAACGGCGCATGGCTGCCGGAAATTTACCCGGCCGGCCGCTGGCCTGGTTGGGAAAGCGCCGCCGCGAACGCGGAGGCGACGGGAAAAAGTTCTCCCGCAGGACATGCGAGGCACGTCCTGCGGGAGAGGAAGATTATTTGACGTGACCCGAGACGAGCTTTGTCATCTCGAACATGCTGACTTGTTTTTTGCCGCCGAAGACAACCTTGAGTGCGGCGTCGGCGTTGATCAGTGTGCGCTTCTTATCATCCTGAAGTTTGTTCTTCTTGATGTAGTCCCAGAGCTTCTTTGTCATTTCGCTGCGTGGAAGCGGCTTCGATCCGACAATGGCGGCGAGCGCCTCGTCGGGCTGGACGGGTTTCATGAGTGCTGGATTCGGTTTGCGTTTTGTAGTGGCCATAGGTTTGTTTTTTGGTGTGAACGTTAGTGCACGTTTCTTGGAAGCTACACAATGATCGTGAGGGAGTAAAGAAGACTATCGTCCTGATTTTGGAACCCACGCGAACGTTCCATCCGGATTCGCGACCTCAATCAGCTCTCCCTCAAATGATCGTTTTTGCCAGAGGACAGCCTGTTCGCTCTGGACTGCCGGCAGAGACTTGCGGCCCTTTTCCGAGGAGGCTTTCATGATTGCCATCCGGTCTTCATTTTCCGCGGCGACGGTCTTGCGCACGTATTCGCCGTCATCTCCCGGCGTGTCGACCCGGATCGAGACCAGCCCGTCGCGGCCCTCGCCGATGAGGCGGGAGTTCTTGAAGTTCTGGATGTCGGCCATCCGGTTGCGGCGTCGCGTTTCGGCGTCGCTGGTCGGGCTGACCCCGGCGCCTTTCACCGCAGCTTCCTTGTTGTGGCTGTAGACATCGAGTCGCATCGAGATGTCGACCTTGATCGGCTCCGCAGTCGAGAGGTTTACCGTGGGCGCGGTGCAGCCGGCCAGCACGGCCAGTGCGGCTGCGGTGCAAATTTTTTTCATGGTTTTTGTTTCCATCGGCCCTCCGGGGATTCGTCGGCGTGAAGCACAATCTCGAAGTTGCGCGATCCGAGCGGTCCTTGCAACTTCAACCCGAGGATCCCTTGATTGTCCACAAACCACAGTTCTCCCCCGGCCTTGGTGTAATCGAAGTCACGGAGCGCCTCCAGCGCAAGCCGGGTGCTGCTCTGTTTCAGGCTGTTCCACTTGTCCGGAATGTTTGCGAGAAAGTCATCCAGCTTGCCGATCTTCATCCGTCCCGGCCTGAGGGTGTCGAATTTCCCCTTCACGCGCTCGATCCGCCGGCCGAACGCATCCATCTGGAGCTTGAAGTTCAGCGGGCCGGTCATCTGGAAATTCTGTGGCGAGATGATGTCGGTGAGGCGCTTGAGGTCGACTTTGTTGCCGGACAACCATCCGATCCACGGGGCGTCATTCTCGAAGAGAAAGCTGAAGCCTCCGGAGAGGTATCCGCCGTAGGCGCGTCCGCCGAAATCCCCGTTGATCCCGCCCTGGTCGAACGTCGCCGAGAGCCAGGCCTCCGCCGCCTCGTATTGCCGCCACCGGAGGCTGTCGAAGAAGATTTTTCCGACGAGGTTGTTTTCGTTTTTTTCCGGAGGATACGCAAACTGCAGGTCGCCTTTCCTGGTGGCAACAACCAGCTGATAGCTTGGGAAATCGGTGGTTTGAGCGGGGATTTCAAAGGCGGTCTGCAGCTTCAGGGTGGCGAGGTTGTCGAGGGCGATATCATGCGCGCTGGCATGAAAGTTCAGCGGGAGGCCGTAGTTCGTGCGTCCGCTGCTGCCGACGATCAAGCGTCCGTCCGTCACCGCGAGTTCACCGATTTTCCAGGCTGCGCTGGAAGCCCCGGGCGCTTTCCCGGCAATCCGGTTCTGCGTGTCATCCATATACCAGAAAAGATCCGGCCCGACATAGATCGACGGTTCCCGGATGGCAATTCCCGCAAGCTCGCTGCGTAAGAGGCCTCCTAGCGTGAAGCGGATCACCACGCTCCTCAAAGTGATCACTTTGGTAAGGGGATCGTAGGGGGACAGGATCTCCACGTCTGTGATCTCGACGGAGTGGTCTTCGACTCCGATCGCGCTGGCGGCTTGCGAGAGCGAGAGGTCGGTCAGCGTCGTGTTGATTTGAAACGAAATGTCGGCCGCTGTTTCCCGCTTGTCCTCCAGGCGGACACCGAGGCCCTGAAGCCCGAGTTTCCGGATAACCCACAATGCGGCGGGATTGGCGGCCTGCACGGCCTGAGAGGAAGCGGGCGGGCCGGACAGGATCTGCTGCAGGGCGGACCCGAGGATCAACTGACCTCCGGCAACCTGCACGCCGGCGATCTCGTGCCTCGTGAGAATCCCCTGCACGGTGAAGGTGAGATCCACGCGGTCCAGAACAAGAAAGGAATCCGGATAACCGGGTGCCGAAACCTGGACATCCCATGTGATCAAGTCGAGCGGCGTCCCGGGGTCGGATCCGGGCTCCGACCAATCAAACGAGCACTTCAAACTCACCGAAGGGCTTGTCGGCCCGAATCCCTCCAGGAGGACCTCGGCATAATCGCAAACAATTCTCCGGGCGGCCCACGGCGGCAACGAGCCGCCACCGCCCTCTCCGCCGGACGGCAGGATCTGGAAAAGCCCCGGCGAAATGCGGATGAACGGATTCACAAGCCGGATCTCGCCGAGTTGCCTGCGGCGGAGATCATCAAACGAAAAAACCACGTCTCCGCTGTCGATCCGCAGGAGTTCCACTCCGCTCACCCGGTCATGCAAAACGAACTTTTTGACGGCCAGGCGTCCGCCCCCCTCGTAGAGCACGTCTCCGATCTCGGCCTTGGCGGCCGGCAAGGAACGCTGGACCGCCCACCGCGCGATCCGGGTCAGATTTCTGGTCAGGATCACCGTGCCGGTCCCGAGGAGAAGGATCACCACAGCCAGGATGATCGCCAGGCGTTTCAGCCAGCGGCGGCGGGGACGGACTTTTTTTTCAGGCGGCGGCAATGTGATCGAGGAATGTGCCCGCGACGAAAGCTGCTCCCACTATCGTGTTGGCATGGAAAAACGCGCGGTTGATGGAGTCGATGTCTCCGCGGCGGGCTTCGATGTGCTCATAGAGGAGGGCTGCGGTCACGATTCCCAGCGAAGAGAAATAGGCAACCCCGGATCCGGCGGCGAACCCGAAACCCAGCAGGCCCGCCAGCGCAAGGACATGCAGCAGGATCGCGAGCCTCATCGCCCCGCGCACCCCGAGCCGGACGGCCATGGAATGCAGTCCCTCCCGCCGGTCCACCTCGTAATCCTGGGTGGCATAAATCAGGTCGAACCCGGCAACCCAGAACAGGACGGCGGCAGCAAGGACAAGCGGCGGAAAACCCCAGGTTCCTGTAACCGCCATCCATGCTCCGACCGGAGCAGCAGACAATGCCAGGCCGAGAAAAAAGTGCGCGAAGTGAGTGAAGCGCTTGGTGAGGGAATAGAAAAAGACAATCCCCAGCGCGACCGGAGATAATAGGAGGCAAAGTGGGTTCAGCGACCAGGCCGCGACGATGAAGCCCGCGGAGGCGGCAAGGCACCAGATGACCGCTGCGGATTTTCCCACAAGCCGGTGCCGGTTTTCTGTCCGCGGGTTTCTCCTGTCAAACTCCCAATCCGCCAGCCGGTTGAACGTCATTGCCGCCGTGCGTGCGCAGACCATCGCGGCCAGGATTCCGAGGAAGACTGAGAGTGGCGGGAGCCCGCCCGCCGCCGTAAACATCGCTCCCAGCGCGAAAGGAAGCGCGAAGACCGTATGCGAGAAACGGATGAATCTCAGGAAATCCGCCGGGGAGTTCATGGGCCGGTTTTTTCGCGGCGCCCGGCCTCCTCGAATAATTCGACCAGCCCGTCATCCACTCGCATGTCCACAATTTTCCAGGCGTTATCCGAACGGTAGAAGTAGAACCTCCACCGAAGTGGAAGATCCTGGTTCAGCGAGATGCAGGTTTGGCGCATCAGCGAATTTCCAACCTGCAGCGTATCCACCACCTCGTAGCCGGCCACGGGACCGTAGTGGTCGAGGGCTTTTTTGGTGCTTTCTTTGAGGTCGTTCACATTCTCTTTCCGCTCGGCGATGATGGTGTTCTTGACAAGCCCTTCGTAGGCGGCATCCACCTGTCCGGCCTTCAACGCGAGGAAAAATGCGCCGATCGCGGCCGCAGGATCCGGATGCTTGGCGGCAGGTTCGGGTTGCGCGGCAGGAGTTGGTGTGGCGGACACGGATGGCTGGCCGTCCGGCGTTGTCGTCGAAAAGATCAGCCGCTTCCGCTGGTCGGCATCCTGGGCGTTAAGGATGGAGGCGGCAGCCAGTAGGACAGTCACGATAAGGCGCATCCAAGGAATGGACCTGTTTTTCAGCCGCCGTGCAAGGTTCAGATGAACGGTTCGACTTCCAGAAGGGTTTCGCGCAGGGCGCGATACCCGAAATGCCCCTGTCGGACGCGGAGCAGGCGGGAGCCCTTCCACCGGGAGGCCAGCAGTTTGAGTTCCTCGAGCGGGGAGACACGGTCATACAGGCCGGCTGTTATGATGATCTTCTCCGGGCTGCAGAGCGGGATGCCGTGGAGAGGGGAGATCAAGTGGTCGTGCCGGGTGATTTGGTTGCGCGCATGCCCGAGGGACCGGAGCGACTGCCGCATGGAGGAGGCTCCGGGATTCTCCCAGATCGCCTTCTCGACATTGACGATCGGCTGGACGAGCGCCATGAATCGGAAATCGTGCTCCAGAAATGAGAGCAACGCGCCGTTCCAGCCACCGTAGCTGGTCCCGATCATTCCAAACTCACGCGTGCCCCGCGACCGGAAGAGCGCCATCAACTGGCGGAGTTCCACGACCGCCTGCCGCAGACCTTCGGCATTGCGCACGAGGTCGGCGGTGATGGCCAGTTCGCCGTTCAGTGTGGATTTTGGCGTCCGCGAGTAGTGGTAGGGAAGATGGGGGAATGCGACCGACCATCCGCGCTTGTTGAACGTGGCGGCCACCCGGCGGTATCCCACATCGCTGGCGCTCATGAGCGCGTGGAGGAGCAGGAGGACGGGGGCATTCTTCTTTGCCGCCGGATAAAAGTGCACGCGGGTCCGGTCATTTTCGGCGAATCCGCTGGGCAGAGGAGTGTCCCATTCGATCCAGCCGTTGTGCTGTCGCAGACGCATGGCCGGGGGCATGCGATAGTATTCCTCGCGGTTCATTGGCGAGAAGGCGTCCATGTAGTCCGCCAGTTCTTTTTTTGTGCAGCTGTCGGCACGGCGTCGCCACTGCAGGACGTTCATCATGCCGCACATCGCGCCGTCCATCCCCCAGGAGGCCGTTTTTTCAACGAGTCGCCTCATGGCTCGGACATCCTCTCACCGGGAGAATGGGGTAGATCGTTGTCTGTAAGGCCGCACTTTTTGACAAGATCGTCTTTCAGACGCACGATCGCTGCCGCGAGGTCATCGCGCATCTGTTCCCGTGCGGCGCTCCGGGATGTGTTTGCCGGCGGCGGAATCGGGCTTCCAACGGCAATGTAAACATTTGCCCTGCGCCACGGAATCCAGTTCTTTGCATTGTAAAGACGCTCGCTTCCGAGGATGACCACCGGAACGATCGGGCATCCGGCGCGAGCTGCCAGCATGGCCGCGCCATCGCGAACCGGGGCGCCGGCCAGCATCGACCTCCCGCCGTCACGGATTCCGCCCTCCGGGAAAACCCCGATCACACGTCCCATCGAAAGCCGCCGGATCGCTTCGCGCAGGGCATGCCGGTCATCGCCGCTGCGGTCGACAGGAATGACGTCCAGCCAGTTGAACCCGGTCCGCGACCAGCCGGTCGAAAAAAGCTCGGACATCGCGATCCAATCGATCTTTCGTGGAAACCACCCGCTCAGAAACGGCGGGTCAAAATGGCTGATGTGGTTCGAGGCCATCACGAAGGCTCCGGATGGCGGCTTGTGAAAAATCACGATCTTTACCCGGGCGCCCATCATGAGGAGGGCCCGAAGCGAGCCGACGACCAGACAGTAAAAAAGAAAGTGAAAAAGCGGAATCAAGCTGCTGGCGAGAATTGCCCGCATCGCTCACGGGCGCGTTGTAGCGGCGCTCTGTGAGCGTCGCAAGAAATCATTCGACGGTCGCAGACCCCCGCCGCAGTCGCCGCCTTCCCGAATCGGGGGGAGGGATGTGCGGCCCAGCCTCTTAAATGAAGGAAGCGCGGGCGTGACGCCCGCAAACCTGAACGATGGCGGGCAGGATGCCCGCGCTCCGTTGGCTGCAAGGTGAACAGCGTTGTCTCTGCCCGACGATCAGTCGTCGTGCCACGCGGAATCCGCCGAGAGTTTGTCATTCAGGGATCCCCACTGCGCGGAACTTGTCCTCCACAAACCGGAAGTGGCGCTCGGGAGCGCAAGCCTTTTCAATGTCGCCGGTGTTGAGGTGTTTGGAAACAGTCGGCTCCTCGGCAAGATTTTTTGCGAGCCCGCCCCCGTCCTTCCAGGTTTTCATCGCCGCGCGCTGCACAGCCTCGTAGGCATCCTTGCGGTCCAAGCCCTTTTCGGTGAGCATGAGGAGGGCGGACTGGCTGGCGTAGAGGCCGCCGGTGAGTTCCATGTTCCGCCTCATGTTTTCCGGATAGACGAGGAGATTGGCGACGAGCTTGGTGAGCGTGACGAGCATGTAGTCGAGCAGCGTGCAGCTGTCGGGGAGGATGATCCGCTCGACCGAGCTATGGCTGATGTCCCGCTCGTGCCAGAGAGAAACATTCTCCAGAGCCGCCACCGCATTGCCACGGATGACACGGGCCAGGCCGCTGAGGCGCTCCCCGGTGATCGGGTTCCGCTTGTGTGGCATGGCCGAGCTCCCCTTCTGGCCAGCGCTGAAATATTCCTCGACCTCCAGAACCTCGGTGCGCTGGAGATGGCGGAATTCCGTTGCCCAGCGGTCGACGCTTGAGGCGATCAGCGCGAGCGTCGTCATGAATTCCGCATGGCGGTCGCGCTGAATGATCTGGGTCGAGAGGTCGGCGGGCCTCAAGCCGAGCTTCTCGCAGACGGATTTTTCGACGCGGGGGTCAAGGTGGGCGTGAGTGCCGACAGCTCCGCTGATTTTACCCACACGGATCCGCTCGCGCGTTTGTTCGAGGCGTTCGAGGGCGCGCGAAAATTCATCATACATCAGCGCCAGCTTGAGCCCGAACGTGATCGGTTCGGCATGGATGCCATGGCTGCGCCCGATCATCGGGGTGAACTTGTGCTCGACCGCCCGCTTCGCAACAGCCTCGCGGAGCGCCCGGATGTCGCGAGCCAGGATGTCGCTGGATTCCAGCATCTGGACCGCAAGTGTCGTATCGAGAAGGTCGGATGACGTCAGACCCTGGTGGATCCAGCGCGCCGCCGGTCCGACCCGCCAGGCCACATCTTCCAAAAACGCGATGACATCGTGGTTCGTCCGCTTTTCGATCTCCAGAACATTGGCGATGTCGAAGGCGCCTTTCGCGCGGATCTGCTCCGCATCCTCGCGCGGGATCTGCCCGATCTCGGCCATCGCCTCGCAGGCGAGCGTCTCGATCTCGAGCCAGATTTCAAGTTTGCGCTGGTCGGTCCATACGGACCGCATTCCGGGAAGGCTGTATCGTTCGATCATGGTGAAAAATGTGAAGGGGGAAAATTAAACACAGTGGACGCGGAGAACACAGAGGAAATGTGGGAATGTTTTCGGGGCCGGAATTTCTCCCGCGAGGGCACTGAGCCCGCGGAGGATAATCGATTGCAGGAAAACTCCAGGATGCCCCCGGATCCTACGCATGGGCGCAGACCCCCCGGGGATGCGGGCGGATTCCTGGCCTGAAGTCGCTCAATCCAGATCGAGTTCGAAATACCGGTTGGCGTTGTCGAAGCAGACGTCCCGCACAAGGCCGGAGAGCATTTCCATGTCGTTGGGGAGCTCGCCGCGGTCGGCTTCCGTGCCGATGATGTTGCACAGGATCCGGCGGAAATATTCGTGTCGCGGGTAGGAGAGGAAGCTGCGCGAGTCGGTGAGCATTCCGACGAACCGGGACAGGAGGCCAAGGTTCGAGAGCGCGTTGATCTGCCACTGCATTCCTTCCTTCTGGTCGAGGAACCACCATCCGCTGCCGAACTGGATTTTGCCTGCAACCGACCCGTCCTGGAAATTTCCGGCCATCGTTCCCATCAGGTAATTGTCTGCGGGGTTCAGGTTGTAGAGGATCGTTTTGGGAAGTTCGTCCGTTTGGTCGAGCGCGTCGAGATAGCCGGCGAGCGAACCCGCCTGCGGCCAGTCGCCGATCGAGTCGAACCCGGTGTCCGGCCCGAGCGCCTGGAAAAGCCGGGTGTTGTTGTTCCTCTGAGCGCCGAGATGGAGCTGTTTCACCCAGCCATGCCGGGCGTCCAGCCGTCCGAAAAAGATCATCAGAAACGCGGCGAACGCCTGCTGTTCGGAATCCGTGACATCCTTTCCGTCGCGGGCCTTTCCGTAGATGGCAGCCGCTTCGCCCGGGCTGCAGGGATTTGTGAAGCAATGGCTGAGCCCGTGGTCGGAGAGCCTCCCGCCGTTTTCGTGAAAGAAAGCATGCCGGCTTTCCAAGGCATCCAGGAAATCATCGAAGGTTCCGCAGTCCGACCCCGTGATGCCCCGCAATTTTTCAAGCCATGGTCCGAAGACCGCCGGCTGGCTGACCGCGAGCGCTTTGTCCGGCCGGAATGTCGGGTAAACCTTCGTCGCGAGCGTCCCGTCCTCGCGGATGCGACGATGAAACTCCAGGGTGTCTGTCGGGTCGTCCGTGGTGCAAACGATCGCCACGTTGCTTTGCTTGAGCAGCCCGCGAACTGAGAACCCCGGGGTGGCGAGCCGTTCATTCGCGCGTTCCCAAACCTCATCGGCTGTGGACTCGTTCAGGAGTGTCTCAATGCCGAAATACCGCAGCAGTTCGAGGTGGGTCCAATGGTGAAGCGGGTTGCGGAGAGTGGCGGGCACCGTCCGGGCCCATGCGTCGAATTTTTCACGGGGCCGGGCATCGCCGGTGCAGAACTGCTCCGGAACGCCGTTCGTCCGCATCGCCCGCCATTTGTAGTGGTCGCCGGCGAGCCAGACTTCAAAAAGATTCTCAAACCGCCTGTCCGCAGCGATTTGATCCGGGGGCAGATGGGTGTGGTAGTCATAGATCGGCAGGGTGCAAGCCGTGCTGTGATAAAGCTCCCTGGCCGTCCGTGAGTGCAGCAGAAAGTCTTCGGTGATGTAGATTTTCACACGTCGAGCTTCCCTCTACCGCTGGCTGAAGGCAATCCAGATCCGCAGCTCCGCCGCGAAATCCCCCGGAAGCCGGGCTTGTTTCCCCACCTTCACTTTGCAAGAATACCTGCCATGCGTGATCCATTTATGCAGGCGGCAATCGACGAGGCGTATCAGGGGCTGTCCGAAGGCGGGATTCCGATCGGGTCGGTGCTAGTCCACGAAGGGAAGATCATCGGTCGCGGCCACAATATGCGCATGCAGCTCGGAGACCCGCTCCTCCACGGAGAAATGAGCGCATTTCAGAACGCTGGACGCCAGCCGGTCTCCGTCTACCGGGATTGCACCCTCTACACCACCCTCTCTCCTTGCCCCATGTGCAGCGGAACGGCACTGCTGTATAAAATACCCAGAATTATCATAGCGGAAAACACAACATTTTTGGGCGCGGAAGACTGGTTGCGCCAGAGCGGGGTGGAGTTGCATGTTCTTCAGGATCAGGAGTGCATCCGCATGATGCAGGACTTCATCGACGCCAACCCGGCGCTCTGGGGCGAAGATATCGCCGACTGATTTCATGCAACAATTTTGCGCGCCGTGATTGACATGCTGAGAATTATTTGTGAATATCACCTCCCGCTGCAATAAAGCTGCTGCTTAACCCACTCCGAACAGACTATGGCTGAACCCAAGAAGGAAACTGTAAGAATCGTTCTCCCGGCGCGCCGCGATGGCTCACCCATCGCTTCCAGCCCGCGGGAAACGGCAATGATTAACCTCCCTCCGAAACCGGTTCCGGTTCAGGGTGGAGCGGTTCCTCCTCCGCCCGTCGTGCCTGCCGGGCTGAAAGCTCCGGCGTCAATGCCCGCCGCGCCATCCGTTCCAAAACCACCTTCGGTGCCTTCGATTCCCCGTCCGCCCTCCGCGGCAGGAGCCATGCCTCCTCCTCCGGGTGCCCCTGCGCCCGTGGTTCCTTCATTTCCCACCCCGCCGGCAGCCACAGTTCCGCCCATGGCTCCAAAGCCTCCGATTCCGCCGCCCACGGCTCCCGCTCCGGTCCCGCCATCGGCTCCCAAAGCTCCGGCACCTCCGTCTGCTCCGGTAGCACCAATCAAGCCGGTTGCTCCCGCACCGCTTCAAGCCGAAGCCAAAAAGGAAACAGCCAAGGTTCCCGCTTCCACACCTGGTGCGAAAATTCTGCCTCAGGCGACTGTCCAGCTTCAGAAGAAACCCGACGCCTCGACTCCGAAGTCGGTGGCTGGCACGGCTATCACTGTTGCGTCCACTGAGACCTCTGCGACCGGAGATCTTAATCCGATTCTGGGAATTGCCGCGCTCGTTCTGGCCCTGGCCTCACTCGGCGTGCAGGTTTGGATGTTCATCAGCTGATCGTTCGCCGTTTTTTAACTCGATTCTTCTTATGTCCAGCCCGCATGTAACCGAACTTAAGGATTCTGACTTTGAGTCCTTCATCAAGGGAGCCACGACTCCGGTGCTTTTGGATTTCTGGGCCACTTGGTGCGCGCCTTGCCGGATGCTCACCCCGGTCGTCGAGGAAGTTGCCGCTGAGAACGCCGGTAAATTCACCGTCGCAAAAGTGAATGTGGATGACTGCCCGGCTGCCGCTTCGCAGTTTGGAATCAAAAGTATTCCGACCCTGATTTTTTTCAAAGGTGGAGAAAAGAAGGACCAGACTGTCGGCGTCACCGGCAAGGCGGAGATCATCCGCCGCCTCGAAGCGCTCGTTTAGGGTAGTCCGCCCGACGGATTGAGGGTTTTGTTGTAGAGGCGGTTGTGCCATCCGCCTATCGGATTTTCACAGCCCCCTCGCACGAGGTGCTCTCCAACAAAGCTCTGTCACATGGCGGGGATTTCTATCATCTGCCCGGACGGCTGCAGCGGATCCAAAGGCGCTTTCTCAAATCTGAAAAAGCCATTCTTGTAGCGCAACCTGGAATGGCGGCGCGCAAGCACATTGCGCCGCCGGGGAAGTCGACCTTTTGAGCGCCCGGTTGGCGCACGCCAATCTTCGTGCCGCGGCCCCGCGATCCTGCTTGTTTGACATGCAGTAAAAATGAACCAATATTCATTTTGTGAATACGAGTTCACAAAAATCCGTTCCGCTATCCATCCGCCGCCAGGGGGCACGCGATGAGCGGCGGCGAGGGATACTGGAGGCGGCGGAAGCGGCCTTCAGCACGCGCGGTTACCACAAGGCATCTCTGGTCGGGATCGCGCAGTCGGCGGGATTTGCGGTCGGCACGCTGTATCTGTATTTCGAGGACAAGGCCGATCTTTACGGCAGTCTGGTGTTGGAGAAGATGCAGCGGATGGTCGCGGAGTTGGAGAAGGCCCTGACTCTTGGGGAGTCGGCTGCGGCATCCCTGCGCGCCGGTGTTGTTTCGCAGTTCGCCTTCCATGATGCGAACAGAACATTTTTTGAAATTTTCCTGCAGCAGCATCAGGTGCAGGCCTCGCCGCTCCACGAACGTCATTGGCGGGGAATGGAAAAGCTCAAGCGGCGGAACCTTTCCGTGATCGAGAAATGCATTGCCCGCGGACAGGCTGAGGGGGAAATCCGCTCCGGCGACCCGAAGCTGTTTGCGGTGGTTTATTTGGGGGTTACGCTCCAGATCATCCGGCAGCGGATCCGCGAAAACGACAGCGGCCGGCTTGTTGAACTGGCCAATTTTGCCGCCGACTGTTTTCTCCATGGTGCAGCATCCCGCATACGTTCAGCTCCTCGATCCCGATGAAAACCATTCTTTCCTCATTGTCCGCTCTTTTCCTGCTTGCAGCATGCGGCAGGCAGGCTCCGCAGAAGCCTCCTGTTGTCCCGCCTGCACCGGTGGAGGTGGCCACGGTTGAGACCCGCACTATGCCCGTGGAAATGAAGGCCATCGGGGCCGTGGAACCGATCGCCTCCGTCCAATTGAAATCGAAAGTTCAGGGAGAAATTCTTGAAGTGCATTTTGCCGATGGGGCCCGGGTGAAGGCCGGGGACCTGCTCTTCAGCATCGACCCCCGCCCCTTCCAGGCCGCATTGAAGCGGGCCGAGGCGAATCTTTCGATCGCACGCTTCGCCGCGGCCAATGCCATCGAACAGGCGGACCGCTACAGCGCGCTCATTAAAAGCGGAGTTGCCTCGAAGGAGCAGGCCTCCCAGATTCTTTCTACGGCCGATGCGCAGAAATCCGGGCTGGCTGCCCGGCAGGCCGATGTGGACGAAGCGCAGCTTTCGATCGAATGGTCGCAGGTCCGGGCGCCGGTCTCAGGCCGAGCGGGAGCCGCCCTGCTCAAAGCCGGAAATATCGCCCAACCAAATGTGGATACCCTCGCGGTCATCAATCAAATGCAGCCGATCTATGTCGCGTTCTCGCTTCCGGAAAATTCGCTTGCCGACGTACGGAAGTGGATGGACAAAACCACGGCATCCGTCAGCGCCTACGACCCGGATTCCGGACGCCTTCTCGGCACCGGGGAACTGACATTCGTGGACAACGCCGTGGACCGCGCATCGGGCATGGTGGCGTTCAAGGCCACATTTCCGAATGCCGATGAGAGCCTCTGGCCGGGCCAGTTCGTGGATGTCACCGTCAAACTCGCCGAGGAGCCGGATGCCATCGTGGTCCCCGCGGCTGCCATTATGGAAGGACAGCGAGGCGCTCAGGCCTTTGTCGTCACCGGCGATGTCGCCGAGCTGCGAAAGATCGGGGTCGAGCGCACGGTCGGCGGCCTGGCTGTCATCAAGGATGGTCTCCGGCCCGGCGATGTTGTCGTCACAACCGGCCAGCTCCGGGTCACGCCCGGGGGCAGGTTGAGCGTCAAACCCGCGGCAGCCGTCCCGGATCCCGTATCGCGATGAGCCTGACCGATCTTTTTGTCCGCCGGCCCATCGCGACGACGCTCATCATGGTGTCCATCCTGTGTGCCGGGCTGCTCGCCTACTTCCGGCTTCCTGTCAGCGATTTGCCGAGCGTGGATTTTCCGACAATCGCCATTTCCGCCGGCCTTCCAGGAGCGAGTCCCGAAACGATGGCCTCGTCGGTGGCGCTGCCTTTGGAGAAGGAATTTTCGACGATCGCCGGAGTGGAGTCGATGACCTCCACCAGCGTGCTCGGCTCGACCACCATCACCCTCCAGTTCGATCTTTCCCGCAATATCGATGCCGCCGCACAGGACGTTCAGGCCGCGATCTCGCAGGCTCAGAGAGATCTGCCAAGCGACATGCCGTCCCCTCCTTCGTTCCGGAAGGTGAACCCTGCGGAGCAGCCGATCCTCCTGCTCGCCGCGTATTCGGATTCGCTTCCCTACAGCAAGGTGGACGAATACGGGGACACCCTGATTGCCCAACGGCTTTCCACGGTTCTCGGCGTGGCCCAGGTCGACATGTATGGTTCGCAGAAGTTTGCGGTGCGGGTGAAAGTGGATCCGCGTGAGCTGGCCACCCGCGGCATCGGGTTTGACGAGGTCGAGAACGCGATCTCCGAGGCGAATTCCAATGCGGCGACCGGCCAGCTCGACACCGGGGTCCGGGCCCGCACGGTTGAGGCCACCGGCCAGCTGGAGCGCGCCGAGGACTTCCGCGAGCTGATCGTCAGCTACCGCGACGGCTCGCCCGTCCGTCTCAAGCAGATCGCGAAGGTCATCAACGGGGTGGAAAACGAAAAAAACCTCGGCTGGTATAATCAGACCCGCGGGATCGTGCTCGCGATCCAGCGGCAGCCGGGCGCGAACACCGTCGCGGTGATCGACCGCATCCGCGAGGTTCTGCCCGGCTATCAGGCCCAGCTGCCGGGCGGGATGAAACTCGATGTCCTCTATGACCGGTCCCAATCGATCCGCGAATCGCTTCGCGATGTCGGGTTCACGCTCGTTCTGGCTGTCGCGCTTGTGATCCTGGTGATCTTCCTGTTCCTGCGCAATGTGCGCGCCACCCTTATTCCAAGCGCCGCGATTCCGCTCTCGATCATCGGAACCTTCGGCGTGATGTATCTCCTTGGATTCAGCGTGAACAATTTCTCGCTCATGGCCCTCATTCTCGCCGTCGGGTTTGTCGTGGATGACGCTATCGTGGTGCTCGAGAATATTGTCCGCTACATCGAGCAGGGGGAGCCGCCCATGCAGGCTGCGCTCAAGGGGGCGCGAGAAATCGGTTTTACGATTCTGTCCATGACGCTCTCCCTTGCCGCGGTCTTCATTCCCGTGCTGTTCATGGGGGGGATCCTCGGGCGGCTGCTCAATGAATTCGCGGTGACGATCGCCACGGCCATTCTGATTTCCGGGGCCATTTCCCTGTCGCTCACGCCCATGCTTTGCAGCCGGTTTCTCAAGCAGGCGCACAGCTCGAGTCACAACGTGGTTTTCCGGTGGTCGGAGAGTCTTTTCTCGGCGCTGCACTCGGGCTACGAAAGCACCCTCCGCGCGGCCATGCGGCACCATTTGGTTGTCAGCCTCGCCGCCCTCGCCATGGCCGCCGCCACCGTGTGGCTGTTCCTTGCCGTGCCGAAGGGGTTCCTTCCCAACGAGGACGCCAACCGGATCATGATCAGCACCGAGGCGGAGCAGGGGGTTGCTTTTGACAAGCTTGTCGCCCTCCAGCAGCAGGCCGCGGCAATCGTTGCAAAGAACCCTCATGTCGAAGGCTTCATGTCCCGCATCGGCAGCACCGTCAGCTCGACCGCAACAAATACCGGGCGCATGTTCCTCACCCTCAGGCCGCGCAGCCAGCGGCCACCGATCGATGAAATCGTCCGCCAGCTCCGCAAGGATCTCTCCGGAATCCCCGGCCTCAAGGTCTTTCCTCAGAATCCTCCGGCGATCCGCATCGGAGGCATGCAGACGAAGAGCCTCTACCAGTTCACGCTCTTCGGCCCCGATCTTGATCAGCTCTATGCGGCTGCCACAAAAATGGAAGGCCGGATGCGCGATGTGCGCGGCATCGTCGATGTTACAACCGACCTCCAGATCACGAGCCCTCAGGTCCTCGTCGATATCAACCGGGACAAGGCCTCCACGCTTGGCATCAGCGCTGCGCAGATCGAGCGCACGCTCGGCAGCGCCTACGGGGCGCGTCAGATTTCAACAATTTATACCCCGAACAACCAATACGATGTCATCATCGAAGCCGCCGACGATTTCAAGCGCGAGGCGGCCGACCTGTCGCGGCTCTACGTCCGTTCAAACACCGGCAAGCTCGTCGCCCTCGATGCCGTTGCCAAATACAAGTCTCAGGTCGGCCCACTCACCGTCCAGCATCTCGGGCAGCTTCCCGCCGTCACGCTCTCCTTCGATCTCGCCAAAGGCACGTCGCTCAGCGAGGTCGTTCCGGTGATCCAGCGCATCGCGCATGAAGAGCTGGACGGGCAGATCGGCAGCCAGTTTCAGGGCACCGCCCAGGCGTTCCAGTCCTCGCTCAGCAATCTCGGTCTCCTCCTCGTGATGGCTGTGCTCGTAATCTACATCATCCTGGGCATCCTCTACGAAAGCTTCATCCACCCCCTCACGATCCTCTCCGGACTTCCCTCCGCCGGATTTGGCGCCCTGCTGACGCTCTACCTCTTCGGTCTGGAACTGAACGTCTATGGGTTTGTCGGGCTCCTGATGCTCATCGGCATCGTTAAGAAGAACGCGATCATGATGATCGACTTCGCGCTCGAAAAGCAGCGCCGCGACAATGCCCCGCCCGCAAGCGCGATCTTCGAGGCCTGCCTCGTCCGCTTTCGCCCCATCATGATGACCACCCTGGCCGCGATGATGGGCACCCTGCCGATCGCTCTCGGGCTGGGTGCCGGCGGCGATGTGCGCCAGCCGCTCGGGCTCTCGGTCGTCGGCGGGCTGATCATCTCCCAGCTCGTCACCCTTTATATCACGCCGATCATCTACCTTTACATGGAGCGACTGAAAAGCCGGCTTGGCAAAAGGCGGGACATTCTCCCGCAGGCGGCAGCCACCGGATCCGGGTAAAGAATTTCCTGATTGCCAAAATACGCATGGGCGCGGCTCCCGGCCATGTGCACGAGGTGGCTGGAGGCTGCCCGTGATTTAATAAGCAAATCCAGGCGCTCGCCCGATGTCATCCGGAGAATCCCAGAATATCCATGTTTTTTCCCGATGCATCCATTCTCTTTGGAGGCGAACAGGGGTAGAGATCCGACATGATTTTCACCGCCTCCATTCTGTATGCCCAGGGCCGGGAGCTCGACAGGCGTCCCGAATCCCTCGGCGAACTCGAGTGTTCCTCAGCGCTGCTCGCAAACCCGAAGGCACTGCAGACCCGAATGCAGGAAAATGGTTACCTTTATCTCAGGGGCTTTTTTCTCAGGGAGGAGGTGCTGGCGGTCCGGCAGGCCGTGGTCAGCCGTCTCCTTGCGGCTGGCCTTCTTGAGCCGGGGACCGATCCCATGCTGGCGATCGCCGGAAAGAACCGGAACCAGCATTTTCCCCATGATCTTGCCAGGGATAATCCGGAACTGGAGCGGCTCCTCTACCGGGGAAAAATCATGGATTTTTACCGCGGGTTGTTCGGAGAGGAAATCCGGCATTTCGATTTCACATGGTTCCGGGCGGTTTTTCCCGGGCTTGGCACCAAGCCGCATTGCGATGTGGTCTATATGGGACGTGGCACCCGGGACCGGCTCTACACCGCATGGGTCCCGATCGGTGATGTGCCGGTCGAAGTTGGCGGGCTCATGATCCTTGAAAGCTCGCACATGCAGAAGGACAGGCTTCGCTCCTATCTGGAGTTGGATGTGGATGCCTACTGCACGAATGGCCGCCATGCAGAGCAGATCGAGTCCGGTGACAAGCTCTGGGAGAAAGACGGAGCGCTTTCGAAGAACCCGGTTTCCCTGCGCGAAAAGCTTGGCGGAAGGTGGCTCACCGCAAACTTCAGCGCCGGCGATCTCCTCACGTTTCCTATGCAGACCGTTCACGCCAGCCTCGACAATCCTTCCGATTCGATCCGCCTTTCTTCGGATTCCCGCTATCAGCCTGCTTCGGAGCCAGCGGACGAGCGCTGGGTGGGCGAAAACCCGATCGGCCACTCGATGGCCGGAAAACGCGGTCGCATCTGCTGAGCCGTCCACCACATTATGAACGCATTGGAAAATTTTCACCGGATGATGAACGGGCAGTGCCCGGAACGGCTCCCCTTCGATCTGCCAACCACGTCACCTGTTGAGGCGATGATTCTCCGGAGGACCGGCGATCGTTCCGCGGTGGCTTTTGACACCGATTTTCGGGGGCTTGGGGCTTCGTATCCGGGAGACGATTCCGGAGCCTGGCGGTCCGCGCTGGAGGCTGCGGGATTCCGCTTTCCGGAAAACGCCAGTGTAGGCGGTTTTGGGATGTCCTGTGTCCGGCCGCCGCTCGAGACCCTTGGGGAGGCGGTTCATCTGACTGAAATGCTTCATCCTCTCGAAGTCATTGAGACTGTTGACCAGCTCCTGCGGCTGCCTTGGCCGGACACCTCCGATCCTGTCCACTATACCGGGCTTCAACAAGGGTGCGCCGACATTCATGCGGCGGGCAAGGTGGCGGTCGGATGCCAGGAGTGCACCGTCTTCGAGCATGCCTGGTATCTCCGCGGGATGGACAATGTCTTCTGCGATTGGGCGGAGGAAAATCCCGTTTCGGATTGGCTGCTCGACTATTTCACGGAGCGATCCATCAACGTCTGCCGCGCCTTCGCGCTTGCTGGGTGCGATGTGATCCGGTTGGGCGATGATGTGGGCATGCAGGACCGGTTGTTGATTTCCAAGGACACATGGAGAGAGCGTCTGAAACCCCGGCTCAAGCGGGTCATCGATGCAATCCGCGATGCCTCCGGAGACCGGAAGGTGTGGGTCCAATATCATTCCGACGGCGATGTGACCCCGCTTATCGAAGACCTGATCGGCATCGGGGTGGATATCCTCAATCCCGTGCAACCCGAGTGCATGGACCTCGAAAAAATCGCCGGCGAATTCCAGTGCCGCCTCGCATTTTCCGGCATGATCGGAACTCAGACCACCATGCCATTTGGAACGCCTGCCGATGTGTGCGAAGCTGTCGCGCGATGCAGGAGACTTCATGAGGGCGGAGCCCGGGTGATCGTCTCCCCGACCCACGTCCTCGAACCCGATGTCACCTGGGAGAATATCATCGCTTTTGTCGATGCTGCACGTATCCGCCTGAGCAGTCCCGCAGTTCTCTGATCCCATCTCTTTCCTCCAATTAATCCGCGACAAATGCCAGGGGTTGCAGCAGATTCCCCGCATGTTCAGGACGAGTCATCTGTTAGCCGTTGTGGCTTTTGCATCCTTGATGCCATTTGCGCGTGCGTGGGATCCCTTGGGGCACATGCTGACCATGAAAATCGCCTGCGGAGAGTTGACCCCCAAAGCCCGCGAGGAACTGGATGCGGCGATTGCGCGTTTCAATGCGAAGGAAAATCCCGATGCTCCGTATGATGCGGTAACGGCGGCGTGCTGGATGGACGATGCGAGGAGCCGCACGAAGGATTTCAACGAATGGCACTACGTGAACCTGCCCTTCACCCGCGAGGGGACGCCGCTGCCTGCGGGCGGCCGTGAGAAACCGGATGTGATCTGGGCAATCGGGCAGAGCGAGGCCATCGTCAAAGGCGTGGTGGAGGACCCGGCTATTGATCGGGACCAGGCGCTGGTCATGTTGCTGCATCTCGTTGGCGACATCCACCAGCCGCTCCACACTGCTGCAAACAATGACTTTGGCGGCAACAAGGTGCGCCTTGCGAACCTCAAGGATCTGGAGGTGGATCTGCTCTTTTCCAAAGGTGCGAACCTTCACTTCTATTGGGACAGCGCCTACCGCAGGGAATTCAAGGACGGCGAGGCGGCGGTATCCTGCGCCGCACCCCTCTACCTGCGCGAAGCGCCGGTTGCCGGTCACCGCGCGGCCGCTGAACTCGTGGATCGCGAGGCGGCCGGTCTCCGGAAGAAATATCCGCCGGATTCGTTCGGCTCTGTTTCTGGCGGCGATGCCGCCGCCTGGGCGCTCGAAAGTCATGCCCTCGGCTACGATCTGGCGTATGGCAAACTGCCCGCCGGGTCGCCGGTGGTTTTGGACAAAGACTACGTCGAGGCGTCCCGATCCTGCGCCGAAAAGCGAATCGCGCTAGCGGGCTACCGGATCGCAGCTCTCCTGAACCGGCTGCTTGACCCGGATGGAAAATAAAACTCCTGCGGCTCCGGTCTGAAGTTCACGAGATTGCGGTCTTCGCGCGATGAACCGGATCGAGCAAGCGTCGGGAATGGCTGACCAGTTCGTCGATCAGGATCCGGCAGATTTCGCCCGGTTTGCCCCTCCAAAAGACACCGATCGGAAGGGAGGGAAATCCGCCGAGCGGAATGATCCGGAGTGTGGGATCCTTCTCGAGCTGCGGGGTGCGGACCGCGAGCCCTGCGCCGAGGGTATTCCGCACATAGATGGCCACGAGATCCTGCGAGCTGGTTTCCAGTTCGGTCCGCCACTGAATGCCTCTGCGGGCGAGTTCCTTTTGAAACAGCCGCGGCAGCATCTCATACGGGGGCAGGCTGATCAGGGGAATCCGGCCAGCAGCTCCGGCCTTCAGCAGGCTGGCCGACTGCTTGTATTCGCTCCCTGCGGGCACCAGAAGGCAGAGGGGGAGGTTGGCCAGAATTACCGAGCGGAATCCGGTGGGAAGGCGGGATTCGATGACGGTGATCGCAAGATCCGCCCCGCCTTCGCCGATGAGGCGCTCCGCGCCTCTTTGGTCGATCTCCTGCAGGGTGACTTTGAGACCGGGAAATCGAGTGCGCAGCCGTGCCAGCAGAGCGGGGACATGCTCGCGCATCGCCTCCGTCAGGCCGGCCAGGCGGATGACATTCGCCACCTTCCCGCGAATCACCTCCTCGATCCCGTCGAGCTGTCCGAAGAACGGGCTGACAAATTCGTAAAGCGCGCGGCCCGCGGGGGTGAGGCGGAACGGGCGCCTCTCGAAAAGCACGGTTCCGAGATCGGCCTCGAGGCGCGCGACCTGCGAGCTCACCGCTGGCTGCTGGATCCCGTAGGGCATCTGCCGGCAGGCGGCAACGATCCCCTCGTGCCGCGCGACATAGTAAAAAAGCTCAAGATGATGAACATTCATAATAACGATATATAACTATATATTATCGATTATGTGAATTATCAATTCCGCGCCATCCTCGCCGGTAATGAAAACAATCCTTCGTCATAAGGGCATCGGCGGCCTCCTGTTTGCGCAGACACAGGTCGCCTTCAACGACAACGCCACCAAGCTCGCGCTGATCGGGCTCGTGCAGATGCTGCTTCCGGCCGATGAGGCTTCGCGGACAGTGAGCCTGATCGCGCTCCTGCTGGTCACCCCGTTTGTGTTGTTCGCGCCGGTGAGCGGCTGGCTGGCCGACCGCTTCCCGAAACGGCATGTGCTTTCCGCCAGCCTCTGGCTTCAACTGGCCGTGATGGTTGCGCTGGTGGTCGCGGTCGCCTTCCATTCTCTGCCGCTGGCGGTGGGGGGATTTTTCCTCCTCGGAATCCAGTCGGCACTGATGTCACCCGCCCGGCGGGGAATGATCAAGGAACTGGCGGGGGGCGCGGTCGGCGAGGTCGTCGGCTGGATGGAGATGTTCTGCATCGCGGCCATCCTTGCGGGAAGCCTGGCGGGCGGCCAGTTGATCGATGGTTTTGCGGTATCAGCCGGCGGCCCTTGGCCGGCTGCGGGGATTTCATTCGTTCTTCTGGCAGTGAGCTGCCTGGTGGCGATCTGGTTTTTCCGCAAGGTTCCCGCCCATGCGTCCTCGAACAAATCGCCATTCAATCTGAAGGTGGTTTTTGGCCATGCGGCTCTAATCGGAGCGCTGCGCCGGGATCCGGCAATCCGACGTGCGGCGTGGGGTGATGCGGTTTTCTATCTGGCCGGGGGATTCCTTATGCTGACGCTTTCCGAGGCCGGCCGCGCGTTGTTCCCCGCAGGGCTTGGAGCGGCGAGGATGACCGGGCTGATGCTGGCCACGATGGGGGCGGGGATTGCGGTCGGGAGTGTATCCGCCGCCCGGATCTGCCGTTTCCGGATCATCATGGGGCTCGTGCCTGTTTCCGCCATGGGGCTCGCGGTGGTTCTCTTCGCGCTGGCAAGTGCGCCGGCGGGCGGATTCCTTTCTTTTGCCGGTCTCTTTGCGCTCGGCGTGTGCGGGGGATTGTATCTCGTGCCACTCGGTGCGTTTCTGGTGGACCGGGCCCCCGAGGAACACCGCGGGTCGATCCTCGCGGGATCGAGCATGCTCTCCAGCATTGCCGGCGTTCTGGCGGTGGCGCTTCACGCGCTGGCGACGGGGGTGTTTCACCTTGGGCTCCATGGCCAGTTCGTGTTTCTCGCGATCCTGTTTCTGCTCACTGCGATCTTCGCCACGAGCATGCTTCCGCAGGATGTGTTGCGGATCGTGACATTCTTCCTTGCCCGCTGGCGCTATGATGTGAAGAACCCCGGCTTTGAAAATATTCCGGCAAAGGGCGGCGTCCTCATGGTGTGCAACCATGTGAGCTATGTGGACACCGTCGTCCTGTCGCTCGCCTCGCCGAGGCCGATCCGGTTTCTTTCGTATGACGCGTTCTTCAAAGCCCCGTTTCTCGGGAAAATCCTCCGCATCTTCGGAGCGATCCCGGTGTCCTCGACAAAGGCGCGGGATGCGATCGTCCGGGCCTCGGACTGCATCCGGGCAGGGGAGGTCGTCTGCATTTTTCCCGAAGGTCAACTGACCCGCACGGGGTGCCTGATGGAGCTCAAGAGCGGGTTCGAGCTGATCGCCCGGCGGGCGCAGTGTCCCGTGGTGGTCGCGCATCTCGACGGCTTGTGGGGATCGATTTACTCATTCGAGGGCGGGAGGTACTTCACGAAATGCCCGCACAGGCTCCGCCGCGCTGTCACCGTATCCTTTGCAAAGCCGCTGACTGTCACGGAAGCCACAACATCCCGCATCCGTGAAACTTTACTCGAGCTCGGTGAGCAGGCGTTCCGTTCGCGTCCCCTCAAGCGCACGCTGGCATCCTGCCTGATCCGCGCGCTGGATTCCGAGCCGTGGAAAATTGCGATTCATGATCCCGCTTCCCGGCCGAAGCTGTTGCGCCGCGGCGAGCTTCTTGCCGGCGGCCGGCTGCTCGCCCGCCGGATCCGGAGTGTGCCGCAGCATCGCATCGGGATCCTGCTTCCGCCGGGAATTCCTGGCACGCTTGCCAACCTGGCCGTTATTTTTGCGGGGAAGGTTCCGGTGAACCTGAATCCCACGCTCACGCCCGGGGCAGCCGGTTCCTGCCTCGCGCTCGCCGGATTGCAGGCCGTGATCACCGCGGAGGCCGTTGTAAATAAGTTGCCCCTGTTTCCCTGGCCGGAAAACCTGATCTTCATCGAACATGAGCTGAAGTGTATTTGCTCCATGCGGCGCGCATGGACATGGTTCGAGGGCCTCATTCTTCCGGCTTTTCTGATTCAGCGCCGCATGCGGCTGCCCCGCGTGAAGGCCGACGATGAAGCCATGGTTCTCTTCACCAGCGGCACAAGCGGTCTGCCAAAAGGTGTGTCGCTGAGCCACCGTCAGGTAATGGGAAACTTTCTGCAAGTCTGCGAGACGGGATTTCTTCGACCCGATGACCGCCTGCTGAGCGCGTTGCCCTTGTTTCACAGCTTTGGCCTGACGATGGGCATGCTTGCACCGCTGATGAGCGGGCGCACGCTGATCACGTCCCCGTCGCCACTGGACTGCGAAAAGCTGGCGGATGCCGCCCGCGAATGTGTGGCCACCGTGCTCCTGACCACGCCCACGTTCCTGCGGGCCTACGCCCGCAGAATTCCCCGCGATGCATTCGGCACATTGCGGCTCGCAGCCACGGGCGCGGAACGGCTTCCGGCGGAGACTGCGGCGGCGTTCCGGTCGCGCTTTGGATGCGAGGTGTTCGCGGGGTATGGGCTCACTGAGGCCGCTCCGGTCATGAGTTTCAATATGCCCGATCCTGCACGAGGGTTCGGAGCGGACTCGCTGCAGAAGGGCTGGCGCGAAGGCAGCACCGGACGCCTGCTTCCGGGGGTCGCCATGCGTTTGCTGGATCCAGAGACCGGCGAGGAATGCCTGGGCGGTTCAAGGGGAGTGCTCGCCGTCCGCGGTGCCAATATCATCTCCGCCTACCTCGACGGCCAGTCGCCGGAAAAATTCCGCGATGGATGGCTGGTAACAGGTGACATCGTGCGGGTGGATTCCGAGGGTTTTCTTTTTCTTGAAGGCCGGCTTTCGAGATTTTCAAAAGTCGGCGGCGAAATGGTTTCGCACGGGGCTGTCGAGGACGCCATTGCGCGGGCGTTTCCCGATTCCACCGGACGGGCTCACGATTGCGTGCTCGGCCGTCCGAGCGTTGAGAAAGGCGAGGAGCTCGTGCTTCTGACCACTCGCCCGTTGACCCGCGAGGATTTGTGCCGCGAGCTCGAGGTCCCGAACCTTTGGATTCCACGGCACGTCATTCACCTCGACCACCTCCCGATTCTGAACACCGGCAAGCTCGATCTTGCCGCTTGCAGGAGCCTGATCAATGATGTCACAGCCATTGCATGACAACCTTCATTCTCGACGGGATTTGGGGCGGGCATACGCGCTGGGAGCGATTGCGCAGCCGCATCGAAAAATCCATTGGTCCCTGCCGGATCTGGCGCTACGACAATTCCGGACGCACCTCGCTTGAAGCACTCGGAATCTCCCTGCGGGAGGAACTGCACGGAACATCCGGTCCCCTGAATCTGGTCGGCTACAGCATGGGCGGACTGGTGATTCGAGAATCCCTGCGCATGCCGCACGAGCTGCCTGTCCGGCGGGCCGTCTTCCTTCACTCCCCGCACCGGGGCACGCTATTTGCCCATGCCTACGATCTCCCGGCCTGCCGGGAAATGCGGCCCGGCAGTGCATTTCTTGCGAGGTTGGATGCGGCCTCCTGGACTATTCCGACGCTTGCGACATGGTGCGCGCTCGACGCGGTCGTCGTGCCCGGCCAATCCGCTTGTTGGAAGAAAGCCGTCACGACGATCCAGAGCCCTGTCCCCGCCCATGCCTGGCCGGTGATCTCACCGGGGATTCACCAGGCGGTCATCGGGTTTTTGGAGAAGGGAAGCAACCTCACCGAGCGAACAGAAAACCCGGATCCAGCGGGACCTTGATGGTTTTTCCCGAGCGGGATTCCAATTCGACCGAGCGGCCGGATTTTCCTTCCCGGATAGCCTTGACCTCGTCGAACCCTTTGGGGATCGGGGCTACAGCCATGATCGAATTGAGGCTGATGCTGGCATCGGCCTGGAACTCGATGCAGGTCGGAATCCCCGCCTTGCTCAGCGGGTTCGACCGAACGGATTCTGCATGTCCGTGGTGGAAGTAGGAAGTCACGTCCTCAAGGCCGATGACGCCGCGGTGCCTTCCGCTCCAGGGCGGGTAATGGCGTCCGCCGTTTGACATCCAGAAAACTGTCGAGCGCAGGATTCGCGGGTCTTTGAGTGAGAACCAGACCCAGCCTTCCTCCGCGACGACGGCTGCCGTCCATGCGAAGGGAAGGTTGGGGTCGGAGACGAGCATGACCAGATCTTCGAACCCTTCACGTGCCGGGTAAACCGATAGATCCGCTTTGCCGCCATCGGCTTTGGGAACATTCTTCAGGGAGGAAAAGGTGGCGCCCCTTTTCAGGCAGGAATACCCGCCCTCCACCGGATTCTCGAACTGTCCCGGGAAAACCTGTGCGTGCACAAACGCGCTGGTGCTGATCCGGGCGCTTCCCTGCTTTGGAAAGTGGAGCATGGCATGATAGCCGGCCGGCATCCGCCCGGACATGCCTGAAATGACATGCTTCTGGTAGATGGCTGTGTGCCCCTCCACAATCGAGATGAACTTGTCCACCCGCGCAGGACGGACTTTCGTGCGGAGTGAGAAATGGAGAGTTCGCGGATCGGAAGAGCCCTCGCGCTTCCATTTCCTGTTTGCGGTTTCCCCGTGCACGGGGTGCTGTTCGCCCGCATGGACGGTTGAGTTACCGCCAAACGGCATGCAGAAGAAATCACCCCTGAGAACTTTGAGGATGTTCGGCAGCCGGGGCTTCTCGGCCAGCCAAGGGGCTGAGGACAACGGGGATATCCACTTGTCGCCGACGCGGAACTTCGCCGGCCAGAGTTGCCCGCCGAGCGTGGTGACCCCCGCTTCGACAGTGCCGCTATTGATCAAGAAGGTTTCCTGTCCAAAGATGGTTTTTTTGAGAGCCACGGATGGAATTTCACAAATCCGGGCGGATCGGAAAAGCCCAAAATGCAGCTCGCGGATCGGGCTTCGTCCTCTTGCTCCGTATTCATGGCCCGCGCCTGATTGCCTTGCTTGACAAGTCGGAGTGAGGTAGGAATCGGAACTCTCCCGCCCGATGGCCCTCCGTTTTCTCACCCTGTTTGCGTGCATGGCAACCCTGTTGCCCCCCCTGCACGCGGACGCTAAGAAACCCAACGTCCTTTTCATCGCGGTGGACGATATGAACAACGACCTCGGTTGCTACGGGGCGCCGCTGGTGAAATCGCCGAACATTGACCGCCTTGCCAAGGAAGGCGTGACGTTTGAACGGGCGTATTGCCAGTTCCCTCTTTGCTCACCCAGCCGATCTTCGGTCATGACCGGCCTGCGGCCGGATACTATCCGCGTCTTCGATTTGAAGTATCATTTCCGGCAGGACATGCCCGAGGCCGTCACGCTTTCGCAACTTTTTAAAAATAGCGGCTACTACGCCGCGCGGGTGGGCAAGATTTTCCATTACGGCAATCCCGGGCAGATTGGCACGAGCGGGCTGGATGATCCCTATTCCTGGGAGGAATTCCACAACCCCGCCGGTCGCGATCATACCGCGCTGGAACAGGACGTGATCAACTATACGCCCAAAAGGGGCCTTGGCGCAGGGATGGCCTTCTACAGCGATCCCTCCGGAAAAAACGAGGACCATACCGACGGTAAAGTTGCCAGCAAGGCCATCGAGCTGCTCGAAAAACACAAGGACGCTCCGTTCTTTCTCGCGGTGGGCTTTTACAAACCTCACTGCCCGTGGATAGCGCCCCGTCAATACTTTGACAAATACTCGCAGGATCAGATCCGGCTTCCGGATATTCCGAAAGACACGATCGCGACCGTGCCCGCTCCCGCCCTTACCAGCACGAACCCCTGGCCTTATCTTGGCCTGACTCCCGATCAGGCCCGGGAATGCAAGCTCGCCTATTACGCGGCTATTTCGTTTGTGGACGCAGAGATTGGACGGGTGCTCGATGCTCTCGACCGGCTGGGATTGAGGGAGAACACGATCGTGGTTTTTTGGAGCGACCACGGCTATCTCCTCGGGGAGCACGGGCTCTGGTTCAAGCAGAGTTGCTTTGAGGAATCCGCCCGGGTGCCGCTGATCATCGCCTCCCCCGGCGTGAAAGGCGCGGGACGGAATTGCCTGCGGACCGTTGAACTCGTGGACCTTTACCCGACGATAGCCGATTTGGCGGGTCTCAAACCTCCTGAAAATCTGGAAGGCACCAGCCTGCGTCCCTTGTTGGAGAATCCGGATGCCGCATGGAATTCCCCGGCATTCACCCAGGTCCAACGCGCCGGTTTTCCCGGTCACAGCGTCCGCACCGAACGGTGGCGCTATACCGAATGGGATTCTGGCGCAAAAGGCTCGGAGCTCTACGATCACACCGCCGACCCGCAGGAATCGCACAACATTGCAGGCGATCCGGATTATGCCGCCACGGTTGCGGAGATGAAGGCGTTGCTGAAGCAGATGCATCCCGTAACTGTTCAGGGAGGTGTGGCCAAGCCCGGTTTCAATAAGGAACTGAGTTTAAAGACCGGCCAGGCGATTGCGGAGTAATGCTGTGTAAGGCCCGGGCATGTTCTACGCGACCTCAGTCGGACTTTCCATTGCGCCCTGCGAGAAGCCTGCGAATGCGTTTTTTCAATTGTCCTGCTTGGCAGCCTCCGGGACGTTACGCTATGTGATGACGACGTTTATGTGCCGCTCCATTAAAATCCTGCTCCTGCCTCTCGCCCTCCTGCTTTCCGGCTGCGTCAACCCGATCGATCCGCTTGGTCCGATTGGCAAAGGGCCCGAGCCGCGCCCGATCAGGTCCAAACCCCGCCTTGATGATAAATTCGCGTGGGGGATCTCGACGGCCAGCTACCAATACGAAGACCCCGCCGTGAAGCCCGGCCAGAAGGATGATTTTTCCACGGACTGGGATATTTTGGTTTCGCAGAAAAAAGCGCCGGAGAAAGGGAACGCGCTCTACACCTGGACAAGGTTTGAAAAGGATCTCGAAGCGCTCAAAAAAATCGGAGTGACCCACTACCGGTTCAGCATCGAATGGGCGAGGGTGGAGCCGCAGCCCGGCGTGTATGACCAGGAGGTTATCCGCCGCTACGTCGGAATGGCCCGCCGCCTGAAGGAAGCCGGCATCGAACCGGTGATCTGCCTCTGGCATTTCACGTTTCCCGACTGGCTCTTCGATAAAAAGAACCCCGGCCGATCGAACTGGCTGCACCCGCTCGTCCGCGAGAGGTGGAACGCCTACGTCAACAAAATGGTCCGCGCCACCTCGCCCTACACGAACTACTACGCTCCGCAAAACGAGCCCAATGGCCAGATCACAACCGCCTACATCGTCGCGCAATGGCCGCCGTGCATGACCCTCGCATTCGGGCACTACTGGAAGGCGATTGATGCCAGCACCGGGATGTTCCGCGATGCCGCGGCCCGGATCAAAACGATCAAGCCATCCGCAAAAGTCGTCAGCGTCGAGGCTCTTCCCTGGTGGGAGCGGGCTCCCCTCGATCCCGGCGGCCTCATCTACAACACGATGATCCACGGAAACGTGGACCACCTCGACCGGATTTACGATGTCTGCGACATCATCGGATTTAATTACTACTATTCCCAGTCCCCCGGGCCGATTTCTCTCCTGGCGGAGAATGCGCGACGCGGACATAATTTCAGTATGATGGGATGGCGGATCGATCCCGACGGTCTCTACAAGGAGATCAGGCGGGTTGGGGACCGGTATGGAAAGCCCATGATGATCACCGAAAACGGGCTTGCCACCGTTGATGATTCCAAGCGGGTCTGGTATATGCGAAACCACATTGCCGCCATCGGCCGCGCGATCCGCGACGGCTACGACATGCGTGGCTACTTCACCTGGTCGCTCGCAGACAACTACGAGTGGCACTTCGGATACAAATCGTTTTTCGGGCTCTCCACCATGGACCCGAAGACCTACAACCGGGTCTTCAAACCCTCCGCGGGAAAATTCGCTGAGATCATAAAATCCCATCCGACGGTGCAATCCGTCGCCACGATCCAGCCGCAGGCGAATTTCACACCGACGAGGAAATAGAACTCGCTTGTCGTTGATGTTGTGGAGTCGGGTGTGCCAACCGACTGTCCACGGATCCGTCGTACCTTTCGCGGGACGAATACCGCTTCACTTTTGGAACGGAACCTGCTTCAAACTCAGCCATGGAAACTCCAACACCTGATTCGAGTCCAACCCCTCCTCCACAGCCACCCCAGCAACCCTCGCCCGGTGGAATCAGCGATCAGCAATGGATCGTCTTTCTTCATCTCAGCGCGTTTGCCGGGATCGTGTTGCCCTCTTTTGGTCACATCCTCGGGCCGTTGATTATCTGGCTCATTAAGAAGCCCGAAAGCCCTGCGATCGATGCCGCAGGTCGGAATGTTTTGAACTTTCAGATTTCGTGGACATTTTACGGGATTATTGCGGGGCTTTCCCTTTTCTTCTGCGTAGGCGCGTTCCTTTTGCCTGCTGTAGTTGTTGCGTGGGTGATTTTCACAATTCTCGGTGCGGTGAAAGCCAGCAATGGCGAGACCTATACGTTCCCGCTGACGATAAAGATGCTGTAATTCGCGGGCGCGAATCCGTGTTCGGTTTTCAGTGATTCAGTGTTCAGGAAGAAGGGGAGTTGTCGCGCTTGCACTGAAAACCTGACCGCCCCCGACCATTGTCCAGTCGACCGGACCGGGATGCGCGAGGATGGCATCCTGGATGTTGTGCGCCGGACCGGTGTACGGGATGGCGATGAGATCGGCCTCTGCACCCGGGCGGATTTCGCCGAGCCGCCCGCCCATTCCGATTGCTTTTGCCGGGTTGAGCGTGACCATTTCGAGGAGGACTTTGGGGGCGACCTCCGGATGGCTGCGTGCGGCGCACTGCATCTCGGCAAACATGTTGAGCGAGCGGTTGCTCGCGAGGCTGTCGGTTCCGAGGCAGACGCTGAAGCCTTCGCGGAGGAACCGTTCCATCGGGAACGGGGTGCGTTCGAAATATTCGTGGCAGCCGGGGCAGTGGATGATCGTGAAGTTCCTCCCGCGCAGGAGTGCCCAGTCTTCCTCTTCCAGAAAGTTCATGTGCGTGAGGAGCGAGCCGTCGGGAAGGGCGTTTTCCGCGAGGAGGCGGGCCACCGGTGTGAGTTCGCCGGTGTCGGACATCCTCCGGCCGAGGTCTTTGAGGAAGTCATGCAGGCGTCCGGTGGCGTTCCGGAACATCGCGAATTCCTCGTCCGACTCCGCAAGGTGGGTCATGAACGGCATGCCGTATTTTTCGCAGCAGAACCTCGCCAGGCGGTAGAGGTCCGGCGACGTCGTGTATGGCGCATGCGGGGAGAGCCCGAACCCGCCGGACCACCCCGCCCGGTCTTCAAAAAAGCTCAGAGCTCCCGCCACGACATCTTCCGTGTGGATGCGGTTCCTCACGTCCATCATTTCGTAGAACCACCAGGTCCGGATCGGGGGAGGGGGCATGCGGACCATCAACTCGGGGAAGGACTCGATATTGAAGACGCTCGTGGTCCCGTAGCGCAGAAGCTCGTCGAACCCGCTCCGGATCGAGTCCAGATAGTCGTCGTCCGAGAGCGTGCGCTTGAGTTCGTTGATTCTGCGGATCCACTGCGAGAAACTCGCGTTTGTGAAGATCGCGCCGCGCATCACGGTGTAGTCCAGATGGCAGTGGGCGTTGATCAAGCCCGGCATCAGGATCACCTCGCCGAGGTCGGTGGCCTCCCGTCCGTCCCATTTTCCATACCCTTCAATTTTCCCCCGGGAAATGCTCACCATGCCATCATCGAGCGGCGGTTCGGAAACCGGATACACGGTGCGCGCGCGGAAGGTGGTCATGGCTGATGGAGAATAAAAGAGGAAAGGATCCCCTGCAAAGGGGGCAGTGCACGCAGAGGATTCGGTTTCTCCCTCATGTCTTGCCTTTGACCGTTCCGGGGCCTTTGAGCGGGCCTGTTTGCCTCACGCCTGTGGCCCCGCCGGCGCGAGGATCGCATCCCTCATGCCGTGTAGAAGCTTTTTATCATCCGGGCAAATGGTCGCGAGCGCTCCTCCACATGTGACCGAGCTTTCTCCGACGAAATAATACGGGCAGAGCCGGACTCTGCCCCGCATCGGCTGCAGGCCGGTCTGGCCGGGAATCCAATACGTTTCCTCCACGAGCCGGCCCGCGTGAAAATCCTGGAGAATATGTGGCCTGTGCTCAAAGTCCTTCAAGGCGCTATCGAGTTCCGCCTGCCAATCCTTCTGCGGAAGGTCCGATGCCACGACCACGCCTCTTGATCCCCAGGCGTGCTCTGAAAACCCGCTGATCTTGAGGATGAAATGGCGCTTTTTCTGGCTGAGGCGTGCCACCTCATCCCAGGAGTGGGTTTCCAGACGGGGGAGCACGGCGTGACGCGGCAGCGGTTCGGGATCGACCAGCCATGTATAGGGGATGACTTTTTGGAGCGCGGCTTGAGCGCGCTCCCCGAGTTCCCGGCGCCAGAATTCCTCGAGGGGCTTCAACCAGAAGAGTGCAAACCAGAGCTTTTCCTCCATGGCCGGCTTGAATGGCGGGGTGACGGAGACTGTCCGTTCGGAAGCCGCTTTCATGAGGCCGGGTGCCGCCGGCACATTCGGGAGATCGAACAGTTCGAAGAACCGGTAGATGCGGTTCTGCCAATCCGTTCGCGGGGTTGCATCCAGCAGGCGCCAATTGCCCTTTGAGGAAAACTCCGAATTCAAGACCCCCGTCATCCACTCCATTTCCGGGCGGTAGGTGGACGCCTCCTCGGAGACCACGATGTCACCGCCGGGAAGGATGCCGGAAAATCCTTCAAGCATGCCATCCGGTCCCCCAAGCACCTTGTGTCCCAGTGAGGTGTATGTCCTGTTGAGCCAGGCCGTCAGGCCGATTCCTCCGGGGACGCTGTCGATTTCAGCGATCGTGAAACCCTCATTTGTGAGCACGAGATCCGGTCTGATCACTTTTGGGATATCGCCGGCAATGCCGTGCTCGCGCTGGTATTCCACAAGAGCGGGGGGCTTCCCGCGGTCCAGCAGCTCTGCGACCCATGCCGGCTGGCGGCCCTTGGCGCTGAGCCGGTATAGTTGCTCGCAGGCGCGGAGGAAGAGCAGCAGGCGGTAGCCGAGCTTTTCAATTTCCTCGAACAATCCCTGATCCACGGGGAACGGGCGCGGAGAAATCCTCCAATCCTTTTCATGGAACAGCCCGCCTTCCGGAAGCGCGGCATGAATGGCGCGAACGGTTTCCTCCGGACTCATGACAGAACCTTGAGCGCTTGACGGATCAACTCTTCAGCGCTCGGCGCGGATTCCGAAAGATCCAAAACCCTACGGACCGCCTTGTGTGCCTCCACCTGTTTGTAGCCGAGTGAGATGAGGGCAAGGACGGCGTCATGCATCCGGACGTCCGCTTCGCTCGGAGCATTCTTTGCGCTGGAGGCCTCCCATTCCGCAGCCACGCCGACTTTGTCCTTCAGTTCGAGGACGATTCTCTCCGCGGTCTTTTTGCCAACGCCGCTGATTTTGGAAATTGCGGCGATGTCGCCAGCGACAACTGCCGCCTTGAACATTTCGGATGGAAGTCCGCTCAGGACAGCAAGGGCGATCTTCGGTCCTACGCCGGTGACATGGTGGAGGAGGAGCCGGAACAAATCCCGCTCTCCGGGCGTGAGAAATCCGTAGAGAACATGCGCGTCTTCACGGACGGCGAGATGCGTCAGGATTTTCACCGGGGCCCCCGGCTGCGGGAGCCGTTCATAGCTTGATACAGGGATCAGGATCTGGTAGCCGATACCATTGACGTTGACGACGATTTGGGTCGGCAGCGCCTCCGCGAGAGTTCCTTCGAGAAATGCAATCACCCCGCACCCATAACAGAGCTCCCGCAAAACTCAAATCGGCGATATGCATTTTTCTCCTGATGGGAGCCGCCTCCGCCTTTGCGGAGACACAATGGGCCTGGATGGTCGAGCCATCGTTCATGGACTACAAGGTCCGCCGGAAAATCGATGGTTCGGAACGCACGGTCCTCGCGCTTGTCAGGGTCAGGGACGGCGAGATCTACGGCGCAGAAGGCGGACACGACCGGGTCATGAGCATGGCCATGAAAAAGATCGATCCCGAGGCGGCCCAAACGGCGGCCGACCTCTTCGGTTCGCTGAAACCAAATTATGTCCGGGACAAAAACGGCGTGATCCAATACGCATCGCTCGAGTCGCAGAATCCACTGACCGCCTCGTGCGTGCTCGCGCCCGGCTTCGCGGAGAAGTTCGCGGAGACGCTCGGCCCGGATCTACTCGTCGCCCTGCCGAACCGGAACCAGATCCTCGTCTTTTCGCGGCAGGACCAGGCCTTTGCAAAAATGGGCGAATACATCATTTCCGGTTACCTCGGTTCGAACTATCCCGTTAGCCGAGAAATCTTTTCGCTCGAAAAGGGAAAACTGAGGTCGCTCGGCGTCCTGCAATGATAATGTCCGTCAGGATTTTCCATTTCCAGCCATGAAACCATCCGACCACCTTCAGGACCGCGCCGCCCGGGCAAAGAAGATCGTCGAAGCCCCGCAACACTTCAAAGTGTGTGAGGGCTGCGATTCCATCGTCACCGCGCGGGTTGTCACGTGTCCGAATTGCCATGGATACCGGTTCGACGATTCCCCGGAACGGGTGGTCGAGCAGGCGAATCTCCTCGCCTCGCGCCCGCAGCAGAGCGTCACCTCCGAGGATCTGGAGTAGTCCGACCGGAACCAGTATCCCCTTCCGGCAGGCTGCACAGGGGTAAGTGCAGGTTTATGAGACATAAGAGAGATCCCTGTTATTTCAGAAACAGTTTCAACTCTGTAGTGCGATAAAGGAGTTTGGTTGAAGAATCATTTTCCGTTCGATTACACCGGGTCAGGCGCTGTGTAATTTTCCGGGCCGCCCAGCCGCTGGTAGCATCGAAATACGAGAAGCATGCAGGTCAGGGCACCCGCTGCAAAAAATCCCGCCCAGGCAAATGCGATCCGGTAGTCGTCGTTGAAGAAATCGATGAGGGCGCCGATCAGCATGTTGCCGACCACCATCGAGCCAGTCCCGAAGACATTCAGCGCAGACAAAAACTGGCCGAACCTCGCCTTTGGGAAGATTTTGACCGAGGTGGCGAAGCTGGCCAGCTTCCAGCTCACCAGGGGAACCGCCGACAGGACGAGATAGACGGTCATCGTGAACTTGTCGTTGACGAGGAAAAAAGCCGCCACGGACACCACGACCTGAACGACCAGAGTTATGATGGTAATCAGCAGCGGGCCGAACCGGTCGCATGCCCAGCCGATCGGATACAGGACAATTACCGAGGTCGCCGCATTCAGGGCGAAGAGCGTCCCCATATCCCCCATGTTGAGCTTCAGCGTCTCGTTCATCAGCAGCGTGATGAACGGGTTGGTGCATCCCGATACCATATACCACATGACTGAGACCACGATGTAGTTTCGGTAGATCGGATGCCCGAGACATTCCCGGAAGTAGATAAGAAATCCCTTGAAGAACCCCGGCTTGGCCTCCTTCTGTGGCGGGGGTGGTGCGTATTCCCCCTCTTTGACTTTCAGGCACATGACCATGAATGCCACGAGATAAAATGCCCCGACTCCGATAAAAACCTCGGTGCGATGGCTCAAGACGTAAGGGAAAACGAGCTTGAGAAAAACCATGCTGCTGATGGTGTTGATGATTCGGAACCAAGATAGGAAGCGGGCCATCACAGTCTCTGGAACGACATCGCGCAACAGCCAGTTGTAGCCGTTGACCAGCACCATGTTGAAAAAATCGTAGGCGACCACAAACAGGCAGAGCAGCGAGAGGGTGAAGACGTGCCCGCTCACAAATTTTTCGAGCCAGCCGGGAATAAGCGGATACAGCAACTTGGATATTTCCGGCGTAAACCCGGCGCACACCAGCGAGAGGACGGTGATGGGGGTCGCGACCAGCAGGAAAGGGATCCTGCGCCCGAGGCGTGAGCGGAAGCGGTCGCTCCACCGGCTGATGTTCGGAAGGCAAAGGATGTTGACCACCCCGACCAACCCGCCGGTCATCAACCCGACGACCGTATTGCTGGCCTCGAGTTCGCGAAGGAACAGCGGGATGAACCGGCCGAAGATGCTCTCGAAAAAGGCGAAGGCGAAATCTCCCCAGAGCAGCCAGAATGAGAGGGTCAGGAGACCCGCCTTCGTATAGGTCAGAGACCCCGCGCGATAGAGGGCGGCGGCAGAGGCCGGGCTGTCGGGGGTGGCAGGCACAATCAGGTTTCCAGAGTGGCAGCCGTTGTTTCTCCACCCGCATAGTCATGCACCGAAAACATCTTTAGCCCGTCGACATCGACGGCGGATCCGGCAACCGCCCAGGGAACATTCTGTTCGGAGAATGGGCGGCCGGTTTTTGCTGTCTGTTCGACGAGAGAGGCGATTCCAGGCACATCAAATCCTCCGTCGCTCCCGGTCTCATACCGCCGGATCGCAGAAGGTGGAAGGGAGTGGATCCGGCCCGAGGAAACGAACATCGCATTCGTGGCGGCAACGTAGGCCAGGCAATCCCCGAACGAGGTCAGTGGCTTCGCCTGCCCGCCGATGGCCATGCGGTAAAAATCCATCCAGGAGTCGCGGAAAAGATCCGGTGCCGTCGCTATTTCGTCGGGGATGGGATCCTTCGTTTCAAAGACGAGGTCATCCGGCCCCAACCTCGCAGTTCCTCGATCTCCCTCCACCACGACCGACCACTGGCTCCGCCGCTCGACAGCGTGTGTGAACGCGGCACTGAATGTGGTCCCCGGGTCCCAGTCTCCGGCCAGGCAGCAGAGATCGTAGCTTTCGATCGGCCGCGCTCGGTAGAGCTCCGCGCGGACCGATTTCGGAACTGCAAACCCTTCCGGTTTCTCCCCGGCAAGAAACATCATGTTGTGAAGGATGTGAGCGAGCGCATTCGTGACCGGTCCATCGAGCACTGCCATCCCATTCCACGTCATGCGGCCGGCCCAACTCGCGCGGGAATAATAGGAATCCAGCCGGGGCCAGCAGGCGGATCCGCTGATGTGGCGGATCACGCCGAGCGAGCCTTCTTGGATGGCGCGTTTCAAACGCCATAATTTCGGGTCGGCGACCAGCTTGAATCCCATGGCCACACGCGCGGCCTCCGGCCGGGCATTCACACGGAGAAAATCCTGGATAAGCGGGACGGGCGGCTTTTCCAACAGGACCGACAGCTTGCGGTCCAACGCCGACTCCAGCATCGGTAGGTGGAGGGGAATCGGGGTGGATATCACCACGGCATCCAACTCGCACTCGGCGAACAGAGCACGGTAGTCGTCAAACCATTGCGTTCCTTTGGCGGCAAGGCGGGCCTTCAAATCGCCCAGCTTGTCGGCAGTCGGATCGGCCACCGCGGAAAAGCACACCAGACCCTGGGTCTGTAACTCCTCGAGGATTCGGACATGGTTGCTTCCGTAGCCGCCAGCTCCGAGCAACGCAATATTCAGGGGGTTCGTCATAATATACCGAGACCAGTGGGGTTGAGGAATGCGGGCCGACGTCCAAGCCGCTCTCTGGATAAATGATTACTCCCGACCGTTCGATGGGTTGAACACAGGTATTTTTTCAATTTGTGAAAATGGCGGAGGAATCGGCACAAGATTATGCGTTCCACGCCCGCAAGGAATAGGAAATCCGATGCAAAACCCGCATACCGGTTGAAACGAGGCCCTCATCGATCCCCCCGTCACTCCGGATCTCGATTCAAGCAGCCATCCCATCCTGCCGGTCAAAAAGCATCATTCGTGCTAGACATGCAACGGGATTCCAGTTGCCCCGAATTCAAAACCCGCGCTATGGTCATTTCACAACTATGAAAAGGACTTCCCCACTCTTTGCATTGTTCCTCATTCCTGTAATCGCTGCCGCAATCTGGTGCATGACTCCGATTGCCTCTGCATCCGTCTGGAACGGAACGGGCACTTGGGCTGCCACCAGCTGGTCCAGCAACGCAAATCCTGGCTGGAACGGAACAGGCGTGCCGAATGCGCAGGGTGCCATAGCGGACTTCAGCGCCAGCAGCGGCAACACTTTACAGGACACAGGAGCAGCTGTGACTGTAGGCACGATTCGAAAGGTAACTGGTGCACCCAACTCAAGCTGGACCATTACCCTCACCAACTCAATTACTCTCGATCAGGATGGTGCCGGATCCGGTTCTGCTCTGATCGAAAATGCCACCACCACTAACGGTGCGCACCGCATAATTTTGAGCACCGGCGCGCTCACTCTCGCAGACAATCTGATCATCCGCAATTCAGGCGGGGCGAACGGCTCCAGCGGATCGATCACCATATCTTCGAACATCGGTGGTAGCGGCAATATCACATTTGACAACGTCAGCAATAATACTACGGCTGGACAGATTGTCCTCACTGGTGGGGCCGGCGTCACCAGCAACTTCACCGGCAACGTCCTGGTTCGCAAAGGAGCAGTTACATTCAACGATAAGGACCACTTCGGCAACCAGGCCGCCAATGTCATTACTCTGGGCGAATCCGGTCAAGGCAGCGTCTCTCTTGTCTCGACTGCAGTTGTAGCTGGAAATGTGATCAACAATATCGTCGTTGCAAGTGGCACCACGGGCACCACTGTTCTCGGATCGCTCAGCACTGCGGTAAGCGGCAACACAACATATTCTGGCACGGTCGCCCTAAACGGCGACCTATCCCTAACCAGTGCAAACATCACGTCCGGTTTCGTTGGCCTGTCGGGCGTTGTCTCAGGTTCAGGTGCACTGACCAAGGTTGGCACAGGCATCGCCCAATTGTCCGGAATCAATACCTACACCGGCAACACGACCGTCTCAGCAGGCACCCTTCTCCTCATGTCGGGCGGCGAGCAACGGTTCAATATTCAGAATGCGAACGTAAGCAATAAATTCCTAGGCACAGGAGCGGTTGATTTTGGCGGAATTCTGCGGCTTGATATCACGGGCCTGACCGCCACCTCCGGAACCTGGAATCTCATCGATGTCACCAATCTCACCGAAACTTGGGGCGGTTCGTTCGGCCTGGCATTCGTCGGCGGCCCCACTTTCACGGACGCTGGTGGTGGCAATTACACCAGCGGCGACTGGACCTTCACTAAGGGAACAGGCAACCTCGTGCTGGTGCCGGAGCCCGCGACTTTCGGGCTCTTG
>CAZRIL010000011.1:58243-74572 GCA_964600115.1 uncultured Chthoniobacter sp. | reverse complement strand
GCCTTCGGCACTTTTGTCATGCCTCCTGCTTTTTCCGCTTCGGGGGCATGCGTCACGCCAGAAGCAAGTGGTGATCGGTCTCCGCGGACGTTCGCAGAGAAATATCACCTCTTGACTTGTGTTGCAATTGTGATACATTTTTCGCATGTCACAATCCGCAGTAGTCCACGCCAGAATCGACCAGGCGACGAAGACCGCCACCGAGAAGGTGCTAGATACCTTGGGGATGACTCCAACCGAAGCTATCCGGCTCTTTTATCGCCAGATCGCCATGAGGAAGTCTTTTCCACTTGAGTTGCATGTTCCCAATAAGTTGACAGCCTCCGTCCTCGCGAAAAGCGATAAGAATCAGGATATTGAGATATTTGACACAGGCACTGACCTCTACGCCTCCTGGGACGAATGAGGCTCAGCCAGACCAATCAATTCAAGAAGGATATCAAGCGGGCACAGAAGCGAGGCAAGGACCTCTCAAAACTGAAATCTGTCATCAACCTCCTTCTGGCAGAAAAGCCACTTCCTCCGAAGAATCGCGATCATCAACTCGGAGGGAATTGGGGAGGTCACAGGGACTGCCATATCGAGCCGGATTGGCTTTTGATTTACAAAGTTCTTGACGATGAGATTCGCCTCGAACGAACCGGGACCCACTCGAACTTGTTTTAAAACAATAAATGCGAACCAGGCGATGGATCTAATCCCTATGCCTTTGGCGCTTCTGGCATTTCGGCTGCGGAGCAGCCTCGGATCCCAGAAGCAAGTGGGGAAACCTGACCGGGGACGCTAGCACAGAAATATATGAGAGTATTGTCCGTCGTTGGAGATCGAGTCGCAATTCTGCTCGGGGGAGCTGATACTGATCAGAAATATACGGTCATGGAGGCCACGCTCCCTCCCAATGCAGGACCACCTCCGCATGTCCATCAAAGGGAGGACGAAACCATTTCTGTTTTGTCCGGCGAGATTACTTTCTTCCTGGGTTCGACAACCCGAATCATGAAGGCTGGTGAGTTCATCTTTGCCCCGAGAGGCATTCCACATCACTTTCAGAACACCGGGACAGAAGAGGCCATCCTTCTGGAGACTGCTTCGCCAGCTGGAATCGAGTTGTTTTTTGAGGCTGCTGGTCATGTGCTACCTGACCGAAGCTCTCCACCACTTCCCCGAACCACTGAAGATATCAATCGCATGATTGCCATTGCCCCATCCTTTGGCATCGAGATTCTCATAACAAAAAATGACTAGAGGGCCGATATACCGAACTCCCATGCCTTGAGCACTTTTGGCACGTCGGCTGAGGAGCAGCGTTTGGTGCCAAAAGCAAGTGGGAGCAAGTGAACGGGGACGTTCGGTAAAAATATAGCGCATCATGAGTCACGCCTACATTCTGTGGATAGCAGCATTTGCCTACGCACTTCACGTCGTCGAGGAATATATGTTTGACTGGAAGGGGTGGGCCATCAACGTGCTCAAACTGCCCGTAGACTGGGTAATTTTTGCATTGGTCAATGGAGTTGTCATCGTATTGGGCATTTCCTGCTCGTCAGTTGGCTGGTCGTTACCGGCTTATGCGCTTGGCCTTCCCGCCTTGATGATCATTAATGCGACATTTTTTCACGTCGTGCCATTTCTCGTCACGAAAGGCAGATTTTCACCCGGCCTCGGAACGGCTGTCATTTTATTCTACCCGATTTCGATCTGGTCTTATTACGGAGCTCACCTTGATGGAGTTCTATCCATTTCCACATTTATTCTTTCCATCATCATTGGGTCCCTACTGATGGCTTCACCGATCGTGATGTTGAAATTAAGGCTCCGTCCGTATTTCAACCAAAACAAATAGACCCGGCAGAGCTGTCCACCAAACTCCCATGACTTCGGCCCTCTTGTCATGCCTCCTGCATGCACAGGTGATCATACCAAAAGCGATTGGGGATGTCCGACCGGGGACGTTATGCGTTACCTAGCAGGTTCCGGCGGCTTTATCTCCTCACGCGATTATGGAACACAATAATTCATGAAGGCGCTTTTGTCTTGGCTCATGGGCGTCGGGATGTGGATCACCTCCGCCTACGCCATGACTTTTGTCCACCCTGGTGCGCTTAATTCCAGGCAGGAACTGGACTTCGTGAAGGCCAGGATCAAGGAAGGGGCTCAACCGTGGAAAAGCGAGTTTGATCGGATCAAAAGTTCGGGCCATGCCACACGAGGTCCCCATGGGCTGAGGAATATCAATTCCGAGGATCACGATGCGGAGGTCTCGCGAGACGACGCCATTGCGGCGTATATCCAAGCCCTTTTGTGGTATTTCACGGATGATGTTAAATATGCCAGGAGATCCATCGCGATCCTCAATTCGTGGGCTGATCTGCAGGCCTTTACAGCGGGTTCGGATCAGGATCGGTTGCAGGCGGGCTGGATCGGTGCGGTCCTCGCTCCGGCAGCCGAAATCATGCGTCTTTATCCCGGATGGACCCCAAGTGAGATCGCAAACCTTCAAGGTATGTTCAGGCGCGCTTTTTATCCCCAGTTGACCACGGCGAGTTCCTGGAATGGCAACGTGGATTTGACCCAGATTGACGCAATGATGGCGATTTCCGTTTTCAACGAGGACGAAGCGCTGTTCCACCAAGGTCTCTCGCGTTGGAAGATCAGGAGCCCCGCCTATTTCTATCTGGCAACGGACGGTCCCAAGCCCAAACCAATTATGGGGGACGGTGGTGACTTGGACAGGTTCTGGTCGAATCCCAAGAAGTGGGTTGAGGGCCTGACCCAAGAATCCTGTCGCGATAACGGGCACCATTCGCAGTTTGCACTTGGATCGGCACTTCATGCGGCTGAAGTTGCCTGGCATCAGGGTGTGGACATATATTCAGAAAATCAGGAGCGATACGCGGCGGCGATGGAACTCCTCTCCACTCAGTTTCTCACCGGTTCGATGCAAGGCGTGTGCAGCGACGACATCCCGACTGCTGATCGATACGATACGTGGGAGGTGGGCTACAACCATTACCACAACCGTGCCGGGGTCGCCTTGCCGAACACCCGGAAACTGATTATCGAGCAAATCAGGCCTCGGGCCTCAAGGACCGACTTGAATCTGAACTGCGAAACTCTGACTCATGCCGATCTCCCGCGCGCCCTCTCACCACGCGGAGAGACTGCACAGCGGGGAGCAGATCAGAGTCATTCAGAACCCAACTAAAACAGCCAACAAAATCACTGGAGCGAAAGCGGGTGAGCCAGATTGCTGGGCGATTGGAACGCGCTGGGCCGCCCGCTTCGCTCAGTTCTGGCGTTAGGCAAAAATGCACTCGCGTGATCGCGAGTATCACTCTAGTAACACCGTATGCGAGCCGATCCGAGCAACTCTGAGTAATCTATACAAATAGACCGAACGAAATGATGGACCCAACTCCCATGCCTTCGGCACGTCTGTCACGGATCCCCTCGCAGGATCTGCACCAACAACTGATGAACACAAGTCATCGCGGGTATGTTCGCTAAAATAGCATGACCTCATTCTTTAAGCATCTCTCGGCTCCTCCGGGCACCGGCCCAATGAGCAAGCCACCATGGAAATACGGATTTCTCGCATTTGTCTTGTTCCTCCTTGCATTTCAGATTTGGTGGTTTGCAAGGCTTTCTCCATCTTATCAAGGGCAGAGATATATCGGCCTTGTCGTTTGCTCAACTCTTGTCCTTAATCATGTGGCGTTTTGGTTCTGGTTTGGCCCGACAGCCGCAGTCTATCTGCGCGTATTTGCGCTGATTTTTGCATTTGCAGGGCTTGGATATGTCATTTACTCGATAGCATAAAACAATACTCCATAGTCCCGGCCTGTGATGATTCCCGACTTTCCCAACTGCGAAAATTCCACGGTCCTCCCCATTCGGGCAGAAACACAAGCCGTGTTCCACGCTATAACGGACCACGACAGAAATAAAGCGATCAGGGCCATTCAGCCAATCGCTGGCCGTCATCACTTTCGATTTGAAGCTGCCGCGATTCGGCGTTCAGGCACAGGGACTGCGAGATGCAGAGCAGGCCGTGTAAGTTCACTCTCCACACGTGCGATCACCCCTTGCCGCCAGCCAGCAATACCAGATGGCGGACGCTAGGGAACGAATATTTCCGTGGGATTCTCACTTCACATTCAACGCTACGACGGTCGCGATGGCGATCTCCCCGAAACTGATATTTTTTCAGTGATCCGTTTGTTTGAGAGCATCCCCTGGACAGAAGAGGTCGCGCAGTGGAAGTCGCTTCCTGAAGAAGAAAGAGAGTTGCGGCGACCTCTGCTTCAAGTGTTCGACGATTCTGGACATACACTCCACGTCATGGCCTATTCCGATGATTTGATTGGGGTTGCATACAACTATCCTGCGGCCTCTTCCCCATTCGGAGTCAGCTACGAAGAGGAAGAAGGCTACATTGGGACAGATCAGTATCCCCGCAGCAAATTCCGGACATTGCTTGAATGTTTTTTTACTTCGGACACACAATCGATGATCGCCCATCTCGAACCGTTCATCACAACCGATAATGAACAATAGCACTACCGATCCGCTCAGCCTAACTGCCATGCCTTCGGCACTTTTGTCATGCCTCGTGCTGATTCCGCTTCCCGGGCAGGAGTCACGACAAAAACAAGCGGGACTTGGTCATCGCTAACGCTAGGCCTCCAGAGAATATGCGCTATTTTTTCATCGCCGCCATTTTAATCCTGACCTCTTTTGCGATACATGCGGAAGAGGTATCCGGCAGCCTGACGTTGGAGAATGAGTTCATCCTGTTCCGGGGCGCTTCAGTCGAAGCAAAGTATGAAATTCTGAATATCCCCGGCATGAAGGCACTCGAATTTAGAAGGAAGACCGCTACTTCCGGCGACCAGACGATCAATATTTCCGAGCTTGTTTTACTAACCAGCAATGGTGAGAAGGTAACGCTTGTGATGAACAAACCTGAGGCGATCTCGAGAATCACCGAGGGCAAGTCCGTAAGGTGGAGGCTTGTAAAAAAGTAGGGCCTGGCGGGGCGATGGAACGGATCACCATGCCCTCGGCGCCTTTGGCCATTCGCCCGCGGAGCAGGCCCGGATGCCAGAAGTAACCGGCAGCAGGTGATCCGGGACGCAGCCAATGAACATGATACCCACACTCCGTGCCAAGCGTGTGACGCTTTCGCCGTTTACCCTTGATGACGCACCCGTCGTGCAGCAATATGCCGGGGCACCAGAGGTCGCCAGAACTACGCTGAATGTGCCTCACCCGTATCCCGATGGTGCTGCGGAGATCTGGATTGCATCCCACCTTCTTCAGTATCTGGAAAAGAAAAATGCGGTATTTGCTATTCGATCGCCTGCGGGAGAACTGTATGGCGCGATCAATCTCAATTTGAAAATGAATGACCGGCTGGGCGAGCTGGGATATTGGATGGGCGTCGCATTTTGGAACAAGGGGTTTTGCACGGACGCCGCACGCCGGTTGATCCAATTTGGATTCGAAGACATTGGACTAAACAAGATTTATGCGCGACACATTGGGGGGAATGTTGCCTCTGGACGAGTCATGGAAAAATGCGGGATGAAGAAAGAAGGGACTCAAAGACAGCATACCATGAAGAATGGAGAATTGAGGGATGTTGTTGAATATGGGATTCTCAAGTCGGACTACAAAAATGCCTGACGAGCGGGTGCGCCGCGATGTTTCCATACGGGGGTTTAACTCGTTTCCCCCGCTCCGCCTTCAAACGGAAACCTGCACAGCCCCTGCCCCATGGCTGCACGAGGGGGAACGTTTCCGGTGAGCTGTTTTTTCTGCATTCGAAGCAACCTGTGTGGATGCCGGACTACAGGGCTCTCGTTCGCGTTGAGTTGGAACTAAAGCCGCTACTGATCAACACGCAGCATGACCTCGTTTCTGCGCAAAAACGGCGGCGTCCATGGCGGATCGAAATAGCCGTAAACCGGGGCAGTTGATGCCGGTAGCTGCCGGCCGGCGACCCAATCCTTGAGGCGTTCAAGGTGCTCCGTCTCCTGCCGGGAGCCACGCCCCCCGCTGAAGCGTAGCACGGCGAACCGCCCTGCGGGCAGTTGTCTTACGGTCACCAGGCTGTCTGTCGGGCGGGGCACCTTCCCGAGATCCTCAGGCATGACAAATGCCATGGTGCTCTCGCCGCCGGCCATAAAAACCGGGGTCGTCATGGCAATTTTTTGTCCAGCCTCGTTCCCCCCGGTGATGAAGCGGAACAGCCGGTTGAAGCTTCCTCCCGCCCCCCCGTCCTTCATAGTGGTTTCGACCAGATTGAGCGAAGGGTAGTCCCGCAGTTCAAAATCACCTTCGGAGCGAACGATAGTATACGGTGCCGATTTATAGCCTGACCGGGAGGTGCGGCAACCGGTGATCGCCAGGATTACGCCAAGCACAAGGATCACGCCAAGCAGCAGAATATTTCTCATTGGTGCACGGTATCCAAACGCCGGAGAATTGACAGCACGGGCTTGGACTCCCCCCGCTTCGCCGCCGTCGGTCTGTTGCTGAAGATGTTGCGGCCGGTTTAGTATCCGCTTCGAAAGGAACGGATTCAATTCCTCTCAATGCTGTCAACGGATCGCGGGCACCCTGCCCGGAACGTCCTGGCGCGAGGATTGTCCAGCGCTTGCCAGCGGGGAGGGATTCACCCCATGGCGAACCTTGCGCACCTGCTGTAGAGTGGCGCATGTTCCGATATTTTGCGTTCCTGGTGTTTTGCGGCTTTGCGATTGCCGAGACACCCGTTCCTGATGCGATTGCGCGCGCACCAGCCAGCCTGAATACGGAAGAGCTGAAGGGATTCACCGAAAACCCTCCGGCGGTCTGTGCGCTGCTGAAGGAATGCCTTGCGCTCACAAAACTAAATCTTGGCTACAAATACGGTTCGTCCGATCCCGCTCAGGGGGGGATGGATTGCTCGGGGGCTATCTACTATGTGCTCCAAAAATCCGGCATAAAGGACGTGCCGCGGACGGCGAGCGAACAATATGTCTGGGCCCGCAAGGCCGACAATTTTGAAGCAGTGATCAGCAGGAAGAAGGACAGTTTTGAGCTGGATGCCCTGAGGCCGGGGGATCTGCTCTTCTGGACCGGCACCTACAGCACGGACCGGGATCCCCCCGTCACACATACGATGATCTACCTTGGCAAAAGGAAGAGCGATGGGAAGCAGGTGATGTTCGGTGCCAGCGATGGCCGGACATATGACGGACGGAAGATCTGGGGGGTGAGCGTCTTTGATTTTACGATCACGAGGGCTTCAAAAAAATCTCCTGCAGGGGTAACCGCCACACCGGGCAGCGTTTTCATCGGATACGCGAACATCCCCGGCCTCGACCTGTTGCCCAAAACCGACTAGGAAGAGCGGAGGAGTTCCAACATCCGGCGATCGAGCTGGTGACCGCGAAAGTTTTCATACTTCACGTCCTTGCGACCGCTATCGAGAACTCCGAATGCACCCCGGAAATTCCAGAGCGCCCAGCCAAAGCCCGCAGACCGCCAGTTTTCCAGGCAATCGCGCATCCAGGCAAGGGTGACGGCGTGAGGAGTCCGGTTATACGCCCCCCATTCGCCGACGTGGACACCGACGCCCTGGGAAGCAAGTTCAATCCACGGCCTGACACGCTGTTCCTGAAGAATTTCCCGGCTGGAGGAATAGCGATCGGCAGCGGCGGGCCGCACGCCTGAGACATCAACGACAAACGCCTCCTGCTTCCGGCCCCATTCCAGATTTGTGGGACGGATGGAAATCTCTCCGAAGCGGAGCCCGGAAAATCTCAACCAGTCCCCCTGTCCGATCCCGACCTCGATCTCCTGTGTTCCGGCCGGGATGACAGCCTCGAAATCCCGGTCGTATTCGGCGTTGTATCCGCCCCACTCATTGGCGACGGACTCTTTCCATTCGCCCTCGCCGGGGCCGGGCTTGAAAAGATGCTGCAGCACCACCACCCCGTCGGCTTTCACCAGAAGCTCAGCTTCCGCGGAAACATGGCCGACATGAATACTGAATCCGTTTGGTTTGGGACACTGGACCCGTAGCACCAGCGGGCTCTGCAGATCGGGCTTGCCGTTCCCGAATAGGTGGTTGTTGATCCCCACGGGGATCGGCCAGACGGGAACAGGAGGTTCTGCAGGACTGTCGATCCAAGGAGCCTGGTAGTGGCTCAGTTCAAACGGAGAGTAACCACGGGTGCTTTGTGCCACTCCGAATGGAATAAGATCCTGCGAGGGGATTGTTCCCCAGGACAGGCCATCCGCGATGATCAGACGCTGCGAATCCTCCGCCCTGATCCTTTCGATCGCAGGCTTCATGGCGGCGGCGTAAACGGAATCCTCCACGCTGTGAGGTTCGTTGATCAGGTTGAAGCTCAGCTGGCGGCTTGGGATGCCCTCATATCTTTTTGCGAAGACGCCCCAATGACGGGCAAAATGTTCCTGCATCGCCGGATCCGTCCAGAGGTCTCCGGCTTCTTTTGGGGAATTCACGCAGTATCCGGGACCGCGGTGGAAGTTCAGGCTGACGTGGATGGCATACTGCCGGCCCCAGCCCACCGCCCGATCGATATCGAGCAAAGTCTGTTCGACGAAGTCTGCATCCGGGGTTTTTGCCCAGCACCTGTAGTCCAACGGGAGCCGCGCAAAGTTGAATCCCCACTCAGCCATCCAGGCAAAATCGGTTTCCTGATAAGGCGCATTATTGCCGGCAAGGAATTTTTCAAGGAGATTGAACCCGCGCCAACGGGGCAACTTCCGGGCATCCGCATCCGGCAGTCCGGCAGGCGCGGCCATAGCCGGCCTGCTTCCCAGCGCGGCAGACAAACCCGCTGCAGTTCCAACTTTCAAAAATTTCCGGCGGTTCATTGATGAGTGATCCCATTTATGATCGCACCCCTTGAGACTTGGGTAAAGACCGGGTGACAGGCACGCCCGCGATATGCCCTCGACCCCGCATGGGGAAACTGATGAAGTTTACGGATGCAAACGCAACTCCTCGGAACCAGCGGTATCGAAATCTCACGACTCGCATATGGCTGCATGCGGATATCGGGTTCCTGGGACCGGAATACGGTGGACCAGGCGGCCATCGAGCGTGGAATCGGCATCATCGAGTCCGCGGTCGAGGCCGGCTACACATTTTTTGATCATGCGGACATCTATGGAGACACCGCCTGTGAAAGCATCTTCGGGCATGCGATCAAAAAGCATCCGGAGTGGCGCGACCGCCTCGTGGTGGCCACAAAATGCGGAATCCGGTTCGAGGATGAGCCGGCGCCCGGCCAACCACACCGCTACGATTTTTCCTATGATCACATCGTCACATCCGTCGAGGAATCACTCGAGCGGCTGCATCTGGAGCGGATTGATCTGCTCATGCTGCACCGCCCGGATTTTCTTGCGGATCCGGCGGAGATCGCCAAGGCGTTCACCGCGCTGAAGACATCAGGAAAGGTCCGGGAGTTCGGAGTCAGCAATTTCCGCCCTTCCCTGCTCTCCGCTGTCCAGAGTGCGCTGCCCTTCGCGCTTCAGGTCAACCAGGTCGAGATTCATCCTCTCCGATTGGATTGCTTCACAGATGGCACGCTGGATCAATGCCTGGAGCGCACTATCACACCCATGGCATGGAGCCCGCTGGCGCAGGGCCGGGTGGCGGCCGGGCAGGAGCCAAAGGCGGACGCGGCCAACCGGGAGCACCACCTGGGCATACTGGCGGCGCTCGATGAGGCGGCCGTGCAGTTTAAATGCACGCGGAGCGTCATCGTCCTCGCGTGGCTTCTGCGTCATCCCGCCGGAATCGTCCCGGTGATCGGGAGCACGCAACCCGCAAATATTCTCTCTGCGGCGCTGGCCACGGAGATCGATATGGACCGCGATACCTGGTATCGGATCCTCCGTGCGGCCCGCGGGGAAAAACCTCCCTGAAAAGCAGCGGCTCCGCAGCCTTCTCAGCGCCGGAACGTGGCTTTTACGCGTTGCGATTTCAACATATATGCCACCCAGACAAGCGTAGCGACAAGCGAGCGGAAGGCGACCATCGCCGAGGATTGCTCACCCCCTTCCGAGGGAGAATGCAGCAGGAGCCCCACCACAACCGCGTCGAGAATCAGAAATGCCGTCTGTGATAACGAAATCGCATTGAAGACGGACGGAAAACTCCGGCGCTTCAGAAAAAACAACGGGATCAGCCCGATGCGGAGCACCACAAAAACCGTGTTGAAAAAAGACTCGAACAGCAGGATGGCCAACCATAACAGGCGGTGGGAACCATCCCCGGCAGAGTTCAGGTTCGCCCAGACGTCTCCCTGCAGGATCGGGGTGAAAGTTTGGGTCAAGCCCGCCGCCATGGTGAATGGCGATATCACCAGTCCGAACCCAACGAGGACAAGCCAGCCGCCGAGTCCGTCGAGATGGGCGATCGACGGATGTGCCGGCAAAGCAGGTGGACCTCTTCGCGGAATCAGGAGGTAAACTGCACAGAGAACGGCGAGGAGTGCAGCCAGAGCTATCACAAGGATGAAGAGGATCTGAACCGGCCAGCTGTTTTTGGCAGCCGGAACCTGACCATGGGTGAGTTGGTATCCGGCCTCCGCCGAGGCGCTCTCGACCTCGCTGCGGTATTCGGCAACCCGGTCGGCCGGGACCTCGGCCACCAAGGCTTCGTAGGCCCCGCCAAGAGTCAGCGAAGAACCCGAACTCCTGGAATAATACGAAAATTTGAACCACGGATTGGAGGTTTCATCGGTGTCTGAAGCATCCGGCCAGTCTTCCGGGAGCGTGACCTGTGTGGTGAATTCCAAGCGGCTCGGAAATTTTATGGCAAATGGCCAACGCCGTGTTGAGCGGTCGGGCCAATTGAGGCGGCCGGTGAGTTCCTTGGCGGAGATCTTTCCGACTCGCCCTCCTTTCCTGCCCTTTTCCCAAAAGCCGGGGATGCGGTATTTTTCGCTGACCCGGAACGTGTTTGTAGCCGGTTCATCCACCGTCGTGATCGGGCCGGCGCTCTCGATCCGGGGATATTTCTCGGCGTAGAAATCGAGGTAGTTCTCACGGATCCCGTCGGTTCCGTCGGAGGCAAAATCCGAACGCAGATTTTCAGCTGCCAAGCCGGTGGCCACGGTATCGACCTCGAGAGTTGCGGGCTCGACATTCGACGGGGCGGGCACCCTCAGCGTTTCCACCACCGAGGTTTTTCCGAAGGAGGCTTCCCGCGGATGCACCGGGGTGAGTCCAGTGACATCCGGTGCGATCCTGAGCCCCAGTCCATAATCGGGCACATAGATCTGCCACAGCGGGCCACGCTGGCTCGTCCGGGTGGGATCGAGAAAATATCGCTCCCCGCCAATCACCGCCTCAACGATCACATGATCGAAGGCGTAGGGCGAAGGAAGAAAATCCCCGATCCCCTTTCCCCAACCGCTGTTCACGAGCACGGGATTTGCCGCAATCCCGAGCCTTTTCAGGATGCTGACGAGGAGAAGAACCTTTTCCTTGCAGTCCCCGGAGCGTTGCTCGTAAACAAGCGACGGCGCGCGTGGCTGGTGGGAAAAGATCCCGCTCTCGACTCCCAGGTAACGGACATCATCCTGCACCCAGCGCAGAGCGGCGGAGGCCTTTCCCATGGCATCACCCCCGAGACTGGAAATCCGCTCGAGCAGATCCCCGGGAAGCGGCTGATCCAAATCATACAGCGGGCGTGCCCACGCGGCGACGTCCGACCAGTCGCGCATGTCAGACATTTCAATCCACGGGTAAACTGTCACGTGGGCCGGGATGTCATCCTCCGCAACGATGATTTCCGGGTGATCGATCCGCCAGGTCAGAAGGTTTCCGGATACCACCGGTTCGAGCGTGGTGGCGTGCCCACGCGTGGTGAGTGGACGCGCAGGATCCGACAAGACCCGCTGGCGGATTGTTTCGAAAGGCTGGCTGAATCCCACGGCAAAGGACTGATAGAAATGGCCCTTCATCACAGGGTTCGCGCCGCGCCGTGTGAAATCGTAGCGGATGATATCTCCCGGCCGGATATCGGGAAGCCGGACCACCAGCGTCAAATTTCCGTCAACAATGTAGTCATCCATGCCCTCCTCGCGTTTGAGGACATCGACGAGTTTGGGCGTGAGGCGGTGCTGCCAGCCCCCGTCACGCAACACATCCACGGAATGGAGCTCAATCGTTTCATGGGAGGGATCCAGATCGATTCGGATTTCGGAGCCGGTTTGCACGCCGGCTTCGGTGACAATTTTGCGCGCATACTGTCCATATACCTCCTGCTCTGCCACTCTGGCGAACTTGTCGATCATCAGGTAATAGACGCCATCGCGAATCTGATCCACCGGGACCTTCGGGGGCTCGGTCACGGGGAGAGGATCAGCCCAAACGGGAGCAGGGACAATCGTGTAGGGCTCTGCGGCAAAAACTGCCGTCAGAGTCAGCACAAAGAAAACCACCCCCCACCATGAAATTCGCGCCATCAAGCCGGTGATGGCTAGCACGTGCCGGCGAGGGTTGTCGAGAAACTCATCTGCAAATCAGGAGTCCGAATAACAGATGGCCTGCATGGTGCACAATCGCGGACGGTTGAGCATCCGGACGCTATATTTTCCGATACATCTCCATCCGGCAATCGAAGCCGGACATGTCGACCATCCGACGGGACTGCAGCCGGAGCGAACTGTGGGGGGAATCCGAGCGGATCGGGTTGACGAGGACGAGGCGGCCCCCGGGTCTGAGGACTGTGGCTGCGGCACGGAAGAGATCGTCGATCAGCTGCCGCAGGTCGGGGATCGGAACGCGCATTCCGAGCGGAGGATTCGTAATGACAAGGCTGACATTTCCAGGTGAGAGTCCCTCAACCGGGGCATGATTTCGGAAATCGCACTGCACGAACCGTGCATCTGCAACCGGCGCGCCTGCGGCGGCATAGTTCTTCTGAGCGGCCGCCAGCGCCTCGGAGCTGAGATCCGTTCCAATCAGAGAGCGTATCCCCCCCCGCAGCGCACACTCAATCAGCTCGACTCCGGACCCGCAGAACGGATCCCATACGACTTCATCTTTCATCGGGCCGGCAAGCCTGGCCATGGCCGCCGCCAAAGGCGGATGGGATGCCGCAGGGATGAAATGCAGGCGGTAAGCGAATCTCGGGTCCGGCGTGAGGCGCGGGCGCAGCTCGACCATTTCTCCGGACGGAGTGGAATGTATGTCCACCGCCCAGAGTGCCTGTCGCGGATCATTCAGAATTTCCGGGCACAGCGCGTAGATCTGGCTCGCGAGGTCCCGCACCGCTGCCCGCTGGTGGCCTTTGGAAACAAAATCCAGGCGATAGCGCACCGGCCCTTCGGTGAGCGTCTTAAACAGACGGCGCGCAAGCGGCGAGGCAATCACTCCGGCCAATTCGCCGGGGCGGGCAACGCCGAGGGAAAAGCCCGCTGTCCCAAAGCACCGCAGACGATATAGATCAGAGAGCGGGAAAGGTGCCACCGGGGCAATCACATCCAGCCCGCCGGATTGGGAAATGAACCGAAATTTTCCGCCGCCTTTGGACTCCACTTCCTCCTTCACAACATCCTCGAGGCCACGACGTCCACGAAGACAGATCTCGACGCCTTCAAAATTCTCCACGACGCGGTCCATCCTGATGGAGCCCGGGGCGGCATTCCTCGCCACGGAAGCGCGGGCTTTCTGTTCGGTCCCCAGCGGGAGGCTATCGGCAGCCTTGAGCGTCTGTTCGCCTCCGATCTTATTTAGGGCATTGGCGAGGAATTTTTTCTCTCGCTCGCTGTCTGTTTTTTTCAGGAGGGCGAGCAAACCGGTTTCCTCGTCCAGGCCGGCACCGACTTTCGGCAAGGCATTCATCGCATACCGCCGGACTTTCTCGCCGGGGTCGTCGAGCAGTCCGCGAAGCCAGCCCCTCACCTCGTCCCCCATTTCCACTGGGCCGGACTCCGAGAACACCACGCCGACGGCACGGATCACCGCCGCCCTGCCCTCCCTCTCCACCTGGGCCGCTCTGTTGAATTGCGGCACCTCGCGGCCCCAGAGGACCTCCCAGGGCAGCTGCCGCAATTGCTGGTAGAGTTCCTTTCCCGGATTCGGCTTTTTCATTCAGGACGGGTGGTTCTCACGTTGCGCGGGATTGTTCGCGGAAATCCCCGCACCGTCAATCCGGCAACCGGGCAGGGCTCAGACCGTAAGTGTTGAAACCTCCGATCGATGTTGAATAAACCGGCGGCTGCCGCGTTTCTCTTTACAATCACCTGATATGAAAACGTTCTCTCTGCACGCCCGGTTTTCGAGACTCCCGCAAAATGAACCGGTGTCGCTCCTGGGGAAATCACCCCATACACTTTTTGCCGGACTGAGGGCAGATTGTGGTATGAGTTCCCACTCCACTTCCCTGCAGCGGATGACATTCCCGGCGGCGAGCTTACTCCTCGTGGCTGGGATCTGTCTCCTGGCCTCTCCCTTGCCCGCACAGATATCCGGCCAACCGGTGCCGCCGCCGGTGCAACTCGACTCTCAGAAATTGACCATGGAAGAATTGAGCCAGATTCTCGCTCCAATCGCTCTCTATCCAGACGCGCTGATCGCGCTTATTCTTCCCGCATCGACTGTGCCCTCGGATGTTGTTCTGGGTGCACGCTTCGTCAAAGCCAACGGAGACCCGGCAGACGTGGAAAAAAAGCCGTGGGATGACAGCGTGAAAGCCCTCGCAAGGTATCCTGAGGTGCTCACCTGGCTCGACGAAAATCTGGAATGGACGTCCTCAGTGGGAGAGGCGTTTGTCGAGCAGCCTGCGGATGTGATGAACTCCATCCAGGGGTTGCGCGAACAGGCCAGGGCCACAGGCCATCTTGTCGATACGCCCCAGCAGAAAGTCATCAAGGAGGAGCAGGTTATCCGGATTGTTCCGGCAGACCCGGAAGTGATTTATGTTCCCGTCTACGACCCGCAGGTCGTTTACATCGAATCCTACACCACTATTCCAGCGCTCACATTCGGCCTGGGTTTCGCTGTGGGTTCCTGGCTGACCTATGACTTTGATTGGAACCGCCGTTGCGTTTATCAGGGAAACTGGCGCGGATGGAACCATGATCGGGAAAATAGCTGGAACGGTGACCGCAACGGAAATCGTGGCGGCGTCAATCTCGCGAACATCGACATCAACAACGCCAACCAATGGCAGCCGAGCGCAAATGCTCAGCGTCAAACAAACCAGCGGCAGCGGAACAATAATGGCAACGCCCGCTATGCAACCACCCGCACCGCCGCCACGACTCAGCCGGTCGCCCACCAGAACACCAATCCTCAAAGCATAACCTACAACCCGGCCTCGAACCCGGCCTTGCCGCGCCCGACCAATCTCGAACGCACTTCCCGCGAAAATTCCCGGGACCAGACTCACGGTCGCACCGGCACTGCGCTGACCGACCCGGCAAGAGCCGGCGCACTCCCGACCACTCCGGAGGGAATGCAGGATCGCCCGAACCGACCACTCGCGCAAACACCCGGGATACAAAATGCTCTCCCGGGTTCCGCCTCCCCGACGACTGGTCCCACAACCCCGGGAACCACACCAGAACGGCCAAACCGCCCCCGCCCGATCCCGTCCGTGGCACCTGAGGTTCCGGGCCAGTTACAAACTCCAGAGCAGCCAGCACGACCCGACCCCTTCGCTCCCCAAACATCGACAACACCGCGATCAAAACGCGAAAGCACTCCGAACCCGGATCGAAACACCGGGAAGCGCGATCGCGCAGTCTCGCCCACAGAACCTCCTCCCCAGGCACCAATCCAGCTCAATAATCCCACACAACCCCATCTCAAGGACCCCCGTCAGCCTAAACAGCCGGACCGTGTTGTGCCAACTGCTCCCACTGCCCCGGGACAGGAGCAATCCGCTCCCCCCCCTCAACAAGATCCGTCTGTGCAAAAGCCGCGTTCCGAGGCCCCCAGGCAACCCCGTGTCACAGCCCCGCAAGAAGTCCAGCAAACTGCACCGGTTACGAAATCCCAACCCCCGCCACAGGCCAGGGAACAGCAACAACCGCAGCGGCCAACTCAGGCGCAAAGGGAGCAACGGACTCCCCAAATACAAAATCAGCAACAGGCGCCGCAACTACCCCCTCAACAGAGACCCGCTCCTGTTCAACAACCGCAGTCCCCCCCAGTGCAGCAAGCACCGACCCAACAACGCAGCGCCCCTGCCCCGAAAACCCAGTCAGTAATACCGCAGCTGCAGTCCACTCCTCAAATTGCTCCCGCCTTGCCGGTCCCCGCGGCTCCCCCGGGAGCGGACAG
>CAZRIL010000011.1:0-58143 GCA_964600115.1 uncultured Chthoniobacter sp. | reverse complement strand
TTTTTTTCGCGACCAGACAGGCCATCAGGGTGTTTAGTCACGCATCGTGCCTGTCATTGCCTCCAGCTTCCGCCCCCCTTGGTATCTGTCAAATTGCCATGTCCAAACCATCCTGCCGGTGCTCGGCGCTGTCAGGCCAACTCCCGTTTTCCGCAGGGAGCGTCTGGAGTTGCTGGACAGGGATTTTCTGGATCTGGACTGGCTGGAATCCGGGTGCGGGCGGCTTGCCATCCTCTGCTCCGGACTCGAAGGAAACTCAAGAGATCCGGGCATGCTCCGTCTGGCCGGAAGTTTTCAGTCCAACGGATGGGATGTCCTGGCCTGGAACTACCGCGGGTGCAGCGGCGAACTCAACCGGCTCCGGCGTTCGTATCACAGCGGAGCGACCGAAGACCTGGCAGCGGTCGTAGCGCACGCGGGGCAGAGACGAATCGCCCTGGTCGGATTCAGCATCGGAGGCAATCTTGTCCTGAAGTTTCTCGGAGAGTCTCCACCGCCGGCAACGGTCCTCGCGGCCGCAGCCGTGTCTGCGCCGATCGACCTGGCAGCCACGGCACGGGCGCTGGACGGGCGGCTGGGCAACCGGATCTACCTGCGCAGGCTGATCGCAAGCCTCTGCGCAAAAGTCCGCGAAAAGTCCGCCGCCATGCCGGATATCCTGAGTGCCGAAGGACTCGACCGCCTGCACGGATTCGAGCATTTTGATGAGCGGTATACCGCACCGACACACGGTTTTCTGAGCGCGGAAGACTACTGGATAAAATGCAGCGCCCGCCAGTTTCTCGCTGGCATTCGTGTGCCGACCCTCCTTGTCAGCGCAAAGGACGATCCGTTCCTGACCCCTGAGTCTTTTCCATTTCCGGAAGCTCAAGCCAATCCCAACCTCACGCTCGAAGTTCCTGACTCCGGCGGACATCTCGGATTTCTCGACAGCCGCGGGTTCTGGCTGGGAAGGCGGCTGCCCGGCTATTTGTCCGGGTTCGTGCCCTGAAACCGCCTCGAGCGCGGCCGGTCAGGAATTGATTTTCGTGAGTCCCTGCGGGCAGCCTGATCCCCGGTTGCGTATCGCCTCAGCGGTTGCGGCTGCCGCAATTTCGACAACACGGGTTCCATCCACGGCGCTCGTCAGCAGATCCGACCGGCCCGTTTGCAGCGCCGCGGCCCATTCGGAATACATTCCTTCAAAACTCTTCTCGGGGTGAAATTCGAACTCCTGCAATCCGTTTCCGTTTTCCATAGTGAAGCTCTCCGCCGTCCGGTCATAGCGGATCACTCCGTCACGGCCGATGAGTTCGTAGACGAACTCGGAGTGCGTGTTCGCCGAGGTATGGTGGTAGGAATAGCTGATCTCAACAACCGTGTGGGCCCCGCTGGCATGGTCCATGTGCAGCCACATGTGGTCTGGCGCCTCATAGTCATCAACCCAGGCCCCGTGCCCGGTGAAGTGGACGACCGGAGAATCCAGCCAGAACGTTGCCAGATCAATCTGATGTGTGCCGCAATCGATGACCGGTCCGCCTTCCAACATCCTTCCTTCCCGCCGCTGCTGGATCGAAAGGTTCCCCGCGGCGTCGCGGACAAATTTCCCGTGGCAGTTCCAGTTGTAGATCAACCGGAGGGACCGGACTTCACCGATTGCGCCGGATTTTACAAGCTCCCGGATCTTCAAGGAAGACGGGCTGAAACGGTAACAGAATCCCGCATGGAACGGGACACCGGCTTTCTCCATTGCATCAATCATCTCCCTGGCCTCCCCGCTATTCATGGCAAGCGGCTTCTCGCATAGAACCGGAAGCTGATAGCGGGCCGCGTCCAGCACGTTCCCTTTATGGCAAGGCGCCGGGGAGGTGATACTCACAGCCTCAATACCCGAATCAAAAAATGCCGTGGAATCCGTGAACGCATGCGGTATTCCAAACGCCTCCTGCATCGATTTTACGGCATCGCTGTTCGGATCAAAGATCGCATGCAGCACAAGCCCCGGTGTCTGCTGGATTGCCGGCACATGGCCATAGGCTGCAACAGCACCACAACCCATCAGCCCGATCCGCTTTGGTTTGGTAATCCTCGGATTCATTACTCACTGGATACGCAACAAAACATCACTCCAGGAGTGGCGACATGAAGGCGGGGCATACTCTTCGTGTAACCACCCCTGGCTGAGATGTCGATTCCTTCCAAACCAGCTCTTCACGACCCGGGTCCTGTTCTACTTCGGCTGTGACCAGCGAATCAGTTTGCCTTGCATTTTGTGGAGAGCACAGATTCACTGGGATTGTTGAAAAAACGAATCGGGCGGCTATTCCTCCCTTTCCTTCCAACAATTCAGCGCGATTAGCTCAGTGGTAGAGCGCCTGCTTCACACGCAGGAAGTCGCAGGTTCGAACCCTGCATCGCGCACCATTTCCGTTTTGGGACATAGCGGGACAATCTGGGACAATTCGAGTCTCGGCCCTTTGTTTATCAGGCTTTCCGGAGCATGGCCGCTGTTGCCGCTCGGGACATCCGAGGACAATTCGGGACGGCTTGGGACTAATTCTTGTCGCAGTATTTGTCGAAGTTCATTCTCGAATTTTGGGAGCGTGCCCACGGCCTCGCGAGTGGGCAAAAGGGAGGCGGTTGTGTATAGGTGATCGCTCAGCCGCCGATCACTATGTCTCATGAGCTGCATCAGCACACGTTGATTGACGCCGCCGCGCTGTAGCCAGGTGCAGAATGTATGCCGCAGGGAGTGGAAGCCCACATGGAGGCCGTCAGGCCCAATGAGGGGGATTCCTGCCGCTTCTGCATCCTCCGGGAAATGCTTTCGACTCATCAAAGGGAAGAGCAGGCCCGAAGGCTGGAAGCCTTGTTTTTCGATGTAGGATCTCAGCGCCTCCACAATGCCCAGTGGCAATGGCGCGGGAGCCTCATGCCCATTCTTGGTTGTTTCCGCCCTCGCAATAAGGAAGGCCGCATCCAGATTCAAATCACACACCCGGAGCGCTTTTACTTCTCCGTAACGCAGGCCGGTGAAGGCGGCAAAAAGATAGAGGAGGCCGCGTTGTCCCGAAACTTTCACCAACCGGGAAAGCTCGTCATCAGTCAAGGCTCGACGCGGATTCACTTGCTTGTAAACCGGGAGCATTTCCACCGATGCCAGCGAGCAATGAATCAGGCGACCGCGGGAAACCATCCAATTCAGCAGCGAGCGGATGGCAATCAAATATTCGTTCAGGGTTTTGGGGGAAATCACCTGCATCTGCTTTGCCCGCCAGAGCAGAAAACTTTCCGGCGTGATGCTCACGGCGTTTTGCCAGCGGCATTCCTTTTCTAGTCGTAGGATTTTCGCTTTGAGCTCGGCCAGGTATTTACCGTCCCGGTTGGTTGTTTTTGCTTCCAGCATATCGTCCAGATGCTGGGCAATCGGTTTCTTTGCGGCGTCTTTCTGTGCTTTTGGAATCCCGATCCCCGCAGCTTCCCTTTCGAGTTCCGCATATAGGTCGTTCATCAGTTTGACGGCCACCTGCCGGTGTTTGCACTTCAGCGAGTGCGTGGTCGCCTTGGCCATGCTTGGCAGCTTGATTTTTGCATGGTAGTAGCAGGAATTTTTGGGCTTGATGAGGGAACAGGACATACGTTTATGCAGCGAGGGTTTCAGGCTTGAGCAACCGGATGTATGATTGGTAATCATCGCGTAGAACGCGGTTTTTTCCGCCAATTTTGACTGGCTTTGGAAACTCCCCCCTGTCCACGAGTCGATAAATGGTTTTCTGACTGATCTGTAAATCCGCCGCAACCTCTTCGACAGTCAGCATTGTAGGAGAATCATTTTTGGAATTGGAGGACGCGTTCATTTTAGAGGCCCTTCCCAAACGTTTACCGGCGTATCAACGATTGCCATCATACGAAAAGCCTTGTCGAGCATCATGAACCAATCGCCACGGACAATTGACCAGGCGTGTGAATAGTCCTCGTTCGTCGCTCCCTTGAGATTCTTCCTGTCTTTCATCGTCTCCAAATTTGGACGCTTCGCGGTGATTTTCTCGAACTTTTCTACATCCACGAGGATGTCGGCAACTCCCACATTGTGAACATTGGCGAGCAACATTGCTGCCGGGGCAATCCTCTCCATGCAGGCTTCCAGATGCTTGCGAGGCTGCCGCACGGCCTTTGCAATAGTCACCGCGCTGAGATTGATCTGATGTTTCTCTTTAAGAAAGTCGCTGATGGCCCTGGAACTCATCCGCATCGACGCCGCATATATCGCCGGAAATAGCTGAGTGACCACCCCCCGTGCGCTCACCTCGGCATTTTTTGAGAATTTTACAAGGTCGCTGGCTACATGGCTATAGGCGGGCCAGGACTCCGTCGTTAAATGGCTCAAATCCTCGGGCTCTTTTGGACTTGTAGTTTTACTCATATCTTTTGTTTACAATGTTTACATTTCTTGTCAAGCGCATGTTCTTTTTTATGCTCCGCAGGGATAACGCATATTCGGGAAGGCATCTCCCTCGCCGCCACCGGAGACCAGCGATCAACAACGAATTGCATCGAAGGTTCCGGCCCGAAGACTCTGGCGGTCTCGGCATACATCCCTGACACCCTGCCGAGTCCGCCAGAGACTTCGATCCGCCTTGCCTAGTTTCAAAGCATTCTGATAGGTGCATCAACGCCCCGGAGCCTCCGGCCCCGTCAGTTTCGTGGAAATGTGTGGCATTGGGACTCTTTTCGAATGGTGCTCTTGCCGTTCTTGCACTGGTCCGCATTTGCTGCAAGATCACTCGGAGTATTTTGAATGTTCACAAGCAAATGAAGTATATCGAGCGAGTAGAGTCTCTGCTTCATCCCGATTTGGCCGGAAAAATCTCTGCACTGGATTTGTTTGCGGGTTGTGGCGGTCTTGCTTTGGGGTTCGAGGCGCAGGGCTTTAAGACAGTTGGGTATGAGAAAGATGCCGATGCATGCGAAACATATCGGCGGAATCTGAAACGCGCTTGCCACCAGGTTACATTGACGCCCGAAACTGAATTTCCGAAAACAGATGTCATCATTGGCGGCCCGCCTTGCCAGCCCTTCAGTGTTGGCGGTCATCAAATGGGATTGAAGGACTCACGCGACGGTTTCCCGATTTTCATCGCCGCAATCAAGCAAGTGCAGCCGCAAATCTGGCTCTTTGAAAATGTCAGAGGACTGCTATACAGCAACCGTTGGTATTTTGATCAAATTCTTGAGGCTTTGAAGTCTCTAAATTATGTCATCGAAGTGCGCTTGCTCAATGCAGTCAACTATGGAGTCCCGCAGAATCGAGAGCGCATAATTGTAGTGGGCCACCGTGGCGAGTTTCAGTTTCCGGAAGAAAGGCCTGGGAAGGTCACGGTTTCCGAGGCTTTGGGAAAATGGATGGATTCGGCTCCCTCTGAATCGAAATTCCTGACACCTAGCATGGATGAATACGTGGCGAAATATGAGAGGGCTTCCTTTTGCACAACTCCGCGCGATTTGCATCCGCACCTGCCAGCACGCACACTGACCTGTCGCAATCTTGCCGGGGCAACCGGGGACATGCATCGCATTCGACTTCCTGATGGTCGCAGAAGGCGTATACTTATTCGTGAGGCTGCCCGCCTGCAAAGTTTTCCGGATTGGTTCGAGTTCAGCGGAGGTGAAACCAGTCAGTTCAATCAGATAGGAAATGCCGTTCCCCCTTTGTTTGCATGGAATCTGGCCTGCTCCGTGAAAAACTATCTCGCGAGTCACAAGCGACTGACATCAGGAGAAATTCTCTACCGAAATCTGCCAGACCAATTCGCTCTTCCGCTTGAATTTAAAGACACACCAGACATGAGAATACCTGCATTCCTCGCTGCCTCTACCAAGCCTGATCGCCTGAAGAAATTGCTCAATGAAGCACTCTTCATCTTGGCGAAATTGGGCATTCCGCTTGATGGAATGAAACCGCGAGAGTTGGAGAAAATTGCGATGTCATTTTTGGCAGTGGCAGATGTCAAGCGCAGCACAGACTGGCATACGGTGCGAATCCGCGAGGGCAAAGATGCCATCAAGTCACGCGAGATCATCAAATTTCTCAACACTCATTTTTTGGAAAAGATTTCTATGGGGTCATATGATGACATCCGCCGCAAAGATTTAAAACTTCCAGTTGTAGCGGGGATCATTGTTGCCAGCGCGAACAAACCCAACGCCGCTCGGAATGATCCTACGCGAGGTTTCTCCTTGTCTCCTGAATACGTCGCCATTGTAAGCCGTTTCGGCGAGCCCACTTGGATTGAGGAGGTTGATGAATTCATGGAGGACAAACCGTCACTTGCGGAGAGGTTGGCAGCAGATCGTCAGCTTAACTCAGTCCCGATCATACTCCCTGATGGGATGACTCTTCAATTCAGCCCCGGCGAACACAATCTCCTACAGAAGGCGATCATTGAACAATTCTTGCCGCGATACGGCTTTGGTGCGGAAGTTCTTTATGTTGGAGACACCGCCAAGAAATTTTTGGTCAGAGATGAGAGTAAGCTCAAATCTCTGAAATTTTTTGAATTAGAACACGGGGAACTTCCGGACATTGTGGCTTTTTCCTCCAAAAAAAATTGGTTGTTCCTAATCGAGGCCGTTCACAGCTCGGGGCCGATTTCCCCTGTGCGCTTGCTGGAATTGAAGCGCCTTGCGAAGAAATGTACCGCTGAGATTGTGTATATCACCGCTTTTCTGAACCGTGACACGTTCAGGAAATTTTCGCCAGAGATTGCATGGGAAACGGAAGTCTGGATTGCAGATGCGCCCGATCACATGGTTCACTTTGATGGAGATAAATTTCTAGGCCCATACAAGTCGAATTGACTGGTCGGCGTAATTCTTACCAGCTGCTCGCCTCTTGGGGTTGCCTATTCGGTTCTCATGCCGCTACTGAGTCACTGAGAGGAACTGAACAGGGCTCCAGATGCCACATCCGCAAATCCCGCCATTGATCGCCAACGGCTATTGCGGTTTCATTATCGAATTGTCCCGCAGCATCCCACAGGTATTTTTTCACTCGGCCTTTGTTGCTTAAGGCGTCGACTCCAACCCGTGTGAAAACCTCGGCTGTATCGGCGTTGAATGTTTTGAGCATGGGAACTTTCACCTTCCCAATGACACCCCAGAATCGCCCCACTTCAACGAACTCCTTCGGCACCCTTTTCTGGTGGGGCTTACTCGCATGGGCAGCAGCATACCGGATTGCGCCATCGGTGTTTTCAATCTCCTCCCATGCACATCCAGCCGCCAAGTGCTTTGGATCCTGGGAGCCGACTATTGCGAACCACCAGGCGGAAATCATTACTTCCAGTGGCAGGACGGTCATGTATTTTTTCGGCCCCTGTTTCCGCCTCATCCGGGTTCGCTCCTGAATCTCTCCGTGTTCGGACAACTTGAGAGAAACCAGAATATGGAAATGCGGAGCACCCCGTTTCTGAAACTCCAGGAACCACACGCCAAGGATGCCGGGAAACCGGCGCAACAGGCGTTTTCGGAAGGCATTGAAATTACGCTTCACCTTCCGGCCATTGGTGGGGAACTCTGCTGGATACGTCAACGTGATCATGGAGGAAAAATCTGCACTGCAATTTTTCACGGCATGGAGCAGGCGATAACGCGACCGTTCCGAGAACTCCGTTATTACCCCTCCCTCTTTATCCGCCCCGGAACGGCCATACCTTGAGGGAATGACTTCCTGTGGCAAAGCCCTCAATGTTTTGACATCCCGCCGGAAGACCTGAACTGCGCTGACGGGCATATCGCGGCACAATATAGTATGATTGACAAGCCCCGCCACCGCCGCCGGGCAGGCGGCGCGCCCGCAAGCGGGCGCATCCGCCAGCTCCGTTGCGGTGGTTTCTTGAGCTTCCTCATTGCTTGGAGCCTTGACAGGTTCGTTTTCCAGGAAGGAATTCATTGGTGGCTCGCTCCTTCTACGACTTGCCCACAGTCGGTTTCCCTTCCGCTTGGCGCGGATCGCCCGGGCTGTTCCGCTTCGCGGCCCGGACGACCGGTCAACGGCTGCCGCCCCTCGACCGTGGACAAGTCCCCTTGGTGAGAATGGACAATGGCGAGAATCCCTGCCCGAAGTGCTTGGGGAAGGTCAGGCCATGCGTTGATGACTTCGCAAATCTCGAATCCTTTTCGAAATAATTGGCCCTCGTCACGAGACTTGTCGCAGTCCTTGTCGAAGCACTTGTGTAAGTCGCTGACAGTCAGGGATTGGCCGGCAGGTTCGAACCCTGCATCGCGCATGGTAAGGGCTGGCGTCTCTCCACCTTTCAATTTTTAATCGTTCATTCCGGATCGCGCGCAGAATGCCTCCGGGGGGGGGAATTCCGGCGCCAGCTGTCCGGGAGGCAGTCCCGGCAATGGGGGCGCTCCTTACTTGGCTCGAGTCAGATGTCGATGGAAGGGTCCGGATTCCCGGCTTCTTCGATTTTCGGTGCGCGCGGGGTGACAAGCACCTTGTCGATCCGCTGGCGGTCCATGTCGATGATTTCGAATTCGAAGCCGTCCCACATGAACTTCTCCCCTTCACGTGGAATGTGGCCGATACGGAAAAGGATAAACCCGCCGAGCGTTGAGAACCGGTTCTCATTTTCTCCCGGCAGATCCGCATCGATACCCAGGCTTGATTTCGTCTCATCGATATCCAGCATGGCATCGATCAGCCAGGTTCCATCCTGGCGAAGGGTGGCCTTCGGATCGTGGCGCTGCTCGCGCTCGGGCAGGTTGCCCACGATGGCCATCATCACATCGTTCAAAGTCACCAGGCCCTGAAGCCCTCCAAACTCATCCACAACGAGCGCGATGTGTTTTCCGGATTTTTTAAAGGACTCGATCAGCCGGCCGGCCGGCATCGCAGTTGGAACATAGAGCGGCGGGGTAACGAGCGCGCGCAATTCCACGCGGCCCGCGAGCGAGAGGTTCGCCCAGAGCGATTTTACGGAAACCATTCCGATCACATTGTCGCGCGTCTCCTGATAGACCGGGAAGTGCGAATGCCCGCTGCCGGCGATCCTTCTCCAGTTTTCATCGTCGGTGTCATCCAGCGAGAGCCAGATCATGCGGGCGCGGGGAGTCATCAGGTCGCCCGCGTGCTGCTCGTCGAGTTCGAAAACGCCCTCGACCATATCCTTCTCCGCTTTCTTGAAGACTCCGGTGCTCAGTCCCTCATCGATCAGGACCCGGACCTCCTCCTCGGAGACCGCGCTTTCCTTGGCCTTCCGGACACCCAGCAGGGCCATGAGAAAATCGCTGGAATGGCTCAGCAGATTGACGACCGGAGAAAAGCTGGTCGCAAGCGCATTCATCGGCCGCGCGAGTGCGGAGGCGATTTTTTCGGGATTTGTCAGAGCCAGCCGCTTCGGGACAAGCTCCCCGATGATCACTGAGAAATACGTGATGATCGCGACGACGATGAAGAGTGAAATGTAGTGGGAGGGCAGGCCTTCCAGTCCCGGGATCTTGTCCACATAAAGGGACAATGTCTCCGCAATCCGGGCGCCGCCGAACGCGCCCGCGAGCGTGCCCACAAGGGTGATGCCCACCTGCACGGTCGAGAGAAATTTGCCCGGGGCAAGGGCAAGGTCATGGGCGAGTTTTGCGCCCTGGTGGCCTTCGTCCGCAAGCGTCTTCAGCTTGGCCTTCCGAGAGGCAACGAGCGCGATCTCCGCCATGGCGAAGATTCCGTTCGCCAGAAGCAGAACAAAAATAAAGAGGATTTCCAGTGTGATTCCAGACATACGATCAGGGGCGGAAGTCTATCGGAGTATGCCTCGCACCGCAAACGGAACCTCAAGGGGACGCCCCTGGTAGCATCGCGGGAATATGCAAAAAGGCTGAGCAGACGCCCGGGTTCACTGATTTTCTCCGGAGGTCAGATCTCGAACGGCTTGGGAGCTTTTGTCAGAAATCTCGCGCCTTTGCCGGTGACCAGCGCGACATCTTCATGGCGGACACCCCCGAGCCCGGGAATATAGATCCCCGGCTCGACCGTAATCACCTGGCCCGGAAGAAATGTGGCCGCGGCAAATCGCGGGGCCTCGTGAATTTCCAGCCCAAGCCCATGTCCGGTGCCGTGGAAAAACCCCTGCCAACGGCCATTGCGCAACTCTGTCGGGTATCCCTGTTCGGCGAAAAAGGATTTCACCTGATCATGGATGCCGGCCCCCAGAACGCCGGGCTTCATTTTTTCCGCGGCCATTTTCTGTCCGGCCAGGCAGGTTTCCCAGAGTTTGCGTTGGGCAGAGGATGCTTTTCCCCGCACAACCGTGCGCGTGATATCTCCATAGTAGCCCGAGCGGGCATCGCGGGGGAAAATATCGATGATGATCAGTTCATCCGCGCGCAGGGGGCCCGTGCCGCGCCCATGAGGATCACAGGCCTGCTCACCGCCGGCAACAATGGTATCTCCCCTCGCCTCTCCGCCCGCACGCACGATCGTCGTTTCAATTTCCGTGCGGAGGATTTCCGAAGTCAGAATCCGTCTCCCGAGAAACAGCCGGCCGTCCTTCCGAGGAACCGCCGATGCAAGAACCTCCATCGCCCGGGCCATTCCGGCCTCTGCAATCCGGATCGCGGCTTCAACCGCACTGACTTCGGCGGCGGACTTCGTCTCGCGCTCCGGGAAGAACGAACCTTTGGCGGGCTTGAGTCGAACGCCTTCCTTTTTCAACTCCCGGGCAAGCCCGAAGGGAAAATCCGACGGGACAACGACGCTTCGCGAGGAATTCATCCGGAGCCAGGCAGCAACAGTGCGGGCATACGAGGGGGCCTTCTTTTTCCGGCCCTGGACCTGCGCCGCTGTCCCGGAAAAGGAATCCACGCGGTCCACGCTTGCCTGCTGCCGCCCGCGGTCGACTTCGAGATCCGAGAGCAGGAGAAATTTCTTTGTTTCGGTTTGCAGAAAAACGAAAGCATCCGGCGCCCGGAATCCCGTGGCGTAGAGCATGTCGGCGGAGGCTTCGCTTGAGGCAATGATTAATTTGGACCGTGGCATGGAAATAGTTTTCAGTGTTCAGTGTTCAGGACAATGCGGCTCTGCTGACTGAACACTGAATACTGAATACTGAACACTTCAAATCATGTATCGCTGGACACGTTTGAGTTCGCAAAAGTGGGAGGACGCCTGGGAGGAACGGCTGCAGTTTCTGGGTCCGGGCCGGGTCGCCATGGTCACCTGGCCGGAATCGAAGGCCCTGAAGATCGAGACCTTCACAGACAAGCGGACCGCAGACGCCCTTGCCAAAAGGTTCGGGGGACGCGTGACAAAAGTCGCCGCCCACATCTGGACGGGGAACCAGTCCCGGCCCCGGGCTCCGTTGGCGATCCGCGGAAAGCTGTGGATCTATTCGGATGAGGGGACCTGGAAGCGGGCGAAAGGCAAGCCCGGAGCCGTGTGGATTCCTGCCGGCATGGCCTTCGGAACCGGCGAACATGCGACGACCGCCACTTGCCTCCGCCTGCTCTGCGACGTGGCGAAGACACTTCCGGAAGGCTGGCGGGCGATGGATGCCGGAACCGGCAGCGGGATTCTCGGGATCGCCGCGGAAAAGCTGGGAGCCTCGGCAGTCGAGGCGTTCGACTTCGATCCGGTGTGCGTGCGGATTTCGAAGGAAAACGCACGGAACAACGGATGCCGTAAAATCAAAATCACGAAGGCGGATGCCCGGAAGACCGGCGCCTTCCACAGCGCGGATGTCATCCTTGCGAATCTATTCAGCGAGCTGCTCCTCGCCTCGGCACCGGGGTTCGCTCGCAGGCTTCACAAGGGAGGATGGCTGATATTTTCCGGGGTTCTGCGCAAGCAGGCCGATGAGGTGAGTGCGGGTCTGGTGCGTCTGGGATTTGAGGAACCGCGGGTGATCGCCCGGGGCAAGTGGTGCGCGGGAGTGACCAGACTCCGGAAATAGCCCGGCCGCTTGCATCCCGCCCACGTTCGGCTAGAAATCGGGCATGTCGTTGTTCACTGCCCACTGGTCCAGCGGAATCCTCGGAAAAGCCACCACAGCGCAAGTCGTCTACCCGGACACCGGAAAGCCTCCGTTCCCCACGCTCTACCTGCTGCACGGGCTCTCGGATGACAGCACCATGTGGCTGCGGCGGACCCGCGTCGAGGTCTATGCCGCAAACCTGCCGCTCATCATTGTCATGCCGGATGGCTACCGCGGATTTTACACTGACAACCACGAGGGCGCGGCATATGCGCGTCACATCGGTGAGGAGTTGCCCGCCTTTATCGAAAGGACATTCCAGGCTCTGCCGGCACGCTCCGCGCGGGCGATTGGCGGCCTGTCCATGGGCGGGTATGGCGCACTCCGCGTCGGCCTGGGTTACCACAACCGGTTCTGCTCGATCCACAGCCATTCCGGTGCTCTCGGCTGGGGGAAAAATGAGAAATTCGATCAAATTGCAAAATCGACAGGGCGCGGGGATGACTTCGTCGCCGAGCTCCGCCGCATTTTCGGCCCCTCGCCGGAGGGAACCGACCACCACCTTCTCACGCTTGCGAAGCGCGCAAAAAAGGCACGCCGGCTTCCGGGAATCTCGATCGATTGCGGCACGGAGGACTTCCTGCTTGCAGACAACCGCACATTTACCGGAGAGCTGCGGGCATCAATGATTCCGCACTCCTACAAAGAACATGCCGGAGGCCACGAATGGGGATACTGGGACACCCACATCCAGGAAGCGCTGGCTTTCCACATGAAAAATCTGAAGGCGGAAGCCGGGAAAAAATGAAAGGCGGGGCGATTTGCCGCCAGTCGGCTAACCCGCGGAATTAATCAGTTCCTCATCCACACATCCGGCTGGGCGGAATTCCTGGATTTTTGCCGGGGCGGCATTCAGAGAATCCAGGGTCGCTGAGAGATCCGCCATGTCCGCGGCGTTGACAAGTGCCGGGTGAACCGTGGTGCGGAGTTCATAGTTCACACCTGAGGCCAGCACGAGACGCAGGGTTTCGGCCGAGGCTTCGAATGATGAGTTTCTCTGTGTGATCCGGTCGTAGCGTTCGTCAAAAGGAGCTTTCACATCCAGTCCCACCCAGCTTACAAGCGGCAGCACTTCCGCAAGGCGGTCGGGAAAAATCCCTGCGGTATGCAGTCCGATTTTCAGCCCAAGGTCCTTCACGGCAAGCATGGCCGGTAGAAGCGCAGCCTGTGCGGTCGGTTCGCCCCCGCTGAAAACCACGGCCTCCAAAAAATTGCGGCGCTCCGCGAGCAGCGAAAGAATATTCTCCCAGCTCCAGTGCGCCCCGGTAAATGGCTGGAGGTGCGGGTTGTGGCAGTAGCGGCACCTCCAGACGCATCCCTGGCAGAAGATTACCGCTGCAAGGTGCCCGGGATAGTCCACGGTCGTGAATGGCACGAAACCTCCGACCTGGAGCGTCGCAGATTTTGTGGAGGAATCGCACATCAGAGGCTTGGCATCAGGAGGAAGGGCTGCCATGAGCGGCAGAAACGGAGCGCTGGCATCCTGCCCGCGAACGTGACGAATACGGGTGGGACGCCCGCGCGCCGCTCCAAGCCTTTCCCACCGGAATTACGCTGCGCGCTGGACGGCGACACGCTCCTCGCGGAATGGCGTGCGTTCGCGGTGCTCGCTCTGTTTTCCGGCGTTGAACTGCGAGACCGGGCGGTGGTAGCCCATCACGCGTGTCCAGATTTCGCACTTCGTGCGTTCGCTGTCGGGGATGTTTTTGTTTTTCATAGAATTCAGTTTCTCATTGTTCTCACGCGGCCTGACACTGGCCGTGCTTCTTCTCGAGCTCGCCGTCGCAGACCGGGCAGAACTCGTGCTCACCCGCGAGATACCCGTGTTTCGGGCAGATGGAAAATGTCGGCGTGATCGTCAGGTAGGGCAGCCGGAAATTCGTGAAGACCCGGCGGATGAGCTCCCCGCACGAGCGCGCGGAGGACATACGCTCGTTCATGTAAAGGTGGAGAACCGTGCCGCCTGTGTAGCGCTTCTGGAGATCGTCCTGGTGCTGGAGCGCCTCGAACGGATCATCAGTCCACCCCACCGGAAGCTGGCTTGAGTTCGTATAGTAAGGGGCTTCGGGCGTTCCGGCCTGGATGATTCCCTCGAGATTTTTCTGATCCATGCGCGCAAACCGGTAGGTCGTGCCCTCGGCCGGCGTGGCTTCGAGGTTGTAGAGGTGACCGGTCTTCTCCTGGAACTCGACCATGCGCTCCCTCATGTGATCGAGCATGCGCAGGGCGAACAGCCGCCCGTATGGCGTCGCGATGTGCTCGGCGTCCTTCGTGAAATTCCGGATGCATTCGTTCACGCCATTGATTCCCACCGTGGAGAAATGGTTGCGCAGCGTGCCGAGGTAACGCTTCGTGAACGGATAAAGTCCGCGGTCCATATTCTCCTGGATGACCTTGCGCTTGATTTCCAGGCTCTCGCAGGCGAGGTCGAGGAGGGTGTCCAGACGGGCGAGCATGCCCGCCTCATCGCCGGCAAAGAGGTATCCGAGCCGCGCGGCGTTGATCGTCACCACACCGATCGAACCGGTCTGCTCGGCCGAGCCGAAGAGCCCGTTGCCGCGCTTCAGAAGCTCGCGGAGGTCGAGCTGAAGGCGGCAGCACATCGAGCGGACCATATTGGGGCGGAGCTCGGAGTTCAGGAAATTCTGAAAGTAGGGAAGACCGTATTTGGCAGTGACCTCGAACAGGAGCTGCGCAGTGTCACTTTCCCAGGGAAAATCCTCCGTGATATTGTAGGTGGGAATCGGAAATGTGAACACGCGCTGCAGGGCATCTCCCCGGGCCATCACGCGCAGGAACGCGCGGTTGATCATGTCCATCTCATGCCCGAGCTCACCGTAGCAGAATCCGGTTTCCTTTCCGCCGACCAGGGCCGGAGTGTCGCGCAAGTCCTCCGGGCACACCCAGTCGAAGGTGAGGTTCGTGAACGGGGTCTGTGTGCCCCAACGCGACGGGACATTCAGGTTGAAAACAAACTCCTGCATCCCCTGTTCGACGTCTTCATCGGTCAGCTTGTCCATGCGCACGTAAGGAGCAAGGTAGGTGTCCACCGAACTGAAAGCCTGCGCTCCGGCCCATTCGTTTTGCAGGGTGCCCAAAAAGTTCACCATCTGCCCGAGAGCCGTCCGGTAATGCTTAGGCGGACCGGATTCGATCTTGTTTGAAATACCGTTGAACCCCTCTGTCAGGAGCTGCCTCAGCGACCAGCCGGCGCAGTAACCCGAGAACATGTCCAGATCGTGAAGATGAAAATCCGCGTGACGGTGAGCCTGCCCGATCAACGGGGGATAAATATGATCCAGCCAGTAGTTGGCTGTCAGCTTGCCGGCCGCATTCAATATCATCCCTCCCAAAGAATAGCCCTGGTTCGCATTCGCACTCACGCGCCAGTCGGTTCTCTGAATGTATTCCTCCAGGACGGAGGCAGGCTGGATCGATGATGGAATGGCGTTCGACATTTTTTGGGTGAAAGGCAGATTGTTCTACTTGAGAGGGACCACTATATATGGTGGGTATATTTGCGGCAGGGGCGACATATTGTATAAAACCTGCGGAGACTTCATTGATTTGCATCATGCCGGGGATTGATTTTCGAAAATTCTTTTGCCGCCGGACTCCAGCGGTTGGTTTCAGGGGGAAATCACCCGGTTTTCATGTGGCGAAGGGCGCTCTCTGAGGCGGAGAAAGCCCCCAAAGCCCCGAAATTTGGAGGCTTCCACGTTTTACGCTTGCCGCTGGCTGTCCGCAAAATACCTTGCTTGCATCACTATGAGCGACCTGAGTCCGATCGCCTACGACTCGAAGATCGAGGGCAACATTATTTTTACGCGGGTTGACGCCGCGATCAATTGGATGCGGAGCAATTCCCTTTGGCCGATGCCGATGGGACTGGCCTGCTGCGCGATCGAACTGATGGCGGCCGGCGCATCGCGGTATGATATTTCGAGGTTCGGGGCGGAGGTGATGCGGTTCTCGCCGCGCCAGAGCGATGTGATGATTGTGGCAGGGACGGTGACCTACAAGATGGCGCTCTCCGTAAAGCGGATCTGGGACCAGATGCCCGAGCCGAAATGGTGTATTGCCATGGGGGCCTGCGCCTCATCGGGCGGAATGTATCGCAGCTACGCCGTCCTCCAGGGCATCGACCACCTGATCCCGGTGGACGTCTATATTTCCGGCTGTCCGCCGCGGCCCGAAGCCCTGCTCGACGGCTTGATGAAGCTCCAGAAAAAAATCATGGGCGAGCACGCAATCGAGGATCAGAAGAAAGCCCTGTTCGAAAAACTATGAGCCCTTCGGATGCCGCAGCAAAAATCACTCTGAAATTTCCCTCCGCGATTCTCGGGGAAAACGAGTTCCGCGGGGAGAAGACGCTCAAGCTCGAAGCCACGTCGCTCCGGGAGATCTGCCTCTTCGCAAAAGAGGAACTCGCATTCGATTATCTGGTGGATATCTCGAGCGTCGATCACTTCGGCGACGAGCCCAGATTTGAGATCGTCTACGAACTGTATTCGATGGAGCACGGCACCCACCTCCGCCTGAAAATCGCGGTCAGCGAAGACGCCTGCGAAGCCCCCACCGTCACGGATATCTGGCCCACGGCCAACTGGCATGAACGCGAGGTCTACGACATGATGGGAATCCGCTTCGCGGATCATCCGGACCTCCGGAGGATTTTGATGTGGGAGGGATATCCCTATCACCCGCTTCGCAAGGATTTTCCGCTGGAGGGCAAACCCAGCGATGCTCCGGACCTGGCTTTCAGCGAGGTGGCCCCGCTTGCGGGAGGTCCATTTGTCACCGTGCCGACGGACGGCACCACGCAGGTGCGCGAACCACGGGCGCGCCATGCCGGAGAGTCCCCGCGCCTTGGAAAGTTCATCGAGGAACCTTGATCGCTGACGATGCCAGTCTGGCGGAGTTGGTGAGCGGCCTTGCCGGGTCGGAGCGGATCGCTCTCGATACCGAGGCCGACAGCCTGCACTGCTATTTTGAAAAGCTCTGCCTGATCCAGGTCAGCACCGAAAACGGGCATTGGCTTGTGGACCCGCTGGCCAAGTTGAACCTCCAGCCTTTGTTCGATCTCGTCTGCTCGAGGCGGCTCGTGTTTCACGGGGCCGACTATGATCTGCGGCTCCTGCGCCGCGTGGGCGATTTTGACCCGGTCGACCTGTTCGATACGATGATTGCTGCCAGGCTCTGCGGGCGTGCGGGCCTTGGTCTGGCCGCGCTGGTCGAGGAATTTTTCGGGATCAAACTCTCCAAGGCCTCCCAGAAGGCGAACTGGGCGATCCGTCCGCTCTCGGACCAGATGGTCGAATACGCGCTCAACGACACCCGACACCTGCTCGAAATTGCGGCGACGCTTGAAGCGGACCTCCGTGCACTCGGACGCTGGAAGTGGTTCGAGGAATCGCGCGACCGCATGATCGCCTCAACGAGGGAAACGAAAGAGCGGGATGACAACAAGGCCTGGAGAATCTCAGGAAGTTCAACGCTTTCGCCGCATGCGCAGGCGGTTCTGCGGATTCTTTGGTTCTGGCGCGATGCCGAGGCCCGTGCGTGGGATCGTCCGCCGTTTCATGTGATGGGGAACGAAGATATGCTCCGGGTGGCTGATCAGGTCAGCAAGGGCGATGCCTACTCGACCCCCCGGATGAATGGCAGGCGGCGGAAGAGCTTCGAGGTCGTTCTGGCGCTCGCTCTGCAGATTCCCGAAAGCGAATGGCCGAAGCAGGAAAAAATCCGCCGGAAACGGGCGACCAAAGACCACCTGGATCGATTCGAAGCCTTGAAAACAATCCGGGACCGGGCCGCAGCCGATCTGGGGCTTGATCCTGCAATTGTTGCACCCCGCGGCGCCCTTGAAGCCACCGCGGCGGATCCCGAATCTCCTGTCCTGATGAATTGGCAGCGGGAGCTTCTCGGACTGCCGCCCGCTCTGAACGGAAATGCCTGAGGATCTGATCGGGCTCGCCCTTGCAGAGGATATCGGTTCCGGCGACGTCACTGCCAAATTTTTCACAGGCGACAAGCGCCGTGCTTCCGCAGTCATCATCGCGAAGGAAGCCTGTTGTCTGGCGGGTATCGAAGTCTGCGCCGAAGTCTTCTCCCGCGTGGATGCATCCCTCCGGGTGACAATTATGGAAATGAACGGGGCCGACCTGAAGCCCGGCGATCCAGTGCTGCGTGTTGAAGGCTCTGCGGCATCGATTCTCACGGCGGAGAGGACTTCCCTGAACTTTCTCCAGCGCCTCTCGGGGGTCGCCACCATCACCAGAAAATATGTCGAGGCGGTCCGCGGAACCGGTGCAGTGATCCTGGATACGAGGAAGACAACCCCCGGATTCCGCCTGCTCGAGAAAGCTGCCGTCGCGGCCGCCGGCGCCACCAATCATCGGATCGGCCTCCACGACATGGTCATGGTCAAAGATAACCATCTCGCGGCGGGAACCACGCTGGCGGACCTCCAATCGGCAATCCACCGCGCGAAGGCCGCAAACCCTGCGCTCAGAATCGAGATCGAAGCCGACACCGTCGCGCAGGCGAAAGAGTTTTTCCAGTTCGAGGGCGTTGATGTCGTCATGCTCGACAACATGGCGCCCGACTTGCTCCGGGAAGCGGTCGCCCAGCGCCCGCCTCACATACGCCTCGAAGCCAGCGGGGGGATCACCCTCGACAATATCCGCGCCGTCGCAGAAACCGGCGTAGACTACATCTCCATCGGCGCGATCACCCACTCGGCACGCGCCGTGGATTTCTCTCTCGAGCTTTCGGCTTCTTAACTCCGACGCTGTTCACGTAGGAAGGGAACGCGGGAGCGAACGAGTCAACTGATACCGAAACGAAGTGATGCATCGCCTGCGCTCCGTTGGCTGCAAAGCCCGATTTGGGAGCCCGCAGGTTTTAGCGGAAAGGTGTTCGGGCGGGCAGCCCTAGCGCTTTGAGCGTTTCGGTGCAGGCGTTGGTGTGGCTTGGGGACTGAATCTCGGAATGATTTTCGGCCGCCAGGCCGGTTCGCTCACGGTGCCTGTGGAAATGTATTCGAGCAGCTTGCTGACCGGATAAAAGACGAGGCCCGGAATCCCCTTCGCATTAAGCCGCATGCTCATGTCGAGGCGGCTGGTCATAAAATGGATGTCACCAGAACCGAACATGCTGAAGCCCGCACCCTCAATCACAAGGTTCTTGGTGTTGATGATTTCATTTGCTGCCGTGAAGTCGGCGGTGGCGATCCGGGCGGACTGGTATCCGACGCCGGGGAGAATCGTGCGGATAATTTCGGAGAAGGGCCCCAGGATCGGGATGGCAAAAACATTCCCGTCCTCGACGCGGATGCTGCCCGAACCGCGCATGAGATTTTCCTCACCGATCCTGGCTTGAAACTTGTAGTTCCCGCTCATCACTCCCTTGGAATCATCGTAATCGAAGTAGAGCTTGGTCAGGCGGGCGAAGTTGACGCGGGTAAGTTTCACATCCGCGCCGAAGGTCGGCTCCTTCGGGTCGATTGAGACGGTCGCCTTGAGCGCAACATCCCCGCCCATGAGCGCGGCATTGCGCACGTCGGCGTGGACTTTCGCACCCACGACATTCACGAGCGCGGACGTTTTGCCGAAACGAAGCGTCCGGTCAAGCAGGTCGTAGTCGAGCCCCTCGGCGGTATCAACATGGATCGCGAGGTTGTTCTTCGTGGGATCCTTCAGATGCACCTTGCCTTCGACAGTCGCGGAAGGCGGCGCCCGGAACCGGTAGGGCTTCACCGCATCCGCAATCTTGGGATCGATCCACATCAGCACGTCGACGGGAACGAGAGTCGAACGGATGCCGTTCAGCCTCGCCTCCTGAAGCCCGACATCGTAGGCGAACGAGCCCGTGCCGCGCCCTTCTCCCGTCTTGACCACAAAATCCCGATACGTCACGCACCGGTCACCAATCTCAAAATCCGACTCGGCACTGTCCATCCAAGCACCCCGCATGGCCGTGCGCCCGAGCTTGAGATGTCCATTCCCGCGGATGTTCGCGAAATCCGGCTTGGCGCCATGGAGCGCGACAGTGATTTCCGGAAGGTCTTCGAACTCCATCTTCGAAAGAAACTCGCGGGTCTTCGGATCAAAGAGGGATAGCAGCGAACTGGGCGTGATGGAATTTCTTGCGTTGAGGCGGAAATCGCCGGGACCAAGCCAGACCTGACCGGAAAAGTTTCCTCGCCCGACCGAGATCTTCATGTCCCGGGCATAAAGAACGCCATCCTTCCAGGCAAACTGGCAGCCGGCATCCCGGAACTCGGCACCCTTGAACGCCACTGCGGGCGCAAAAACCATGCCTGTTACGCGAACCTGCGGACGGGTGTTCGCCCCCTCCACGACAATGCGGGCCTCCAGCTGGGGCGGCTTTGAAAAGGCCAAATCACGGAGCGCTTCGTTCTTCCCGGCCAGAATTTTCAGAAACGGGCCCGGACTGATTGTCGAGAGCAAAGCTCCGTCAATCGTGCCATCCGCCCGTGACCATTCGGCCGAGGCTTCAAAAGCTCCGCGTTCATCCCGGAAAAAAAGTCGCGGAATCCGGAGCATTCCATCCGCATACCCGCCGTGAACCTCAGCCGCCTCAATCAGCCAGCCCTTCCCGAGAATCGTCCCGGCGTGAAGGGAGAAGTTCTCGACCCGGAGGGAATCCTGCTTTGAAAAATCCGCTTCCAGAGAGGCTTGAAGCGTGGGCGGGCCATCAGGGAATTTCAAAGCCGCCAGTTCGGCGAGAACTTTCCCGACGATTTCGGGGACCCTCCCCCCGTCGGACTTCGCGGAATCTCTTGATTGGAACGTGAGCGAGGAAGGGTTGAGGAAAATGCCGGAGAGCTGCACCCGCACTCCCTCCACCAACCCCTCGAAGCGGCTCAGCCGCAGCTGGTCACCCTGAAGGCTCAGCTCGGCAGAAACATCCTGCACGTCGAGCCTCGGGGCATCCTCCGCGCTTCCCACGGGAATCGAGACACCGGTGTTCAGGAGGGAGACCTTGTCGACAACAATCCGGCGTTGAGCGAGTTCACTCAGGTTGAGCGAGAGCACAAGGCTACTGATCCTGGCGAGAAGACGACCGTCCTGGCTGCGTTCATGAACCGAGATGTCCCGCGCGAGCAGCCCGGCGAAGGGATCCAGCGCCAGACGGCCGATAGAGACCTCCACTGCGGGGCTGCTGAGCGAGCGGGCGAGCGCTTCCTTCGCGCCAAACCCGATTCCGGCTTCCCGCAAATACAACGCGACGGCAGGGATCCCGACGAAGACAAGGACCAGCACAAGCCGCATGGCATTCTTCCACATAAAATGGATGACGGGATGGACTTTCATCGCTCCTGCCATTCAACCATGGAGAACGACGGCAGCACAAAGCAGAATTTCCGGACCACGCGAGGGGGTTCCACACTCTGCGGAAGTCGAGGGCGTGAAAGTCCCTGCATTTTGTCGCTGCAAACTCAGGCGCAAGTCGATGATCCGTTTCGGAAAGAAGAGGCCGCGCCGGGCTTCGGGAACGCCCCACTGGACGGCCTCGACCTGAAAATCGTGGCAATTTGCCTCTTGTTATCGGATCGCATGGTTCTATTTTCCAAGGATGACACACTGGATTGTCCTTCCGTCCTGTCTTTCTCTGCTCCTTCTCGCGGCATGTGCAAAGGAGAAGGCCAGCACTTCTCGCCCTGGCCAGGGACAAACCCAAGGGCAGGCCCAGGCCACTCCGTCACCCGCGCCCTCACCTTCTCCGGAACCCTCCATGACGCCGGAAGTCACCCCCGGTCCCACACCTGTTGCCTCCGGTATAGACAGGCCAGCAGGGCCTCAAGATATCCCGTATGGCACCCCGATTCCCGGCAAACCCGGTTTCGTCATCAGTCCGCATGCTCTCCAATCCGGTTACGTGGACGTGCGCGGATTCCCTCCCGGCACGCAAGTGAAGTGCCCGTATACCGGAAAAATTTTCCTGGTTCCCTGAGAGAGCTCCCGGCTCATTTGTCGGTTTCCCGTTTGAATTTCAAGGACGCAACATGGGAGAACGGGTGGACCCGAAGAGGGTATCAGTGAAAAAGCACCAGCCGGGCTCATTGTTCGGTGGAGAGTCCCAATGATGTGCTGTTATGCCAAGTAGCCTCCGCAAAGCGACCCGAACGGGATTCGAAACGCGTGTTGTTTTGCCATCTTAGACGCTGTTTTTATTGCAATTCCCTAGCGTCAAGGAGAGTGAAAGCTCGAAAACCGATAAAATTGCTGCTCCCACGTGCGAACCATGTTCCGCCGAACCCGCCGGATGGATTGCCTCCCGAACACGGAAACGGCCCAGTGGGCTGCCCCGTCGCTCATGCCCGGCGAACAAAGAACGTCCACCCCACTCCACAAGGCCACGCTCCGGGACGAGTTCCAGACATCGTGGTTTCCACCTTGTTGCGTGCTGGAGAAATGCCTCCAAGGGGTATCTCCTCAGCCAAATTGCTGCCAGGCACAAAAGTCATTTCGGGGGATTGGTTACATGGTGATATTCAGTCAATTCGCAAAGGACAAACGGGGGCGGTTAATCCGGGCCCTCACCATTCCGGATTCAATCTTTGCGATTTTCGCAGGAGGTCACATGATCCGGGGCAACTGAGGCAGCCTCGAGAGACTCCGATGCACGACGAGGCCCACCACTCGCATCCACCATCCCACTGCTGCATCGGGGTGATTTTATAACCGCAACAAAATTCTCAGCACGGCTGGACTCCTTCGGGAGCCAAGGACCAGCGTCCTCTCACCACCACTTCCAGCGGCTCTTTGAACCAGCCGGATTTCCCGCCAAGTCGGGCGGACTGAGTAACAGTTGCTCCGATTTCAGCCCTTCGACGTGGCCGTCGCAGAAAGCGACATTCGCCAGTTGATGCTTGTCGACATTGGAATTATTCCCCGCCCCATGGCGGAATCCTGGACCGTAGCTCTGGTTACCCAACAGGCTTTTTTTGTCTGAGGTGGGGATTACTTCCGAGTTGGCGGCCTGCATGTCACCGATGAGAATGATTTGCGACGGTCTCGGGACGCGGGATGTGTAGTAGCACCAGTTTGTGGATGCCACATAGTTCGCAAAGCCGATTCCCATATAGCTGTTGATGCCATAGGTGGCCACATTGCTTGCCGCGCTCTGGGTCTTGGCCGGGCAGGACATAAAATCCGCAGCCGACTCACGTCCGACATTCCCTTTGTTGTTAAGGTAGGGCTGTAGACGATATATCCATGTTGTATATTCCCCAACAGGCGCTGGATCTCCCCACATGAATGGATACCTGCCATTATTTTCGGCGGCATAGGTCGTCATCGCCGCAGCGACTTGCCGGAGGTTTGACGTGCATTTGATGGTTTTACCGTAGTCCCGGAACCGCCCGATACCTGCAAAGAGAATCGCCGCCAGTATTCCTATGATCACCACGACAACAAGCAGTTCGATCAGCGTAAACGCGCGCCTGGAGGATTGTGGGAATCGGATTCGCATGGAGGGAAATCTTAACGACCCAACCATCGAAGACGCAGAAGTCAAAGGCAAATTGGACGGCCTGCAAATCCTTGCATGGAATTTTTGGAATTAGAGGCCAGAAGGTGGCGCAAGAGTAATCATCACTCAACCGCCTCGAGTTGGAACCGGGCGAATTGGATGATTCCGGCGGGAATCGGCTTCAGAGGAAGGAACGTCAGGCGCGCTTTGCTGGTCGCGGCGTCAATACTGATGCTGAGGTGAAATTCCTTCCAATCGGGTCCGAGCTTGGCAGTTGAACCGCCGCCAATCGCACCGTAGTCGCCCTCCCCTCGCTGCGGTGCCACAAGTATTCCCAACGGCTTTTCGGAGCGGGCAAAAAAGCTGACTAGATATTTTTGCGCCACGGAGAGGTCGGTTTCCTGAAAGAACATAAACCATCTGTCCCCCTCCTCCTTCATGGTAAATGTCAGGGCAGCAGCGCCGTCCGGACCTGCGGCTTTCACCTCGTGGGAGCCTGCAGCAGAGGAAACGTGCCACCGATCAATGCCTCCTTCAAAATCGGGATTTTCCAAGTAGTTCTCTGCGGCACGGAGCCCGGCTGGTGCCGCGATCAGACCGAACAGCAGACAAAAAAAAGACGATGAAAAAAAGTTCATGGGAGCTATTTACTACAGTTCTTCGCAGGGATCGACTCACTCCTGGACCAGTGCAATGCCTTGCAGTGCCCGCGTGGGCAGATTGTGCGCCGCCATCTGCAAAACCTGCAAGGACTTGCAGCCGGCTTGGTTTGAACGGACTTTTCTACCATGACAAGGTCGCGCATGCCCTCACAAAAATGTTCTTCGTCCCTCCTGGATCACGCCGCGACGGTGCATGCACGGACGAATATCCCGCCCTCGATCGAATACCAGGCCTGGGTGGGCGGGAAGGAGGTGTATGTCTGGAATCACACAGGGTTTGCTGGCGGGACGATGTCCTGGATATTCCTGGACCTTCACAGCCCGGTTGAGGTCCGGGTGCGTCCGCACCGGCAGGTCGATGAGGTCCGCGTGGTTCCCCGGCGAAGCCGAATCGAAACAGCTTGGGACGGCACAACGGCCACGCTTCAGATTGAAAAACCGGGAAGCTATTTTATGGAATGGGATCAGTGTTTGGAACTGCCGTTCTTTATTTTTGCGAGGCCACCAGAATTGGAAACGCCCGCTGCTGCCGGCGGGCAGCGGATCGAGTTCGGTCCGGGCGAACATCGCCCCGGGCGGATCGAACTGAAAACCGGAGATGAACTCTACCTGGCTCCGGGTGCCGAGGTTTATGGAGCGATCAGCGCAAACGGCGCTCAGAATATCCGGATCACTGGACGAGGTATCCTGCGCCAGTCGCACCTTCCCTTCGGTGGCGTCGAGGGTCAGCGGCATCCCGTCGAAATGATTGACTGTAAGGATGTGCTGATTGACGGGCCAATTTTCCTTGATGGGTGCACATGGAACATCGTCTTCCGCAACTGTGACCGTGTGCAGGTGCGCAACATCACCGTCCTGTCCGAGCGCCCCTACTCGACCGATGGCATCAACCCCTGCGACTCGAGGGATGTGCTCATCGAGAACTGCTTCGCCCGTTGCAAGGATGACTGCATTTCTGTCAAGGGGCTCCAGCGGAACACGCCGCCGGAGCGGATGCTTCCCATCCATGATATAACCGTGCGGGACTGCCTTTTCTGGAGCGACAATAACAACGGTTTGGTCGTGGGCACGGAGACTTGGGCCTCGGAAATCCGCGACATCGTTTTTCAGCGAACGGACTTTGTCCGGGTGGCGGGAACGTGCGGCGACTGGGCGGCAGCTTTTGCGGTCCAATCCCTCGCGGATACGCGCCTTCATGGCATCGTGTTCGAGGATATTGATGTGGAGTATTGCTCCGGCAACCCGTTTTCAATCCTTTTTCTCGATGAGGTTTATGGGATTCACGGAGAACGGCGGGAGGGAGGCGGCGTGATCGAGAACATCCGTTTCGCCAATATTCGATTCCACCAAATCCCTCGTCGGCACAGTCTCATCCTCGGAAAAGATCCGCTGCGGTTGGTTCAGAACGTTCTGCTCGAGAACATCCGGTTCGACCAGAATGTGGTGTCTACTCCCAAGGCCCTGCGGTTGGAAACGAATGCGTTCACGCGCAACGTCCGCTGGTCCGCATGAGCGTAACATTATTTCATAAGTGAGATTCCTCATCCGCAGGCCAGCCCCCACGCCCGTGCCTTGAGCACAACGTCACACAGTGTTCCGAACACTGAGCGAATCCCGCTCCGTGAGAAGATCGGGTTCAGTCTAGGGGCGAATATGGACCTCATTTGCGGCTCGCTCCTGGTTGGTCTTTTCCTGCCGATTTTCAACATCGGGCTTGGAATGACTCCGGTGGCCATCGGCATTGTGATGATGTGGCTGCGGGCGTGGGACGCGATCAACGATCCGCTGATGGGCTACATTTCGGACAATTTCCCCATGCGGTGGGGACGGCGGCGCCCTTACATTGTGATTGGGGCGATTGGAAGCGCGATCGTGTATCCGGCGTTTTGGTATATGCCTCCGGACCTTTCCGAAGGGGGGAAGTTCTACTATCTGCTGTTTGTCGGTCTCGCGTTCTACACGGTGAATACGGTGTGGGCGATGCCATACTACAGCCTGCAGCTTGAACTCACGCCGAACTATGAGGAGCGCACACGGCTGACAGCGTGGATGTCGTCGTTCTACAGCGTCGTGCAAATCTTCAGCGGCTGGAACATGGCGCTCATTGCCAGCAAGTGGTTTGCGAACCCGGTGACCGGTCAGCCGGATCTGGTCCGGGGCATGCAGACCATGGGGTGGGTTTACGCGGGCTTCATGCTTCTTTTCGGGCTGGCGCCCGCAATCTTTGTAAAGGAGCGGGTCTACTTGAACGAGAGGCCGGCAACAGGCGGCGAAAAGGATCAACGCCGGCCGCTCGCAACCTCCCCATTGAAAATGAAACCGGAGTCATTCCTGAAAAGCCTCAGAGAGTCGTTTGCCAACGGGCCGCTCTGGCTTCTCATCGGCGTGTCATTTTTCCTTGTGGTCGCGTCTTCCGCGACGGGAGGTGCAGGGGGCTACGTCCATATTTACTATGTCTGCGGCGGGGACCTCGCCATGGCGGGCTTTGTTTCCGGTCTCAAGGGAACGATCATCACAGTCTCCTGCCTGGCCTTGATTCCGTTCTGGACATGGCTTGGGAATTTTTTCGATAAGCGGACGCTGGTCTTGACGACACTCTCGATTTCGATCGGCGGGCATCTTCTCGGCTACTTTTTGATCACGCCGAAGAACCCCTATTTATCTCTGATTTCGGGTTTCTTTGAATCTTCGGCACTTTCGGCCATCTGGCTGTTCCTGCCATCCATGAAGGGCGACGTTTGCGACTACGACGAGCACCGGACTTTTCGACGGCGCGAGGGGGGCATCAACGCCTTCTACTCCTGGTTCTTCAAAGCGGCGATGACGCTGACGGCCGGATTCGGAGGCTTTGTCATCCAGGCAACGGGATTTAATGTGAAAGTGAATCCCACCGACCCGGTCGTTATCAGCCGCCTTTTTCATGTGCACATCATCCTGCCGGTGATCTTCTGGCTGATCGCCCTTGTTTTTGTTTTGTTCTACCCGCTGAACCGCGGACGTATGGCGGCGATCCGTTCCGAACTGGAAAGCCGCCGGGGTGTATCGACCGTGGCTGAGTAGAGTCCTTGCTACTTCACTCTCTGCCCGTTTTTGACCGTCCAATCGGTGTATTTCCCCCATCCGTCGGGTGGGAGATCGTGACCCGAGGGCGGGTAGAGCTTCAGTTCCTTGGGAGCCGTCACGCTGTTGAACATGGCGAAAAATGCCGTGGGGGGACACTCATCATCGTTGAATCCTTGGGTGAAATACGCCGGCACCTTGAGGCGCTTGGCAAAATTGACGGTGTCGTAATAGCCCGTCACTTTGACTTTTTCCTCCCAACTTGCCCTGCCATCCAGATCTTCCGGCGGCTTGCCATTAAAGAGTCCGGGCCATCCACCCGCGCGACCGTGCAGGTAGCCGGTGACATCGCAGAAGGCGGGAAATGCTGCGGCCACCGCCGTCACTTTTGGATTAAGCGCGGCGGCTGCGATTGCCAACTGGCCGCCCTGGCTCCCTCCCCGGGTCATCAGATTTTTCCCATCCCACTTCGGGTGGGACATCAGGTAGTCCAATGCCCGCTGGCAGCCAAGAATCACCCGGCGGTAGTAGAACTTCTCGCGATCTCCGAGATTCCGACGCTCATAACCTGCCAGCGGACCGGCTTGCTGTTGCTTGTAGAAGTCCCCGGGCTCTGTCACCGGGATCCCGTGAATCCCCACCTCGAGCGTAATGAACTTATCGCGGGGGACCCAAATCTCCCCTTTGTATCCGCGCACGCCGGCACCGGGAGTCTGGAGGATCGCAGGAAATTTTCCCTCCGCCTTCGGCACGCACAGAACCCCGTAAAAGCGCGGCGTCTTCCCCTCCGGATCAAATGTCGCCAAGCTCAACTCATAGGCATCGAACGTGGGGCCGCTGAGCTGGGGGCGCGGGGTCAACTGCGGGTCCATGGGAATCCTGGCCAGTTCCGCTTTTCCCGCATCCCAGAACGCGTCAAAATCTTTTGGATCGACCTGTGTCGCCTCGATTTTCTCCGGGGAGAATGCCGCAGTCGCCCGCCCCTTCACCGCCTGATCTCCGATTTGCGCCGAGGCGAGCAGTCGCAGGAACCCGGGCTTGTCCATTGTGCCTCCATCGACGGATGCCCCCTCCGGCGTCACCTCCACTTTCAGGGGGATTTCCGGCTCCAACATCGCCGGTCCCAACCGGTAACGAACTTTGATCGGTTCGGCGGGCGTTTCTTCCGCCTTGATGCTGATTCCAAACTTGACCGGCTCACCCACCTCGTATTTCCAGTCCGCCTTGTCAGGAATGACTTCCAGTTTGGATTTTCCATCCGCCGCAGGCAGTTGCGGTGAACAGCAGAATACCACAAGAAGCAGAGCGACTGTTAATCGAATGCGAGCAGGAGAACAAGGAAGAGCAAACATGGAAAGAGCTTCCTCCCACCTCCCCCACCCTCACGATATGAAACGCATGCAAATCCTTGCGATGACGACCACTGCAAGGCATAGCAGACTTCCTTGCTCGTCAAGCTGACTGGAGATTTTCATTGTGATATCGATGGGAAAGGTTTTTTCGAATCTTCCGATCGAGCATTTTGTGATGATATCCACTCCAGTTTTGTTTGCCGCTCCGCCTCCAACTGCTGATCACTTGAAGCCTCTGGTCTCGAAGTTTGGGCCGGCACCACACCTTTTTGCCTCTGCCGCAGACTGGGATTCTCTGCATGAACGCCTGAGAAGGGACCCCGTCGCGGCAATGATTTTTTGTGAGACCCGCAAACGTAGCGACACACTGCTCGAAGGGCAGCTGCTTGAGCATAAGATGATCGTCAACCAGCGATTGACCTCTGCCCGCTTGTTCCAGGGGCGGATCATCGATCTGGCCACCGCTGCAAGGTTGGAGAGCGACCATCGTTGTGCCGCCCGCGCACGCGAGGAGTTGCTGGCTGTGGCTGCGATGCCCGACTGGGGCTCGGCCCATTTCCTCGATGTTGCCGAATATGCCCTTGGGGTGGCGATTGGCCTCGACTGGCTGCACGATTTCCTTTCCGGGGCCGAAAGAGACACTCTTGCGACAGCTTTGATCGAGCGGGCGATTCAACCAACATTCGACAAGACTTCGCCGTCTTTGCGTTGGTTGGGCGGGAAGAGCAACTGGACACAGGTTTGTCACGCCGGACTCGCCGCTGCTGCGCTCGCCATCGCCGACCGCGACGCATCACTCGCCGCCAAAACGATTGCGCGGGCTATTCAGGAACAAGCCGGCCCCAACTCTGCCTATGCGCCGGACGGTGTCTATCCGGAGGGGCCAATGTATTGGGCCTACGGCACCACGTTTGAGGTGATCCTCATTTCGCTTCTCGAACACGCGTTCGGCACCAACTATGGCTTGGCCGGGTATCCCGGTTTTCTCGCCAGTGCGGATTATCTCACACAGGTCACCACGCCGAGTGGACTCTATTTCAATTACGCCGATGCCCGCGAGTTTGTCCCGCCACGTCCCGTGTTGCACTGGTTCGCACAAATACGTGCGCAACCCAAAATCGCGGAACCCGAGATGCTCCGGCTCCAGGGCAAAACCCCACCCATTGGAGGCGAACTTCAGTCCATCTACGAACGCCACGATGCACTTGCCCTCTGGTGGCACCGGCCCGGGACCACATGTGTTTCATGCGATTCAACACCTCCCCTCGGCTGGCTCGGGCAGGGCGAAAACCCCGTCGCCGTCCTCCGTTCTTCCTGGGCAAACCCCCGCTCCACCTACCTGGGCATCAAAGGCGGCTCGCCCTCCACTTCCCACGCCCACATGGATAGTGGCAGCTTCATCCTTGAAGCCGATGGCATACGCTGGGCGGTCGATCCTGGAATGCAGGATTACCACACGCTCGAGGGCGCTGGCGTGAATCTCTGGGATGCCAAACAAGATGGCGAACGCTGGAAAATATTCCGGATTGGCCCCGAGGCGCACAACATCCTTCGATTCAACAACGCGCTCCCACGTGTGGATGGCCACGCGACATTCGTCGAATTTCGAGCCGATAACCCTGCACCTTACACGAGCCTTGATCTGACCCCGCTCTACAGCGATCACGCGGCGAACGTGCGCCGCAAGGTGAGCTTGCTCGAGGATCGCTCTGTGGCCTTTGAAGACGAATGGAACGCAGGCCGACAGGCTGTCGAAGTCGCATGGCAATGGCTCACTCGTGCAAAAGTCACAGTTGATCCAGGCCGGGTGATCCTGCACCAGAATGGCAAAACATTAGTTCTCCAAGTGGGATCGACCGATGCGGTCAAAATCGAAGTGGAAGATCTGTCCCAACCGCCCAAATCCTTCGATCAGGCAAACCCTGGTTTGAGCCGTATCTGCATTCTCACACAGACGCCTGCGGGCAAAACAGGCCGACTCCATATACTGGCCCGCCCCGGCTCGATGGCTAAGGAAAAGCCATGACCGCCGATCTCCGCATTTGCCGAATATTCGAGCTTTCACAGGGCGAAGGCAAAATGGTCGGGCTCGACGCCTGGGTCAGTTGGTTTCTCGCCGCCTACACCATTACGTTCCTGCTCTCCGGCCGCATCGTTCCCCTGATCGGCACCCTCCTCGGTCTCGCCGTCTTCGTCGGCTGGTGGTCCATCTCCAATGCGCTCACCGGACTGGCCAGCAGTGCTGCCTCGCTCCATTGCTTTCGTTTCCTGCTCGGGCTTGGCGAGGCCGGCGGCTCATATTGCCCGGGCCGGAGTCTTTGCAACGATTTGCAGTACGCGACATTCGGAGTTTATTCCTGGTGACAGAATATTCTAAGGGCCGACTCATTATGAACCCCTTGTCTCGCCAACAGCGCATTGACGCCGATTTGTCCGCCCTGACCGCGCGCGGCTACGCTGCAGCTAGCGCACCCCACAGGGAACTCGTGGAACTCCACGCCCGCGTTGCCGCGAACGGCGAGTTCGATCACATCGACGCTTTTATCGATCCCGCCAAAGCGTCCATCGACATCGGGGCCAACGGTGGACAATTTTCCCTCAAACTCGCCGCGACCAGCGCCCGCGTGCTTGTCATTGAACCCCTGCGCGAATTCATGCATCTGGAACACGCCTTGCCCAAGCATTGCACGTTCCGCCGCTGTGCGCTCGGCGAAGCCACGGGCGAGGCGCAGCTTAAAATTCCCCGCATCAATGGCGATCCCATGCACGGCATGGCTTCATTCTATGACCTGACGGAGTTTGGCTACGACGAGTTTGATGTCCAAACCGTTCCGGTCCGCACCCTCGACGACGTGGTCGATGAAACCCTGCCCGGCCAATCCGTCGGGTTTATCAAGATGGACGTCGAAGGTTGGGAACTGCCCGTTTTGCGCGGTGCGCGCCGCCTCATCGAGCGCGACCGCCCAAACTTGCTCGTGGAAATCTGGCCGCAGCAGATGCCAACGTTGGCGAGCGACATTGAGGCCCTGGGCTATCGCGGGCTCTTCTTTTTCAACGGATGCATCCACGACGTCAGCCGCTTCGACCACGCCATCCACACCGCGCCGGAAAACGATTGGAACCCTGAGAAGCCCCACGCCTTCCGCCCCGAGTTGCACGTTAACAATTTTTTCTTCGTGCCAAGCGCGCGGACATAAAGACTCCCGCCCTAGTAAATGCCAGCCCGCGGGAATGCATCCCCAGCCTGTGCCAGTTTTTCGTCTCCACCTTGCCAACCGGACTGCACGATCCTATTGAATCACGTCCGGAGACCATGAAACACAAACTACGCTTCACGACAGATACCTCGGCGATTGCCGCACTGCACATGCGCTCGCTGTCAGGGAAGGGAAAATCCTATTCTGCCGAAGAAATTGTCGCTCGATGGCAGACGGTCGCAAACAGCCACTTCATCACCGCCGAAGGCGCCGGCTTCCTTGCTCTCCAAGGGCGCGGCGGAAAATCGTGCTACATCAGCGACGTTTATGTAGATCCGACCGCTCGAAACCTAGGCATCGGCAGAGCCCTCATTCAGGCGGTGAAAGGCCGCTACAGTTTGATCGAGCTGCACGTTGACCCGCAGAATACCGTAGCGAGGTCGCTTTATGCCTCAGAGGGATTTGTTGAGATACCGCGGGACAGGCCGGAGTCTGGAGATAGAATTCGGATGAAATACGCGGCTCATGATTAGCGCCCTACGATAAACTTTTTCCGCCGATCGACCCGACACTTTCGTAAATTTGAATGAACCTGCCGATCCTTGAATTCGACCCCAGCCGCGAGGCTCTGCTCAACCCGAGCAAACTCGTCAAACCCCACGCCGACATGCCGTCGAGCTGCGTGCTGTGCTTTTTTCACGACGTGATCGAGCACTTGCGCGTGCAAGGTCTGCTCACCGAAATCACCAGCCTGCGCAGCGAGATGGGCAAACATCCGGTCTATCGTTACCGCACGCCGCACGGCGACGTCGCCCTCGGCCATCCCGGCGTGGGCGCGCCGCTGGCCGCCGGGTTCATGGAGGAAACCATCGCCCTCGGTGCCCATAAATTCATCGCGTGCGGCGGCGCAGGCGTGCTCGACAGCGCCTTCGCTGTCGGCGGTCTGCTCGTGCCCACCGCAGCCGTGCGTGACGAAGGCACGTCCTACCATTACCTACTACCCTCGCGCGAGGTCACGGTGCAGCCGGAGGCCGTCGCCGTGATCGAAGCCGGGCTGCGCGAACGTCACGTTTCCTACCGTCTCGTGAAAACCTGGACGACTGACGGTTTTTATCGCGAAACTCCGGCGCGCATCGCCGCCCGAAAAGCCGAGGGTTGCGCCACCGTCGAGATGGAGACGGCTGCACTTTGCGCCGTGGCGGGTTTTCGCGGCGTGAAATTCGGTCAACTCCTCTACGGCGGCGACGACCTCGGCAGCGCCGAGTGGGACGGACGCGACTGGCACGGGCAATGGACCGTGCGTGAAAAACTCACGATGCTCGCCGCCGAGCTGGCATTGAAACTCTGAACATGAAAACCCTGGCAATCCTGGGCAGTGCGCGTTGCGGCGGAAACACTGAGAAAGTCCTTCGCCGCCTGATCGCCGGCACGGCGTGTGAAGTCGTTGATCTCACCGCTAATGCTATTTGCAGCCCATTGGAAACTCCTCGGCTGTGAATAAGCCCCTTGCCCAGCCATTGACCGGACCAGATGCCGAACTGATTGAAACCGCGCGCGACATCATCCGCCATCGCTTCAAGGAAGGTTCCCACCACATCGGCAGCGCCCTGCGCACACGCTCCGGCCAGGTGTTTGTCGGAGTGCACCTCGAAGCCTACGGCGGTCGCATCGCGGTCTGCGGAGAGGCCATCGCGCTTGGTGCCGCCGCCACGGCGGGCGACACCGAGATCGACACCATTGTTGCCGTGTCCGAAACGGGCGCGATCGTCGCCCCCTGCGGCATGTGCCGGGAACTCATCAGCGATTATTCACCGCAGGCGTCCGTCCTCATGTTAAAAAGCGGTTCTATCGTCAAAGTGCCGGTGTGCGAACTCCTGCCGGACAAATACCAGCGTAACTGATGAGCAAGGTAGAATTGAAACAATGAACACGAACCTGGGTATCCACGATTTCTGGATTTTCCTGACTGCGGGAATCCTGCTGAATCTCACTCCAGGACAGGACACGTTCTACATCCTCGGACGGACGCTCGCACAGGGACGACCGGCGGGGATGGCGTCGGTTCTAGGTATTTCAGCGGGATCATTGTTTCATACACTGGCAGCGGCCACGGGGCTGTCCGCCTTGCTGGCCACCTCGGTTACTGCGTTCTCGGTGATTAAATTTATTGGTGCTGGCTACCTCGTTTTTCTCGGCGTGCGGATGCTTTGTTCCCGCGCGACCCTTGGCGCCATGCCTACAGCTTTTTCCGAAGGTAATTGGCTCACTATTTTTCGACAGGGAATGCTGAGGAACCTTCTCAATCCGAAAGTCGCGCTGTTTTTTCTGGCATTCGTGCCGCAGTTCATTGCTCCAGACAGCGACGCCATGCTTCTGGCCTTCGTCGCGCTGGGTTTGTGTTTTGTTACAACCGGCACGCTCTGGTGTTTCTGTCTGGTTTGGTTTGCCGCGTCACTGCGAGGAGTGATGGGAAAAACCTCCGGCAGGTCGGATTATCTGAAGAAGATAGCTGGAGCGGCTTTTATTTTGTTTGGAGCGCGTCTGTTTATGGCCAAGGCCTGATTCACCCAAAGCAGAGATTCCCCATGATTCGCACAGCCACTCCCGATGATTTTCCAAGACTGCGGCAGCTCGTCGCCGATTGCGTTGCCACTTTGCGCGCGGCGGGCCTTGATCAATGGGACGAGGCCAATCCGAGCGCAGAGACCATTCGTGCGGACATCGCGGCGGGCGCTGTTGAAGTCTTGTTTGAGAACATGGATCTCGCCGGTTGTGTGACGCTGGATCACGCCGTTGATCCGCTTTGGGAGCATTGGGACTGGAGCGCCGAAGGCGAACCAGCCGTGAGCCTGCATCGCCTGATGGTGCATCCCTCCCGCCGCGGACGCGGCCTGGCAAAACTCCTGATCCAAAACGCCGAAGCTGTAGCGCGTCAGCGTGGCGCTCGCAGTATCCGGCTGGATTGCCTGTTGCAAAACACCGAAGTTGTGGCGTTTTACAAGCACCTCGGGTTTCGTCAAACCGGGGTGGCGGACGGGCGGAAAGGGGAAATTGCCGGATTTGAGAAGTTGCTGACATGAAACTCCCGGCCACACTCACTCTTGAAACGCCCCGCTGCCTGCTCCGCAACGTGGATGCGTCCGATATCCCTTTCGTTTTCGATGCCTCTCGCCATCCGGGCTTCTGCGACCACATGACATGGAGTCCACCCGCTACGGCCGCCGACCTGGAGGCTCCGCTCAAAAATAATCTGGACGCTTGGGCCGCGGGCGAAGCTTATACCTTCACCATTTTTCTCAAAAGCGGAGCCGAGCGCGTCGGCCGCATCACGATCCGGCGGAGTGAGAATGAGATCTGGAACATTGGCTACTGGACGCATCCGATCCACCAAGGGCGGGGTCTTATGACAGAGACGGCGGCGGAAATCTTGCGTTTCGGTTTTCTGCAACTCGGTGCCCGCACCATCGAAGCCAAACATGTCGTCGGTAACGCCCCCAGCCGTCGGGTTCTGGAAAAGATCGGCTTACGTTTTGTCGAACATCTCCCGCGCGGGTTTCAGAAAAACGGCGACTGGCTGGCCGAGGATCGCCTGGAGTTGAGCCGCAAGGAGTTTGAGGCCTGTGCGAATGTTGAATTGAACTTCCGTTTCGCCACTGAGGCTGATTGTCCGCAACTAGCGGAGTGGAATCACCAACTCATCCGCGACGAGGGCCATCGTAATCCGATGACGGTGGCGGAACTGGAGCAGCGGATGCGCGGATGGCTAGCGGGAGAATATCGCGCGGTGATTTTTCAGCATGAGGCGGATACCGTGGCCTATGCGCTGTATCGCGAGCAAAAAGCAGAAATTTATCTGCGGCAACTCTTCGTTATCCGCTCGCAGCGTCGTCGGGGAATGGGCCGACGGGCGGTGGAATTGCTTCGCTCCCAAATCTGGCCCGCGAACAAACGGCTGACGGTGGAAGTCCTGATGGCTAATGAGGCATCGGTCTCCTTTTGGCGCAGCGTCGGGTTTAGTGATTATGCGCTGACTTTGGAGATTGTGCCCCAACCTCAATCAGGGGAGTCCCCATGAACTGGAAGCTGCGCGATCCAAGTGCTCCCAACGTCAGGATTGAAACACTTTTTACTAAACTCTGATTTCGCACCCGGAAAGCCGAAATGTTCGGGCCGTTGAAAACCAGCTATCGCACCACCCGGCCCGAGGCTTGGCCGCCCATGAGGGACTCGACCTCAGCGCGAGTGGAAAAATTAAAGTCCCCCTCGATCGAATGGGCGAGGCAGGACGCTGCGGCGGCGAAGCGAATCGCGTTTTCCGGCGAGGCGAGTTCGGGCGTGTTCAGGGCAAAAACCAGTCCTGCCCCGAAGCTGTCTCCACCACCCACGCGGTCCACGATGTTCCGGATTTCGTAAGGCGCATACTCGCCAGCTTCTTGCGGGGCGAATACGGCCGCGTCCGAGGCGGCGTCGTAGAGCAGGGCTCCCCAATTATTGTGCGAAGCGGAAAGACTCTCGCGCAGGGTGATGGCGACTTTGCCGATGTTTGGAAACTGGCGGATGATTTCCCGGGCGACATTGGGGTAGTGCGAGACGGCGAGCTTTCCCCCTTCGACGTCGGTTCCCTCGGCATAGATCCCGAGAACATCCGCGGCGTCCTCCTCGTTGGCGATGCAGACGTCCACATGGGGCAGAATTTCTCCCATGCACCGCCGGGCGAGTGCGGTGGATTTTGTTCCCGGTTCCCAGTCCCACAATTTCTTGCGGAAGTTCAGGTCGCACGAGACGGTCAGCCCGGCCGCCTTGGCGGCACGAACCGCCGCAAGGCTGGATTCAAAGGCATTGCGCGAAAGCGCTGGCGTGATCCCGGTGGTATGCAGCCAACGGGCCTCGGAAAAAATCGATACCCAGTCAAAGTCACCTGCCGTGGCCCCGGCGATCGCGCTGTGGGCGCGGTCATAGACGACATTGCTCGGACGCTGATTCGCGCCTTTTTCGACGAAGTAAAGCCCGAGACGGCCGGACTTGGTCCTAACGATTCGGGAGGTATCCACCCCAATCCCGCGAAGGGTTTGAATGCAGGCATCGCCGAGCACGTTTTGCGGCAAGGCAGTGACAAATGTGGCCCGCGCGCCGAAAAGGGCAAGCGAGGCGGCCACGTTGGCCTCCGCGCCCGCAAAGGTCAGGTCCAGCATGCCCGGCATGCTTTGGATGAAGCGCTTGTGGCCATCGGGGCAGAGGCGCCCCATGATTTCTCCGAAGGTGACGATGGTTTTCATTTCACAAGTTCCGGTTCGAGGATCGTCCACCATTCCTCAAACAGCGCATCGAAGACGGCGTCTGTTTTGAAGGTGGGTTTGCGGCAGTAAGCGGATGGGATCCAGCCCCGCCGCTGGCAGATTTTCTTTTCGAAATGAATGATCTGCTCCACGTCCTGACGGATGTGGTTAAGCATGCCGAGGAGGAGTTGGTGGACGCGGAACGCCTCCGTGCGGTCTCCGGTTTCCCACGCGGAAAGCACACGGAGGTAGAAGTCGCTCATGCTGCAGCCCGGCATCGCGCCCACCGCACCCCGGTCGAGGCCCTCGATGAATTGGAAACCGGCGTTGCCGACAAAGATGCGCGCCTTGCCGCCGGAGATTTCGAGGATCCGCGAGATCGTGCCACCCGATGGCTTGTTCTCAACCTTGTAGATCAGCTCACACTCCATTTCATTCTGCAGTCCGGCCAGTAGCTCCGGAGCCATCGCGACGCCGGTTTGCTCGGGCGCGTATTGGAGCATCACGGGGATCTTCACCGTCTTGCCGACCGCGATGATGTGTTCGCGCAGGGCACCCGCGCCCGGCTTGAGAAAAAACGGAGGGAGCAACATGAGGCAATCAGCCCCCGCATTTTCGTATTCGCGGGCCCGCTTGATGGCGAGCTCGGTCGCATGGTCGGTAACCGAGAGAATCGACGCGCAGCCGGTCTCGCGGCACGCACGGATCACAACCGCAGCCATCTCACGCCGCTCGTCGTCGTTGAGTTTGTAATACTCGCCGGCAATACCGAAGAGAGTCTGGCCATGACAGCCAATCTGCGACAGGCGGCGGACGATGCCGTCCAGGGCCGCAAGGTCCACTTCGCCTTTGTCGTCAAATGTGGTTGGGATGATCGGGCAGATGCCCTTGATGGTTTTTGTGCTCATTGGATGGTTTCGTGGCGGGTGCTCATGGCGAGGGCCTCGTCGGTCGGGGCCACCCCGAGTCCGGGTCCGGAGGGCAGGGTGAATTCCCCGTTGTCGCAGCGCATGTCGCCGGTCACGAGATGCAGGTTTTTGTCGAAGATGCTATGCTGGTATTCGTGCAGGGTGGCGTTGGGAAGCGCGGCGGTGGCGTGCAGGCTCGCCGCCTGGAAAATTCCGATGCCGATGCTCGCGTGGGGCATGACCTCGCAGTTCCATGCGCGGGCCATCCGGCAGATATCCATGAAGTTGGTGATCCCGGTGCGACCCATCTCCGGCTGGATCACGTCCATGCAGGCTGCCTCAAAGCGCGGACGGAACTCAAACGGCGTGCGAAGCTCTTCGCCGATTCCGACAGGCACGCCAACGGCCCGGACAACCCGCGCCTGTCCCGCGATGTCCTCTGGTGGCACGGGCGCCTCAGCCACGCGCAGATCGTAGGGCTCCAACTTATGGATGAGGCGGATCGCCTCGGCAGGTGTGTGCTTCCAGTGCATGTCGCATAGGATCTGGGCCTTTGACCCAAGCCCCTCGCGCAGCGCGCGCATCTCATCGACGACCAGGTCGCCGGAGACCGCTGAGGCAAACTTGAAGGCGTTGAATCCCTTCGCCTGGAAACCTTTTGCCAGCGCGACTTTCTCCGGAATCGTCGGGCGCGGCAGGCCCGACACATAGGCGGGAATCTTTGTGCGGCGGCAGGCCCCGAGCGCGTGCGCGAGCGAACAGCCGAGGATCCGCGCCTTCGCGTCCCACACCGCGATGTCGATCGCGCAAAGCCCATCGACAAAAAATCCGCCGAAAAATCCTCGGACGCGCATCGTGTCGTAGAGATCCTCGTGCAATGCGACCGAGTCCAGCACGTCTTTGCCCAGCAGCACGGGTGCCGCAATTTCCCCGATGACAGTGGCGGCGACTTCGGGCGCGACGACGCTCACGCATTCGCCCCAGCCGACCGTGCCATCCTCCGTCTCCAGACGGACCAGCACGCACAGGTCGCTGAGGCTGTAGATGCTCTTGTTACCCGGCCGGATGAAGTAGTCTTTGGCGTTTGGTGAATTTTCCTCTTCCAACTGGCCGAGATACGGCTCGTCACGGGGGACTTTCAGGCAGTGGATATCGACGCGTTTTATGGTGGATTTCATAATGTTTGGTGTGCTTGCAATATTTTCCTGATCTGGCGTATGGCGGATTGTCCCTTGGCTTCGGTGAAGCGGAATGCCGGCCAGGAGACGCCGATCATCGGGGAGGAGGGATTTGTTCCGGCGGCCCAAAGCGCGAGGACAACGAGGTCGGGATCGGTCCCGCCGCGATTCCAAGCCAGCCCATCCCGCGCGGCGTCCACAATCTCCCCGCGCTGCCTGGCGGACAGACCGAGTTCCCGCACGAGGTCGGGGCGGACTGAAAGATACAGCTTGCCCATCGCGGTCAATGGCAGCGCATGACGCTTGAGCGGATCCGGGCTCACGCGCACGGCGCTTGGCGACTCAATGTAATCGACAAACCGGACCTTCTTGCCATCAATCACCCCGAGAACGACCAGCTCGCCGAGTTCCCTGGAGAGATCCTCCAGAACCGGTCGGAACCGCCGACGCAGCGAGAGGCTTCCATCCGCCGAGGCCCAGTCGCGAAACCCCTCGGTGACGCGGTAAACGCCATCCGCCTTTTCCACCAGCCCGTAGGCCACCAGCGTCTGGGCGATCCGCACCAGCGAACTGCGCGGCTGCTGAAACCGGTCCACAAGACCACGCACGGAGATGCCGTCGGGCTCGTGTGAAAGCGCAGAGAGCAAGTCGAGCGCTTTCACCAAGGAAGTCGCGATGTCCCCGGCGGGGGGAGCTTTTATCGCTTTGGAAGGAGCCATGTTCATGAAAGCAACTCAAGCCGTGAGAGAAATCCCGCCATCCACCAAAAGATCGACCCCGTAGATGTATGCCGCATTTTCCGAAGCGAGGAAGGCAACCGCATGCGCGATATCCCTTGCGTCACCGAGTCTGCCGGATGGCACCCGCTGCATCGCGCGCTCCCGGCGATACGGTTCTTTCTCCATCTGACGAGCTGCCATCCCGGCTTCAATGATCCCCGGGCTCACCATGTTCACCCGGACGCCTTTTGGCGCGAGTTCCAGCGCAAGATTGAACATCACGCGTTTCAGGCCCGCCTTGGAGACCGGATACGCGCCGAGATTCGGCCAGGCGTGATCCTGCGTCCACGTACCGATGAAGATCAACGAACCGCGGCCCTTTGCGACCATGCGCTCCGCCGCGGCCCGTGCGACAAGGAACGATCCGGTCAAGTTCGTCTCCACAACCTTCCTCCATTCACTGGCGGGCACGTCCATCAAAGAAAAGGATTGCGTGACCCCGGCGTTCAGAACCGCCACGTCCGCATCCGCCTCCTCAACCGCCGCCGCAATCGTCGCTTCGTCCTCATAGGTCATGCGCAAAAAGTGCGCCGCATCCAGGCCGTGCGATTTCAAGATCCCGTTACCATCCGTCGGAGCCGCGCGCCCGGCCGCAAAGACTTTGTCTCCCGCTTTCACAAACTCCCGGACCATGGCCAGCCCCAATTCTCCCGTCCCTCCGGTGACTAATACTCTCCGTGTGAAATCAGCATTCATAACCATATTGTTGTCATGATTACCTACTATGCTGTCAATGTATTTGTCGAATGCACCCATGACTCTCACCTATCCTTGATCGCCTGCTGCAAGGGGTTGCAGAATTCCAGCCTCATCAAGTCTGCTTGCCTTCCGCACCTTGGTAACGCATGTCAAAATTCCCTCCCTCACATCTCTTCTTCGGTGGCGATTACAATCCGGAGCAATGGCCGGAATCCGTCTGGCTCGAGGATATGCGGCTGATGCGCGAGACGGGCGTCAACCTCGTCTCCATCGGAATTTTCTCATGGGCAAAGCTCCAAAGCGCGCCCGGGGTGTTCCACATGGAATGGCTCGACCGCCTCATGGACCTGCTGGCAGAGAATGGCATTCAAGCGGACCTCGCAACAGCCACCGCCTCGCCGCCCGCGTGGCTGGTGAAGCGCCATCCCGAAATCCTGCCCACCCTGAACAACGGAACACGGCTCTCGCAGGGGTCACGCCAGCACTACAACCCAAGCAGTTCCGCCTACCGCGCGGCTTGCACGGAACTCGTGACGGCGCTGGCCACGCGCTACAAGGATCACCCCGCTCTCGCCATGTGGCACATCAACAACGAATATGCCTGCCATGTTCCGGCCGACTACGGCGACGAGACCGCAGCAGCCTGGCAGGACTGGCTTCAGCAGCGCTACTCCTCGCTGGATGCCTTGAACGATGCATGGGGCACCGCGTTTTGGAGTCAGCATTATTACCACTGGGATGAAATCCTCCCCCCTCGCGCTGCTCCGACATTTCAGAATCCCGGCCAGTGCCTGGATTTTCAAAGGTTCTCGAGCGATGCCCTTCTTGAATGCTGCCTCGCGGAGGCCCGCATCCTGAGAGAAATCACTCCGGCAATTCCTGTGACCACCAACTTCATGGAGTGGTTCAAACCGCTCAACTATCGCAAATGGGCCCGGAACCTGGACTTCACATGCCTGGACATTTATCCGGAACCGACCGGATCCAGCCGTCCGCTGGCACAGAATGCCGACATGACACGCTCATGGAAGGATGGCGCTCCGTGGCTCATTATGGAGCAAGTCACGACCCATGTGAACTGGCGAGACCGGAACGCGACAAAGTCACCAGGCCTCATGCGTCTTTGGAGCTATCAATCGATCGCCCACGGAGCAGATGGAATCTGCTTTTTCCAGTGGCGGCAGGCACGGGCCGGTGCGGAAAAATATCATGGCTCGATGATTGGCCATGGAGATCCCGCCAGCCAACGCTGTTTCCAAGAAGTGAAGCAACTCGGCAACGAGCTCCAGCGACTGGATTCCATTGCAGGCACGCGGTTCAAGGCGGAGACCGCGATCATCTTCGATCAGGATAACTGGTGGGCGCTCGAACTCCCCAGCAAGCCGAACAACGATTTGAAATACAACCGCGCCATCGAGAACTTCTACGTTGCGCTGCAACACCGGAACATCGCGACCGATTTCGTTTTCGCCGACAGCGATCTCACGGGCTACAAGCTGCTCTTCGTCCCATGCCTCTACCTCGTTCACGCGGGGGTCGCGGAGAAAATTGAAGCCTTCGTTGCGGGCGGCGGCACAGTCGTCTTCACCTATTTCAGCGGCATCGTTGATGAGAACGACCGTGTGCACCTCGGCGGATATCCGGCCCCCTTCCGGAAGCTGCTTGGTCTGACGGTTGAAGAATGGGCGGTTCCGCCGGACGAGCGGACGAATGCGGTCTCCCTCCCCGACAAGGATGGTTTCAAGGAACGCTACACCTCATCATTCTGGGCGGAGGTCATCCGCACCGAAGGCGCGGAGGCGGTCGCAACCTTTGAAAGCGAATACTATGCCGGACTTCCCGCAATCACACGTCACGGATTTGGAAAGGGTGAAGCCTGGTATTTGGGAACCGAATTGGAGCCGGGCTTCTATGCCGACCTCGTCAAACATCTCACGGGAAAAACCGGTGTCCGGGCCCCGCTCGACGTCCCCGCAGATGTCGAAGTCACGAGGAGGTCCGGAGGCGGTCGAGATTTCCTCTTCCTCCTCAACCACCGTGCCGAGCCAGTCACAGTGGACCTTGGCGGCGTTCGCGGCAGGGAGTTGATCACAGGCCTCGAAGCAAAGGGCAAGTGGTCCCTCGCGGCGCTGGGAGTAGCGGTCGTGGAGTCCTGACATGAATATTAAAATCTCTGGCGAGCCATTTCGAGTAGCGCTGTTGGGATACGGCGGTGCCATCAACGACGGGGATGTAGCGGCTTCGGGCAAACGCCTCATGGACAGGATGTGGCGGGATATTCAGGATCGGCACATCAAGACCAAGGGAATCAATCACTGGGTTTACTTGTCCAATTCCGCGATGTTCACGGGAGTAGAATTGGCCGAGCCGACGACGGATGTGGGCACGCTCGAAAAGCTGAATGTGTCGCTCGATCGATACCTTCGGCATGTGCATGTCGGGCCATACTCGACACTTCCCCGGATTTGGCCGCTTCTGTTCGCGCAACTAAAAGCACGCGACGAGGTCCCCAAGTGCCCGAATCTTGAGGTCTACGGTCATTGGAATAAAGATCCATCCAAGTGCGAGACAACCATCTTGATCGGCCTCGAACCAAGGCCATGAGCCGAATAAACCGATGCAACGGATCGGCGAAGTCAACTGCGATGGTTTTGGTGCGCCATTCCGTTTTGAACGGCTCAGCGGGCGCGGCACCCTCCCGCGGCGAGCAGCTCACAGACCTGGGGTTTTCCTGCGGTCTCGAGATTGGCCGGGAAGTGGAAGGTTACGAGCGTCCCCTCACCATCGGGTCGGGTCATGCTGCCAGTGAACGAACGGCTCAATCGCACGTGAAGCGTGCACGCCTTTTGCGTCGGATTGCTGACAGCAAGTGTCCACCGACCGCCGGGAAGGGTCCGGAGCTGGAGCAAGCAGGAACTGTCGGCCTGGATTTTGCCTCCGTCGGGCAGCAGTAGTTCCCCCGGCGACCAAAAAGCAATCTGCACGATCTCCCCCTTCGCGCTGGCGACAGCCTGGAGGGATTCGGTGTTTATGAGCACCTGCGGCGCTCCCTGCTTCTCGTAGGCCGGAATGCCCTCGGGTGAAAGGCCGGGAGCGACGATGTAGGCGTAAGCGGCAGGTTGTTCACCGTGTTCGATCCATGCGGAAAAGACGTCGTTAGCAAGGGTTTCCGGGGAGCCTTGAAGCTGATCGACGTCCTTCCAGGAACCGGTCTGCTGGACGATCTGGGCGTGTAATACATTCCCATCCAGATTCAGGTAAGCGACTCCGTCATGGTGGATCCAACCGGGGCCTTGGAGCGAGAAGGTTGCTCCAGCGTTGACCTCGCTTGGTGTGCCACTTGTCTGCAGCGCCCCCTTTGCAAAGCACTGGTTGATGGTGGTGATCAGAGGCGCTTGGGCGTCATCGGCGCGAATTCCGGCACCAAGACAGACCACCGAATCCCCGATAAAGAACCAGGCTTTGTGGGCATGAACTCCGAGACGGCTGAGTTCCATGGCGGCGAGTCCATTTGCACCGTCCCCCGTGCCTCCCGCGAAGTCGCTGCCGGCCGCGTAGCCCTTGCTCCAATCATAAATCGGCAATGGCACCTCGGGTTGGTAGGTATTCGTTACACCGGGGATGCGCCGCCAGTCCCACATCGGGAAAATGCCGTGATACTCGTCGCCCGTGCGCATGAGCGTCGTGGCGCCATCGCCGAGGTAGGCACCAAGTTCGTTCTCTCCGTTGCCCGCCTCGCTGCCGTTCATGCGCGTGGAGGTCATGCGCACCGAAAAATGAAACTCCGGCTGCGTCTGGCTCACGAAATCCGACCGCCAGAACACGCGGAACGCCGCCGGCGCATGGCCCGCCGATTCTTCGCCGCGCAGGCGGCGGGCGAGTCCGCGCAGTTCCTCTGCTCGCGGCCCGCCAAACGAAGCCAGCTGGTCGGCCGCCGCGGCCAGCGGTGCCGCATCGCGACCCCCGCGCGCGATCTCGCGTCCGATCGTCGTGAAATCCCAGCGCGCTCCGCGCAACATGCCCTGCTGCCCGTCGAGCAGGAAACGCGTGAGCAGATCCACGGTTTCCGGTTTTAACGCGAAGCGCGTGCCGCGGGTCTGCACTGCCAGGCGCGCTGCGTCGGTCGTAAAACCCAGCCCGTAACCGCCTGCGTAGAGCTGGCGACCGTGCTGCTGAAAACTCAGGCCCGCCTGGATGCCTTCCTCCTCGGTTATTTGCAGCTCCCGTTCGATACGGCGGACGTAGCGCTCCACCTGCGCGGCGTCCCGGTCCATGCAGCCGGCCACGATCTGCAACGACGCTTGCCACTGGAGATTCTGGCCCGTGGCGGGTGCGTTCGCGTAGATCAGTTCGCCGTCAGTCCGCACGCAGCGGCGGAGGATCGCGAGCACGCACTTTTTCTCCGCGGGGGTGAGCTCGTTCTCAAACTCCAGCGCAAGCCGCCCAATCCATTGCGGCACCCCGATCGTTTGATACCAGCCCTGCCCGGTCTGCGGATCGAGCCGGAGCCAGGAGGAGAGCGCCTGATGCGCGACGTGCCTCCTGCGATCACGTTCGCCGGGCGCGGCAGTCGCGGGAGAATCCAAAATAAGATTCGCCCGACGCAGGTGCGCAGATGACGGGAAAATCCTGAAATCGATGCTGTCCGAATAGTCCAAATCCGCCCACGTGCCGTCGGCGCGCAGCGCAGCGAGCGCCTCGTCTGCTGACAGATCGCCCGGCAGGGCCGCCACCGGCGGCGGATTCGCGCGAAGCTGGTGTGCCAAGGTGTGGAGATCATCGGCGAAAGGCAATGTGCTCATAAAAATGATGAGATCATGTGGGGAATTTGGCGCCTTGGGCGAGGAGGGCGGCCCGCACTTAGTCATAGGGAACGGAAGCCGCGCAGCCACCTTCAGCTTACATCATGGGTCAAGTTGCATGCGCTTTTCGATCAGGATGGGAAAAGGCGGTCTTCATCCATTCAGAGCAGCGGCAATTGAAAACTGCAATTCGCGTCCAGGATTCCAAGTCACCAACCGTTTGCGATCTCCATAATGGATCAAGAGGCGAATACCGGGTCCGGATAGTTCCTGAACCACGGAAAGTGACGGCCAATCCTTGGCGTCCGAAGGGCGGGGAAGGAGCACGGTGGAGTAAACGCGGTGCGATGGACCGCCTTTGTCTGCGAAGCAGAGCCGCGTGGAAGGGTGGGCGGAGTCGGGGATATCTGACACCCGGCCAGGGTGGGACGACAATTCCAAACCTGAGGCTGATTGGACCCGGAGGTTGGCGAGACCGGGATCGTTTGTTTGGGCGCTGGCACATGCGGGATCGAACTCCACGAGGATCGAATCCAAGTGGAACCATAGTTGGACGGTATCGGCGGGGGCCAGTCCATTCAGTGAATCCACCACCACCAGGGCCTTGGGTTCATCAAGCAATAAAACCAGACGGTGGTGGAGTGTCGGCGAAAAGTTTTCGTGCACACATTCCGTTGCCTGCCATGAGGGCGCCGAGAGGAGTCGGCGAATAGTCCCGGGCTGTTGTGGTCCGAAGTTCCATGTGTCGATGTAGGCAAATGGCTCGCAGTGGTTGACGGTAATCGTGTTGTGCCACGTGGCGGATTTGAAATCCCTGCGCGCCTTGGTTTCGGCGTAGCTGAAGCGAGCCGGATCAACGGCCAGCGGTCGCCCGAATGCAGAGAAGTCGAATGATGCGGGATCAATGTGGGCGTGACCGTTGTTAACCGGCGTCCGGCAAGTGACCGCAACAGACGCAGCGTCACTGCTCCAATCGGTGCGCATCATCGCCTGCCCCAGTTCACGCTGCCAATGCGAGCGAATCAGGGGTTCTTGTGCGGTCACGTGATTCGCACGGTTAACCCAGGCGATGGGATCCGGTGCCTGCCAGATGACAGCAGCCACCGCTTCCCGGAACGCAGCGGGAGGCGCAAACTTTCGGAGTTGCTCAACTTCTTCCCAGCGATCCAGAGCGAGCGCTGCGACCAGAAGCGCAGTGATCGGTGGAGTCGGAGTCGCATCGCTGTCCCCGAGAGGCACCATCGTGCCTGAGGGCCGGTAGGAATGCAGGCTGTAAGCCATAGCACCACGCAGGCGATCCAAAAATTCGGTGGAAAAAATGATTCCGCTTTCCTTTGCAAAAATAACAATGAGCGAGAAGGTGCGCAGACAGACATTGTGATAGCCTGGGCAGCCTTCAATTTGGCCTCCGTCTGTAGTTAGCTGCATCCGCAGGCATCGTTCCAACTCCTTCTGCGCATGCCGGCTCCATACTTCCGATTCCGGCAGCTCGGGGAACAGCAGGGCAAGACGAAGCAGCCCGGCGTTTTCTGTGAGATAATGATTGTGGTCTGCCTTCGGCCAGAATCGTGGACAGACGCTGAAAAGCACCCGTCCGTGGGCCTGCATGCAGGTGACAATTCGTTCGATCCGTTCCGGGGTGAACAATGGGGACTCACACAAAGCTTCGATCACAGCGGGCCATGTGCGTTCCATGCGCAAGCCGACTTCGAGACTGCGCCATGGGGTCTGAGAATTGAAAGCCTCGTGGAGTTTGACGGAGTCTTCCGAGATGGGCGGAACCGGGCAGGTTTCGATCCAGTTATCGAGTTCACTCAGAATCTGCTCTGCATACGATGATTTACCCGTGAGAGCGTAGGCTCGTGCCATCCTCTCCCAATGGAACATTCGATTCAGTTCAGCGTTGAACTCGGGATTGCCCGTGGGGTTGTCCCACCACCGGGGAGGGCTCCCAATGAAAACCGGCTTGAGGTCCGTCCCCGCCAATGTCAAGCGGCTGGCTGTATCATCGGCGAGCAAATGTTGCGCGGCTTGCGCTGCCTCGGGAGAGGCATCCGAGGCCAATTGCGCCCGCAGCCGATAGCGTTCCGCCAATCCTGAGGAACGCAGCCGCTGGAGGATATTTGTCATGGTCCTTACGCTATATGCGGAAGCTGGAACGACCGAAAAATGCCGGGAGTCCATTTTTCCGTGTGGTCGTTAAGGCGGATCTCACCCATCCCATTCGCACGATCCCAGGAGATGGTAATCTCCTGCTCGCGGTAGCGGAACGGCCCGAATGAAAATGAGGGTGTATTGCGGTCGAGTGCGATGGGGTCAAGGTCGAAGCCGGCCCATGTGGGACGGAAGCCGACCACGTTTTTGAAATACACATCGGCCGCTCCAGCCAGGCCTTCCGTGAACATCGTGACGCACTTCTTCTCGCCGGTGATCGGGTTGAAGTTCTCGCGCATGTCTGCACCGTTTTTCACGATGAGTTCAATCCAGCGGCGGGTGACCTCGGCGGCGGCTTGTTTCAGTCCGCCATGGTAGAGCGACTCGGCGGCAAACCAGTTCGTGCGCGGCCAAATACTGCCGCGCCAATACGACATCGGGTCGAATTTCGGATGAGAGCACGCCACGGTCGGCAATCCGAACGGGGTTTGGAATACCGTAGGATCGTAGATCGGTCGCGTAATGCTCTTTGTCACTTCGTCGTCAAACGGCCCGAGCAGCAGGGGAAGGAAACCCATCGGCGTGAGCACGTCGGAGGGCTCGCTTCCACCCGCCACACGATCCACAAAAAATCCGACTGTGCCCGACCAGAGATGCCGGCGCACAAGCGCTTTAAGCCGCCGTGACCGCTCGATACATCCGGCCGCTCGCATATCGCCGCTTTCCTCGAAAAGCTCGCTGAGGAACGCCGCGCGATGGGCCATCGTCGCATTGACGTCGGGCGTGAGCATGGCTCGCTCAAACGTCTGAAACCACTCCGCCTTCTGCCCGGGGCTGACAATATCCCAGCGCGGCGAATCATCCATACCGAGGCAATTGAAGATGCAGGCAAGTCCTGTTCCGGGATCTACGGGAATGCAGGCGAGGCTCTCGTTTTCCTCGCGCAGCATCGCCGCAATGATGTCGCCCCGCAGCTCGGGGCGCGGGTCAAACAGGAACACCTCGCGCAGTGGAATCGAGTATTGTTGAAGCTCGCCGATCGTGCCTTGCGTCTTCCGCTCGACAAGACCATACGCAGCGTTGGCGTTGAGTTCGTATCCGATCCGGAACGGACGGAGCAGTTGCCGCTCGATCAAGGCGGGGTCGCGGAGCCATTTGCCGATGGTGGCCGATTGCACGTCATCCTGTTCCCACTGGGGATCGAAATGCATTTTGCTCGGGCAGCTGTGCGGGTCACGCCATGGCTCAAACGGAATGTCGTAAAGATTGATCCCAAAGCCGAGGAACGCACCGTAAACCAGGCGTTCGATATCCGGATCGTCGGAGTGAAAGGCCGGGACCTGCTCAAGGAAATAGGCATCCCACTTGTTGAACGCGGTCGCAAAAACATGCCCGGGATTATCCATCGCAGCGTCGAGGCGCGCCTTCACCGGGTCAAGTTCGATCGCCGCCGTGAATGCGATCGCGAGAACCCCATCGCACCGGGCTTCGGCTTCGTAGCGAAGCGGGTTCTCACGCGTGGTCCAGCGCACCGGCACGCTCGCGGAAACGCCGAACATCACGCCCGATTCCACCTGCCCGAGAAGTTTGTTTCCCGAGACTTCGAGGAAACCGTGGAAGCGATTAAAGCCGCGAAGCCTTAAGCAACCAATCGTCCCGCGCATCACGCGCAGCTCCACACAAACCGTGTCATCAGCGACGGCCATGCGTTTTTCGATCAGGATGGAACCGTCAGCCGACTCAAATTGATTAACGGCGAGGTGGGGCTGCCAGCGATACGAGCCCGGCACGGGAAGCATTCCAACCACTTCGCCGCCCACGAGCACGTCTGCCGAAAGCGCGGACTCAAACTGCGTCGGAGGCGGATAAAATTTCGCGTGCCCAATGCCGAGTTCGGCGAGCGGATCGTTATGCCATCCGTCACCGAAGAGTCCGGGATCGCGGGTGATCGGGTTTCCGGAAACGTTCACCGTGACCTGGTTGTCGGACATCATCGTCCAGTCGGTGCGGGTCAGGATCCGCGGCCACTCGGCATTGCCCGTGCGCGGGCTTGCGCGGAACTTGAAAGGACTTCGCGGAATCAAAGGAACCCGCGGCGCGAAAGGAACAACGCCATCCGGTGCGCGTTCGATGCGCAGGTCGCCCGAGTCGAGATACTGCAGCAGCGAACCCCAAAACCGCTCCCGATCACTCCATCCGCTCCAGGCCAGTCCGCCATCATCGTGAACATCCGCGAGCACGAAGGCTGTCCGCCCTTTGCCAAACTCCATGAACGCCAGCGCCACGCCGCCGTCCTCTGTTCGCAGAGCGACTTCGCTGTGCGGTTTCGGCAACCAGCGATCGAAGTCGTAGGCGTTATAGGAACCCGGCTTGGGGCCTTCGTAGAAGCCGGGCCAGTCGCGGATGCCGTCGCACACCGGATGAACTGATGGCACCACGCGGGATCGCCGCCCCTCTTCCAAGCCGCGATCCCAGCGAAAACGCTCCGCAAAACTTTCGCTGAACGCCGAGCGCTTAAAAGGGGTGACCGGGAGAAGTGCGGGATAGGCACTCCAAACCATCGACCATGCACCAATGCCCGGCGCGCAAAACAGCAAGCGCCCGCCACCACGCACATGCTGGAACAGTTCACGCTCGCAGTTCCATATCCGCGCATGCTGCGTCACACGCGTTTCGCACGCCAGAATCACGATGTCGTGTTCGGCGAGGCCACGGCCCAGGTCCGGCGATGTGTCCGCAAGGTGTGTGACAGCAAACCCGTGGCGGGCAAGGAATCCGAAGTCCGGCCTTTCGCCCGAAGGTCCGGTAACACAGAGGATACTTCTCATAACATCGTTTCCGAAACGGCCAGAACCATGGCCTCCTGGAGGACCTCAACACGGGCGCAAAGGGTGGCCACGCGGGCCTGTGCGGCGGGGTAGTCGGCGTGAATGGCAGACAGGCGGGTCCAAAGGACGTCTCCAGTGGCTTGATGAACTTCAAGGAAGTTCGGGTCCAAACCAAGGTCATGCCACATCTGTCCTTTGCAGGTGTCGGTGGGTTGGCGGATGAATATGACCGGCGTGCCTTGGGCAAGCGCGAGTATCGGCGAATGGTTTTCGAGGCTGATGACGGTATGCGCGTGCCGGTAAACGGAGGTGGCCTCGTCGTTCAGCCAGTAGCTGTCCCGCCAGACAACGTGCGCCTTCACGTCGGCGGGAAGAGGATCAACGAGTTCCTCTTTGCCGAGCTGGACCTGATAGGTCATCTCGGGACAAACGAGAACCTTGAGCCCGGTCTCGCGCACCCATCGGATGATGAGCTCGCGCAGCCCAGCGTGGTCGGCGGAGCGGGTGCGGGCGTTGATGTCATCTTTCACGAGGTCATCAGCGGAGGGCTGGTAACCGTGCATCTTGTAGTAGGGCGTCCAGCGCAGGCGCGGGATGACGCAGATAAATTTTTTGCTCTCGAGTCCGTTGCCGGACAGCCAGTTTTCGGCGAGTGTGTCCTCACGCAGATCGCAAGCGAAAGTTGCATCAGGCCCGAAGCCTGTGAGCGGGATGTTGGGAAACTCGCGGCGGATGTATTCCAAGGAGAGCGTATCGCGGAAAAAGGCGAACGATACCGAGTCAAAGAGTTCTCGCTCTTTCGCGCTGATCGCCTGCTTGGGCAGGGCCATCGAACGGGCACGAAGGTCATCCAGCGTGCCGTCCTCCCAGTCGGTATATCCGTGGCGCGTGCGGTCGAATGTGATGCCGAAGAGCCCGCAGTGTTTGCCGGGGCGATTGAGGCGCCATGCCTCAAAATGTTCCCAAGCCATGACGTTTGGGCCTGAGCCATGGACGAGCACATCCGCTTCATCAAATGCGAGCTGCAGATCGGGAGTGGTTGCCACGCCGTCGAGACCGACATCCCCCTCCGCGATGCGGAGCTTGGGAAATGCCGCGAGGAGCTGTTCGCGCACTCCCCGGTCGACCTTCGAAGGCCAGAGGGTGATTTCGACATCGGGCAGATACCGCTCAAAGAGGCGAAGAGCTCCAGGTGTGTGTCCGATGTCGCCAATATTGACGGTTTGCCATGCGGAGCGGAGGAGAAGCTTTTTCACAGGAATCCAAGGATCATGCAGCGGCTGTCACTTCAAAACCGGCTTAAGGGCGTTGAACCAGCCGTCGGCCATTTTCACATAGCCCTGGTCGCTGGGATGCAGGTTATCCTTGGACCAATCGCCAGCGACAAATCCGGTGGTAGCGTTGAGATCCACAAACGTGGCAAATGGCCGTGTCGCCACGAGGCCGGGAATGGCCGCATTAAAGGGCTTCGCGAACTCTTTGTTCCAGCCCACCGGCATAATCGAGGAAACGAGGATTTTTGTCTTGGGGCTGACCTCGTGAATTTTGTCCAGTAGCACGCCGAGCCGGGCAGGACCGTCGCGGTCGGGCTTGTAGTCGGGCTGGAGCTTGCCGATGTTAAAATAATCGTTCGTACCAATGAGCAGGAGCACGATGTCGGGCTGGAGCTTCAGCCAGTTCCCGACGTTGTCGTAGATGTTGCCTTTTCCGCCTGTCCACTCATCCGCCTTCGAGGCGCCGGGACCGATCGTAAAGCCCCCGTTTCCTGCGTGCGCGGTAGAGCCGGGCTTGGCAGGATCGGCCTTCTTGGGGCCGACAAACTCGACTTGGAATCCCGCCTCCTTGAGCTTGGCGAGGAGCGGGCCCCGGTATCCGGGCTCCGACTGGGTCAGGGAATCGCCGATAGGCATGATGGTGACGGGCATTCCGGTCTGAGCGAAGGCGATCGAGGCGGACGCTATGGTGCAGATTGCAAGCAAGGTTGTGTATTTCATCTTATAAGGGCAGTTAGAATCTCATCATTGGGGAAATCCGTCGGACGATGGCGGCATCGACTTTGGGAAGACAACAGATCTTCCGATTATGGCGGGGAGTGGACAACTTTGGGCGGATGCAATCCCTTGCACCCGGATGCCCGACCTCGTGCAACGTCTTGCAATACCGGGTTCTTGTTGTTTTGAGAAGAGTCGCTACATCGGCTCTATGCCCGACTGCCTTCAACGCATTGGATTTTCGGCTGTAACCAATCTTCCCGGCGTCATGATTTCTGAAACCGACCGACCCGGAAACGTAGTGGAACATGATTCTTTGCTTGGTGCTCCCAAACCAAGATTTTTTCAAAATTCCTCTACACCGCTTTCCGAAATTGTGGCAGGGCGTCAAAATATCTAATCTGTAGAGCTGCCCTCATGAGATATTCCGTCATAAGTCTTCTTCTGGTTCTCTTTGTCGGCCGGATGCCCGCGCAATCCTGGCGACAGGAAAACGCCGGGCAAGATGCGATTTGGATATCTGAGAGCGGTCCATGGCGTGCGGTCGTGGAAGAAGGCTATGGCCGGTTGCGTTTTCTGGGCCCGCGTGATGGTCCAAATCTTCTGCATTCTCCAGCCCCCCCGCCTGATTTGCTCCAAATCGGAGGACATCGGATCTGGCTGGGACCACAAACCGAATGGGCAACCATATGGCCGCCGCCGAATAACTGGGAAATGATGCCCGCCCGAAACGTGAGGAATGACGGCCCCGGGACGCTCGTGCTGGAGTCACCAGTTGGAAAAGGAACCGATGTCGCCCTCACACGGCGTTACTCATGGATCCGGCCAGGTGTTCTTTCGTGTCGAGTGGATTGGATAGAAATACTCCCGGACGGACGCCAGGCGATTCAGATTTTTCAGTTGGAGAATCCTGACGCCATTGTGGCCCGACAGCGCATCTCTCCGGCATTGCCGATGGGGTGCCTTCAACTGCCGCTGCGAGAACGGGCTGGAGTTCGCAAGCACTTTGAGAAACCGCCACACGCAAAGGCGGTCGGCAAGGATACTTTCCTGACACGCCAGTCCACCGAGGAAAAGCTCGGTTTTCCCGTTCAAAGCCTCAGGGCTCTCTGGCCGCATGTGGAATTGATCCTGCACAGCGGCACCATCACCGGAATGGTGACCGGCGAGACAGATGGCGGGTGCCGCTCACAAGTGTATCTCGGTTCGGACGAATGGCCGGTCGTCGAGATCGAACAACTATCCCCTCGGCTCGGGCCGGGCAAAAACAGCGACACGGTTGAGGTGGAGTTGCTGCGCCGATAGTTGACTGCGCACCACCCGACTTGGAGTTTATGAAAAGCAGCCTGCCCTTTTGTGATTCTGAAAATATTTGGAAACATCATGCCGCAGACGATTTGCCGGATGTCTTCACCCCGGCATGTGATACTTTTCGCGACAATACCTGGCTGACTGCGGATTTTTTCAATCCCCACCCCACCCTGCTCCAAATCAAATTGGAATTCCTGCCCGCGGATGAAAAACGCGCCGGGGAAATCATTTTCGGACTTTACCCACAGGTAAAGGCGAGATTGCGCATCCCGGGCAGCGCTTTGCGAATGAATGCGTGGTTACTCCCGCGGGAAGGCGCGTTGCTCAAGCCAATGTGCGGGGGGGACCTCGTGCCCGCAGACGAGGTCACCACTGTGAGAGTCACTTTGCTGGCCGGACCGGAGGAGGCTGCGGGGTGGTGGCAGACACCATGGAGAGTCAGTGCCGAGGTGCCGAAAAAATTAGCCCATGCCGAATCAGAACACCGCTATTTGCTCGATGCGCTGGGTCAGAATGCCACGTGCACCTGGCCCGATAAAACCGCTGACGAGGAGCAAATGGCAAAGCATCTGCATTCTGAAATCTCCGCCCCAGATCAATTCTTTCCCAATAACTGGACCCGGTGGGGTGGATTTGCGGGGACCCGCTTCGACGCGACCGGGTTCTTTAGAACGGAACACGATGGAAAACGCTGGTGGCTCGTCGATCCCGAAGGTGCGGGCTTTTGGTCCACCGGAATTTGTTGTGTCGCGCCTCTCGTCGAAGCAGCTGTAGGCGGATTGGATCACCTCCTGCCATGGAAACCGGATGAGTCCGCAGAGTGGGCCGACGTCCGTTTGGACAGAATGCACGGCGTCAACGCCGGTTCCGGCATCAACTTTCTTGCTGCCAATTTCGTGCGCACTTTCGGCCCTGGTTCCTGGAGGCGCGAATGGCGGAAACTCACCGCACGCTTTCTGCGCAAACGTCGTTTCAACACCATCGGCAATTGGTCGGAATGGGAATTGGGGCGCGAAGCCGGTCTGCCTTACACGCGACCGTTGCGCGATATCGACAGTTTGCCGGTCCCAAAAGTTTTCCGCGATTTCCCGGATGTCTTTCATCCGGGTTTCCCGCAGGCCTGCGCTGAGTGGGCAAAACAACTCGAACCCACGCGCGATGATCCAGCCTTCCTAGGATACTTCATATGCAATGAGCCCACCTGGAGCATTGCAGGACAAACTCCGGCAGCCGGGATGTTGGTTCACACCGGGTCTGCGGCCTCACGCGCCACATTCACCGAATGGCTTCGTTCGCGCTATCCGGACGAAACTGCTTTGGCTGACTCATGGGAGATTCCCGGCATGACTTTTGCCGCGGTTGTCTCCGGCCGTTGGGATCATCTGCCCGAATCGCCTGCCTTTCTTGAGGACACCCGCGACTATTCCGCGCAGATGGTCGCGCGTTTGTTCGATACGCTCGCGGCTGCGTGTCGCGCAGTGGATCCCAACCACCTCAACCTCGGGGCCCGCTTCGCGCATGTGCCGCCGGACTGGATGTTGCCTTCCCTCAGCTCGTTTGATGTCTTCAGTTTCAATTCCTACAGCAAAAAGCCGCGTCCCGCCGGGGCGGATATCGCGGAAAATTTGAACCGGCCGGTGCTCATTGGCGAATGGCACTTTGGCTCAAGTGACACCGGGTTCCCCGCTGCGGGTTTGGAAACCGTGGCCACCCAACACGATCGAGGCCTCGCCTACCGGCGTTACCTGGAAGCCCATGCCGCCGAACCATGGTGCGTCGGCGTCCACTGGTTCACCCTCTACGATCAAAGCGCGCTCGGCCGATTCGATGGCGAACCCTACAATTGCGGTTTCCTCGATGTCTGCCATCGAGAACAAAGCATTATCTCTGAAGCCGCTCAGGCCTCGCATGAAAAAATGTATGCGATCGCCTCAGGAGAATTGCCCATCTCGGAGTTGCCCACACCGCGTCACCTCCGACGACTCAGTCTGTAAAACGTTTTTTCCTTTGGTTTCCGACCAACCCCATCCTACGCCTGCATCATTTCTCTAGAGCGGTTTAATACATACTGTAGCCGCGGCACTCTGCTACCGCGCCTCGCTGACGCCCCAACAGAGTGGGGCGGCTACAGTAGAATGCGGCCACGACATTTCTTAATACGCTCTAAGTATTAAGGCACCGTCTGTGTGACGGGGGGAATCTCAACCGCGTCCGCAGACCAGCCGGCTTTATCCGCGATTTCCTCGCTGAGGCGTTTCGCCATGATGGCGTGGGTTCGCAGGCTCGGGTGCCATTGTCCGCCGATTCCGTCCTCACGCCGTTGGGGACTGAAATAAAGGGTGGAGATGCGGGAATCGCCGGCTGCGCTCTGCTCCTTTACCAACGCATCTGTCCACGCCTTCAATTTTTGCAGGGCATCTCCACCGAGCATGGGGCCGTTTGAACAAATGATCCAGGCGCCGGGATATTTTCCGCGCAGTGTTCCAAGAAAATCGCGGTAATCCTTCGTCCACGTGGCCTCATCCGGGGGGTTGCGGGAAAAGTCATTCGTCCCAAGATTGATGACAACCACCCCCGGGATGATCGAGAAGTCCCAAGGCTTCGACGCCGCGTCCGCAAGCGTCCGGCCCCAGCGGTCAGGCATGGTGACCTCTTCCGGTTGTCCGCGCGTGAGCCGGATGCCCGACCAGGCCTCCACGACCGGTTGGGCCTGCAACGCTTTGGAGGCGAGGAACGCATAGGTTTTCGTGACGTTCTCTGTCTCGACCTTGAGCGGGGCGTCTTTGCTTGCCGCTTCATTTCCGTGACCGGCCGTGATCGAGTCGCCGATGAACTCAATCCAACGGGACGGTTTTTCCGGCGGCGGGAGCAGGTCTGTCTCCGACAACACTTCGATCCCGGAGAACAGGCTCAGCCCGAACAGCGGCTGATTGAGCCGGATAACCTCGACCGTCACGGGCATCGGAATATCCGGCGGCACCTCGATTGACAACGGCCGGATGTCCGGCGTGCCCAGCCATTCCGAAGCCGGTTTTCCATTGATGAAAATGGCGTATCGCACGGCCGCCCCGCCGAGCATCACTTCAGCCCGGCGGGCATTGAGTTGGAACCGGATCGTGGATCCGCTCCAATTGAACTTCGCCGGACCGGAATTTCCGAGATGAAAGCGTCCCAGGTATTGAACTCTGCTGTCACCGGGCTCGATACGAGCCGCGACCACCCGGGACGGAATCAGCAAACAGGCTGCCGCCAGAAGCGTGAAGAATGCACTTCTAAATTTCACATCAAGCGCCAGCAGCCGAGACCAGAGAACGCCTTGGCGCAGCCTGCAATGTCCGCGGCATTGATTGGAGAACAAATGAAAGAAGCGAGCATCCGTGCGGAGGGATTTCGACTTCGATTCCGTATTCTCCGGGCCGGACATCCTTCTGTCCCCAGAGATCGCGGATGCTTTCCGGGGAGTCGGACCAACCCATTTCGCTCCAGGTGATCACCCGGCTGACCGGGCTGTCTTTCAAATTGAAGATACCAACATGAAGAACCTCCGGGGAGGAGCCGGCCGAAACCCAGATATCCGGGTAAGCGTCCCCACTCAACGGTCGCGCCCCATCGCCATACCGATGCACATCGAGAACCTCCCGATTTGTGAGGAGAGAGAGGGTTTCCCCGTCCATCTCCGGAAGATTTCCGCCGATAAACAGCGGCGAACGGAACAGGCACCAGAGCGTCATCAACGTGCGCTGCTCGTCGGGAGTAAAATAGGAATCGTGCTCCGGCCCGACAGGTCCGCGCTTCGAAATCCGCCCGATCGGCAGCATGTCGGCGTCCGGCCATGAGGAATCCCCGCGATGCGGAGCCCACTCCGCGCAGAGGCGGAACATTTCCTTCAATTTTTTCCAATCATCCCAAAAGTCGGCTGAGATCCGCCAGAGTTCCGCATGCTTGGCAATGTGCCGGGCCTGATCGATCGGGCACGGGCCCGGGGAGAGGCTGAGCATCATTGGCCGGCCGGCTTGCTTGCGTGCCCGGTCAATTGCCTCGATTTCACTGGCACGATAGGGAAAGGACAGATCATCCGCCTTTACGAAGTCAACCCCCCACGAGGCGTAAAGCTTGAAGATGCTATTGTAATATTCCTGGCCAGCCGGGGACTCCGCACGGACTCCATACATGTGATTCAGCCAGATGCACATGTCCTCGGGATTGGCCATTTCCGCGGCACGGTGCCGCAATGTCACCGCCGGGTAGCCAGGATAGAACGACTGCCGGGGCAGACCGCGCATGATGTGGATGCCGAACTTCAAGCCCATCCCATGGATCTTTGCCGCGAGCGAACGGAACCCTTCTCCCCCTGCCGAGGAAGGAAACCGCTCCGGTGCCGGCTGCAGCCGGAAATCTCCATCCATCGCCAGATACGGCTGATACTCATGAAG
>CAZRIL010000010.1:0-76492 GCA_964600115.1 uncultured Chthoniobacter sp. | reverse complement strand
CGATGGCGACCCATCCGGGTTGCGCCAGGGGCGAAACTGTAGGATTCCTCAATGCCGGAAGAGCCTCAAGCAAATTCTTCAGGCTTTTTTCGGGGAGGTTCATTTTCAACCCGACGAGATCGCGGGCGGCGAGGGCTCCGCGCAGGAGGAGGGCCAGGGTTTCGATTTTCTGGCGTTTCCAGGAATCTGCAAATGCCTGAGGGGAAGCGAATAGCGCAGGATACGATTCCATGAGCGTGTCCACGATCCGGAGCTTGTTCGCGCGGAGCGAAGACCCGGTCTCGGTGATATCGACGATTGCATCCACGAGGTCGGGAACCTTGACTTCAGTTGCTCCCCAGGAGAATTCGACCTCGGCTTTCACTCCGGCACGCTCGAAAAACCGGCGGGTGATGCCTACCGCTTCGGTGGCCACGCGCCTGCCTTCGAGGTCTTTAACGGTGCGGATCGGGGAATCCTCCGGCACGACAAGCACCCATCGGGTCGGGTTTGAACTCACCTTGCTGTAGGCCAGGCTGGCGACCTCTTCGATCTTGGATTCGTTTTCCTCGACCCAATCGCGGCCGGTGATCCCGCAGTCCAGATATCCGTGTTCGATGTAGCGGCTTATCTCCTGGGCGCGGAGCAGCCGGATGCGCATCTCGGGGTCGTCCACGGCAGGACGATACGAGCGGTTCGAGCCGGAGATTGAAAAGCCGGCCTTGGCAAAAAGTGCGATAGTGGGTTCCATCAGACTTCCCGAAGGAAGCCCGACGGTGAGAATTTTTTCTTCCATGCGAGCCGGACAGTGTATGCGGAATCCGTGGCGCTTGGCATGTAAATTCTCGCTTTGGGGTTTACCTGCACTTCTTTTTCGCCTTGGCTGATGGATTGCTCATTGCCGAACACAAACCCGATTGCGCGACGAAATTTCCAACCTGGTGAAAACCAACCCCGCCCCTCTTTCGACCGCCCCGCTGCCTGAGGAGCCGCTCAACAACCGGAGCCGGTTCCTGGCCGCCTGCCGGTGCCAGCCGGTGGATCGCGCCCCGGTATGGCTGATGAGGCAGGCCGGTCGTGCCCTGCCGGAATACCGGGCCCTGAAGGAAAAGCACCCGTTTATCGAGCTTGTGCGGACTCCCGAGCTTGCCGCCGAAGTCACCCTGCAGCCGATCCGCCGGTTCGATTTCGACGCGGCGGTTTTGTTCAGCGACATTCTCGTCGTGCCCGAGGCGATGGGGCAGCCGTATCATTTCCGGGAAAAAGGCGGGGGCATCGAAATGGAGTTCGCCGTGAAATCGGCGGAGGACATCAGGCGTCTGGATGCCCGCAATGCCATCGAACGGCTCCAATACGTCGCTGAGGCACTTGCGCTGATCAAACCCGCACTGGGCGGCCGGACGGCGCTGCTCGGATTTGCCGGGTCCCCTTGGACGCTCGCCCGCTACATGGTCGAAGGTTCCAGCTTCGGGGACGCCGACCGCGCAAAGGCCCTGTTCTATTCCGCGCCGCTCCTGTTTGGGGAACTGATGGAGAAGCTCACCGCAGTCGTGGCCGCATTTCTCAAACTGCAGATTGCCGCCGGAGCCGGGGCGGTGCAGATCTTTGACAGCCACGGCGACCTCCTGGCCGACAACGCCTACGAGGCCGCCTCCGGGCGCTGGATCCGCGAAATCATTGCCGCACTGGGCGGAACGGTTCCGGTGATCGTGTTTTCCAAGGGCGCCCACGGCCGGCTGCCAGATCTTGTCTCGACCGGGGCCAATGTTCTGAGCGTGGATTGGACGCAGCCGCTGGCAGCAACGCGCAGGCTGCTCCCCGCGGATGTCGGCGTCCAAGGCAACCTCGATCCGTTCCTGCTCACCACCACGCCGGAACTCGTCAGGTCGGAGACATCGCGCATCCTTCGGGACATGAAAGGCCTGACAGGCCATGTTTTCAACCTCGGTCACGGCGTGACTCCGGCTGCGAAGCTCGACTGCATCCAGGCGCTTGTGGATACCGTCAGATGTTTTCAGTGTTCAGGTCCCAGTGTTCAGCCCAGCAGGGGACGCGCCTGAGCTACGATGGCTTCTCTGAAAACTGAACCACTGAAAACTGAACACTTCTCACCATGAGCGCACTGCACGTCGATCTCGATCTGGTTAAAAAATACAACGTTGCGGGACCGCGTTACACGAGCTATCCGCCGGCTACCAAATTCACGGATGATTTTTCGCGGGACGAACTCGACTCTCGCATCGAGGCGAACAACCGCGCCGGCCGCGACCTCTCGGTCTATTTCCATATTCCGTTTTGCGAAACCCTCTGCTGGTTCTGTGGCTGCACGACCGTGATCACTCTGAACCACGACAAGGGCGCGGACTACATTGATTATCTCGGGCGGGAAGTTGCTAAGATGTCGCCCCGGTTGAATCCCGCCCGCAAGGTCGTGCAGCTCCACTTCGGCGGCGGGTCGCCGACATTTTTGCGGCCGGACGAAATCCGGAGGCTCGGCGGCATCATCCACAGGCACTTTGATTTTTCGCCGGAGATCGAGGCGAGCGTGGAGGTCGATCCGCGCAGACTGACCCGCGACCATCTGGCCGCCCTGCGCGAGATCGGTTTCAACCGCGCCTCGATGGGCGTGCAGGATTTTAATCCGCAGGTTCAGGAGGCGATCCACCGGATCCAGCCGCGGGAGATGACGCAGCAGGCGATGGACTGGATGCGCGAGCTCGGATTCGGCTCGATCAACCTCGACCTCATCTACGGGCTGCCCCACCAGACTCCTGAGACGTTCAACGAAACGCTGGATTCCGTTCTGGAGATGCAGCCGGACCGCCTTGCCATGTTCAGCTATGCGCACGTGCCGTGGATCAAGCCGGCCCAGAAAATCCTGGAGGCAAAAATCCTTCCAACGCCGGAAACCAAGCTTCAGGTCCTGAAGCTGGTTATCGAAAAGCTGACCGCCAATGGCCGGTATGTCTATATCGGCATGGATCATTTTGCGAAGCCCGATGACGAGCTTGCGGTCGCCCAGCGGAACAAACAGCTCCAGCGGAATTTTCAGGGCTACAGCACGCGCTCGGGTTCGGACATCTACTCATTCGGGATGTCCGCGATCTCCCAGATTCCGGATGCCTACTGGCAGAACGAGAAGGAACTGCCGAAGTATCAGGAAGCCGTGGATGCCGGGCGGATGCCGTGGCATCGCGGGTATCTTGTGAGCGGTGAGGACAAGATCCGGCGCGAAACCATCATGCGCGTGATGTGCGATTTGTCGCTCGATTTCGTCTCAATGTCGCAAAAATTGGGTGTCGATTTCGAGAGCCACTTTGCGACAGAACTCGCTGCGCTCGATCCGTTCCAAAGCGACGGGCTCGTGCAGCGAACGCCGGCCGGCTTTACCGTCACCGACAGCGGGCGGCTCTTCATCCGGAACATTGCGATGTGCTTCGACAACACGCTGGCCCCGGCGAATGAGAAGCGGCACTCGAAGACGATCTGATGAAATCCGTCGCGATCATTGGCGCGGGCATCACGGGGTTGACGGCAGCATTTTATCTCAAACGCGCTGGAGTTCCTGTCGTGGTCTACGAGGCGGGCAGCCGGGTCGGCGGTGCGATCCAGTCGCTTCGGCAGGATGGCTACCTCGCGGAGTCCGGGCCGAACACGATTCTCGAGACATCGCCAAAAATCGGGCAGCTCGTGCGCGATGCGGGGCTCGAATCCCGCCGTCTCGATCCCGCTCCGGAGGCGGGTGCGCGCTACGTGGTCCGCTACAAGCGTCCGATCGAGATGCCGGGCTCGCCGCTGGGATTTTTTTCGACAGAACTCTTCACGCTCCGCGCCAAGCTGGCCGTGCTTTGCGAACCGTTTGTGCCGCCGCGGCGGGATGGCGTCGAGGAAAGCATAGCCGGGTTTGTCGTCCGGCGGCTGGGACGGGAATTTCTCGACCATGCGATCGATGCGATGGTGGCGGGAGTCTACGCGGGCGACCCGGCCAGATTGTCGGTCCAGCAGGCATTCCCAAAACTTGCCGCCCTCGAACTCAAATACGGCTCGCTTATCAAAGGCCAGATTTTCGGTGCCCGGGAACGGAGGAAACGACGGGAAATCTCCAAGGATCGTGCGCCGAAGTTTTCCTTCGATGAGGGACTTCAGGTTCTGCCTGACGCATTGAGCGGACAGCTTGGGGAAGCGGTGAAGAGGAATGCCAGGGTCAATCGAATCACCCGCGATGGCAGCGGGTGGACAGTCGACCTCCGCACTTCCGACGGCGAAGACCGTGCCAGCCACAGCGCTGTTGTCTATGCGGGCACGGCATTTCAGCTGGCCGAACTCCAAGTGGGACCATCTGGCAAGCTTCTCGATCTCTCATCATTCTCCGAGATCCGGCATCCGCCGGTGGCGAGTGTGGTCCTTGGTTTCCGCCGCGGGGACGTTGCCCATCCCTGCCAGGGATTCGGTGCGCTGATTCCGAATGTCGAGGGGTTCAAGATTCTCGGCACGATCTTTTCCTCATCCCTGTTTCCGAACCGGGCACCGGCCGGACATATCACGCTCACCAGCTATGTCGGTGGCGAACGTCATCCGGATCTGGCTTCCTTGCAGCCTGAGGAACTGTTTGGGCTGACGCTCAGGGATCTGGAAATGTTGCTCGGTGTGAAGGGCCAGCCGACATTCAGACACTGCGCGTTTTATCCAAGGGCGATCCCTCAGTATAATCTCGGCTATGGCCGATTCCGGCAACTCATGACCGATGTCGAAGCGGAGGCGCCCGGACTCTTCTTTGCAGGCCACTACCGCGACGGGATCTCTCTGGGGGATTCCATCGTTTCCGGATGCAATATTGCGGAACGGGTTGAAAAGTCGCTGGCTTCCGGTCAGTCTGCCAGCGAATGAGCAAGCAGGGAATTTTGTTGATCAACCTAGGCTCGCCGGATTCCACGTCCGTCGCCGACGTGCGGAAGTATCTGCGCGAATTTCTCATGGATCCGCGCGTGCTCGACACCCCGTGGCTGGTTCGCTGGTGCGTCGTCAATCTTGCCATCCTGCCCTCACGTCCGGCGCAGTCGGCGGAAGCCTATGAAAAGGTCTGGACGAAGGATGGCTCTCCGCTCGTTGCCACAAGCCGGAATGTCCATCGTGAGCTGCAGCGCCGGTTGGGGACGTCGGTCGTGGTCGAGCTCGCGATGCGGTATCAGAACCCATCGATTGAGTCCGCCATCGAAAGTCTGCGGGACCAGGGCGTAACCGATCTCTTTGTCTTCCCGCTTTTTCCGCACTTCGCGATGTCGAGCTTTGAGACCGCGCTGGTCCGGGCGGGAGAAGTCGCCGCGCAGTTGGCTCCCGGAATGAAGCTGAAAAACGCTAAACCGTATTACAACGACCCCGATTATATCGCGGCACTCGCGGCCAGCGCGGCGGACCTTCTCGGTGCCGGCTACGACCACCTGCTGTTCAGTTTCCATGGGTTGCCGGAGCGGCATCTCCGCAAATCCGACCCGACCGGCTGCCATTGCCTGGCGACACCCAACTGTTGCGAAACCCCTTCCCCCGCGCATAACACCTGCTACCGCGCGCAGTGCTTCGCGACCGTCCGCGCCTTTGTCGAGGCGGCCGGCGTGCCGCCGCAGAAATATTCGGTCGCTTTCCAATCCCGGCTCGGACGGGATCCCTGGCTGAAGCCCTACACCGATTTTGAGTTCACACGCCTCGCGGAGAGCGGTGTGAAAAAACTACTCGTGATCTGCCCGGCCTTCGTCTCCGACTGCCTCGAAACCCTCGAGGAAATCGCCATGCGCGGACGCGAAATCTTTCTCGAAGCCGGAGGCCGCGAGTTTGAACTGATTCCCTGCATGAACGAGGATCCGAGCTGGCTCGATGCCCTCGAGAAAATGGTCCGTGCGGAGCTGTTTTAGACCGGTTGCCCGGCCGGGTCATCCACCGGCTATTGACGCAGATCGGAAACCGCAGATAATCAATCCCTGATCCGGACCGGACAATCCGTGCTGACCGGTGTCATCATTCAACTTTTGGAAATGTAACCTATGCAATTTGGCGTTTGTGGGAATCCTGCCATCGCCGGGGCGGCCGCCCCGGCGGGTTTCAGTTATTTCGAGTGGTCTGTCGGCGCGCTGCTCAAGCCCTGCGAGCCGGAAGCGGCATTCGAGGAGGCACTGGCCGAGGCGCGCTCAGCCAGCCTGCCTTGTCCCGTGGTCAACTGCTTCGTTCCCGGCGATCTGAAGATCACCGGGCCATCGGCTGACCTCGAAGCGCTCCGGAAATATGTGACGACCACCTTTGAGCGGGCCTCGAAGGCCGGCGTTGAGATTATCGTGTTCGGATCCGGCGGGGCACGGCAAATTCCTGAGGGCTTTGATCGCGGGCAGGCCCACGGCCAGCTTGTCCGCTTCTGTTCCATGTTCGCTCCCATCGCGGAACAGAATGGCGTGACTGTTGTGCTGGAGCCGCTGAACCGGACGGAATGCAATGTTCTGAACGGGGTTGGTGAGTGCGCGGCTTTGGTCCGTGAGGTCGGACATCCGGCCCTGTGCCTGCTCGTTGATGCCTATCACCTTTTGCGTGATGGCGACTCCTGCGAAGACATCGTGGCCAACGGCGACTTGCTCCGCCATGCTCATATCGCGACAATTCCCAATCGGCTGGCTCCCGCTGCCGAGGCCTGCGAATTTGTTCCATTTCTGGAGGCACTGGTCCGGGCGGGCTACAAAGGCCGCCTCTCGATCGAGGGAAACATTCCGTCGCCCGGGACTGAACTCGCGCCCGCATTTTCGCTGATGAACAACCTCGTTGATGCCGCGCTTGAGAAAGTCAGAGACGTTCGCTGATTCCCGATTCTGCGAGCGCGATCGCACGTATGTGCCGGCCGGTGCGGTGATGCCTGACCGCCCTTTGCTTGAAATCCAACCGCTTCCTCCAGGATGATCTCCACCGCCCCGCGATCGCGGTCGAAAAGATTGGATGAGATGGACGCGGAATTGTTCCGGAAAGCGTGGGAACTCTCGCCATCCGTCATAATGGTCACGAAACCCGACGGGAGGATCGAGTACGTCAATCCGGCCTTTGAAAAGGTCAATGGCTACACTGCCGGCGAGGTGGTGGGGAAAAATCCGAGAATCCTGAAATCCGGAAACCAGAAGCCGGAGGTTTATACCGGACTTTGGAAAACAATTTCATCCGGCGGAACCTGGACCGGGCGGCTCCAAAACCGCAGCAAGGACGGCTCGCTCTATTGGGAATCCGCCACGATTTTTCCATTTTGCGGCAGAGGGGGGAGAATTCTCCACTATGTCGCAATCAAGGAAAATATCACTGCAGAAGTTGGATTTGGCGACATGGCCCGCAAGGCCCGTGAGGAGGCCGAGCTGCTGGCCGAGCAGAGCGGAACGGTCTTTTGGCGGGTTGATGCCGACGGGCTTTATGTTGAAGTGAGTCCCGCCTGCCTGAAAGTCTGGGGCTACAGGGCGGAGGAACTCGTCGGGCGGAAGCACTTCTACGACCTCCATCCGCCGGAGTTACAGGAGGACATTAAATCCAAGGCGTTCCGGAACTTCAAAACCAAGAAGCCTTTCATCAATTTTCTGAACCAGATCACCACCCCTGACGGAAGGCTTGTTTGGGTGGTGACCAACGGGGTGCCCATTCTGGACGCGGCTGGAAAGCTGACCGGATACAGCGGGACGGACATGGACATCACGGTGCTCAAGCAGGCCGAAGAGGCGCTGCTGAAAAGCAACGAGGAATTTCGAGCCATATTCGAAATGGCTTCGATTGGCATGTTCCAATGCGACCCGCAGACAGGGCGGTGGCTGCGTGTGAACGAGAAGTTGTGCCGGATCACAGGCTATCCGGCGGCTGAGATGCTGAGAATGAAAGTTCCCGATATCACGCACCCGGACGACAGGCAGAGGGATTTCGTGGAATTCCACAGGGTCGTGCGCGGCGAGGTCCCCAGCCACCGCCTCGAGAAGCGCTACGTGCGCAAGAACGGTGAACTGATCTGGGTGAACGTCAACATGACCGTCATCCGGGATGCCGGCGGACAACCTGTCCGCACCATGGCGACGATCGAGGACATCACCGACCGCAAGCGGGCCGAGGACTCATTGCGGAAGGAAACCCTCCGTCGGCAGGAGTTGGAGCAGGAGGTACTGGCCATCGCGGAGAGCGAACAGCGGCGGATCGGTCACGACCTCCACGACGGGATATGCCAGGAACTTTCCGGCATCCAGTATGTTGCCGAACTTGTCGCCACGCGGCTTCCAGGAGAGCTCCAGGAAAAAGCACTCATCGAGAAGACGGCCGCCGACATCCGCAGGGTGATCCTTCAAACGCGCCATCTGTCGCACAGCCTCGCCCCGGTCGCTCTGGAAAGCGGTGACCTTTCGACCGCTCTTGCCGAACTGGCGGCCACCACGGAGAGGACGTTCGGCATCGGCTGCGCCTTCGCGTGCCCCAAGCCCCCGGCGATCTCCTCGTCCAGCACCGCCACCCACCTTTACCGGATTGCCCAGGAATCCATCCAGAACGCGATCCGGCACGGGAAGGCCACCTCGATCAAAATTTCACTTGTTCCTGCCGGTCCCGATTGGATGCTCCGGGTCGCCGACAACGGCGCGCCTGCCAGGCAGACAAAAAGGCCCGGACGCGGTTTGAACATCATGCGCTATCGTGCCAGCATGTTCGGCGGAGCCCTGCAATTTCACCAGAACGCAGGCACCACGATGACCTGCACGTTTTCTTTATGACAAAAAAAATCTCCCCCGGGAAATTCCGGATCGCCCTTCTCGACGACCACCCGATGACCCGCGACGGCATCGGGCGCTGGATTGCCGGCGAGCCGGACATGGAGGTTTGCTGGGAGGCCTCATCTGCCGAGGGAGGGCTCACTGCCGCGCTTAACGTTCCGCCGGATTTGATCGTCGCCGATATTTCCCTCCAGGGGAAAAGCGGGCTGGAATTCATCAAGGACGTGCGCGCCGTGTTGCCGGCCGTCCCCGTGCTCGTTCTTTCGATGCACGACGAAAGCATCTACGCCGAGCGCGCGCTGCGGGCCGGTGCGCGGGGATATATTATGAAGCACGAGGGCGGGGCCAAACTCCTCGCCGCCATCCGCTCCATCCTGACCGGGAAAATACATGTCAGCGAACAGATGTCCGGACGCATTCTTGAGAACTATTCTGCTCCCTCCGTCCATATCGGGGTGGCCGGGCTCAGCGACAGGGAGTTTGAAGTGTTTGAACTCCTCGGGAGCGGGCTCTCGACGCAGAAAATCGCAAAACGCCTTTCGCTCAGCCCGAAGACAGTCGACTCCCACCGCGCGAACATCAAAGCCAAGCTCCGCCTGACAAAAATGTCCGAGCTCGTGGCATTTGCCGCGCGTTGGATCAGCAGCGAGGCCCCTTGAGCGGGTAGGAAATTTTCCCATCCGCCATGGGAAAATTCCCCGCAATTGTTGCGGATTTGGCCTGATTGCGCAAAAATAAACCCGGCGGGTAGTCTCCCTGCATGGATACAAACTGGGCCGTGCAGGGTGCAAACTGGATTTTTGTGACGTCGCTCGTGGCCTCACTTTTCACGGGTTTTTTGATCACATTTATTATGGACTGTTCCGCGGGGCCTCACCGGGAGCCTTTCTGGATGGCGGCAATGATTTCAGCGGGAGGCGGTGCCACAATTGCCACGGTGGCCCACGTCATGAGAGAAGGGGCCGGCCTGTCCATCTGGCAGGTGATGGTGTTCGGGGCAGGTTGCGGAACTCTGGGGGTTCTGGGCTATTCGCTTACTGTATTCCGCCAGAAAAATTCTGCCTCCACTCAGCGGAAGCCCGAAACGAAAGCCCGCGCGGTATTTCGAGACTCTCGTGAGGCCTGGCGCCTGCCCCGCGCCGGCAGCCGCCCCCCTCTTTCCCCTCCTGACTTCCGGAAAAGAAAGTTGGCCGCCCGGAGCCAGGAGGCGGCACAGCAATGAGTGCATTCGAGCCTTCGACCTGGGCGCTTTTGGCCTTCAGCCTCACCGTCGTGGTGGTTCTTCGCCGCCGCAAATACTGATTTCTGTCTTTTCGGGGGCTGCCCGACTGGATCCAAGGTCGTCCGCAGGCAGACGGTTCGCAACCTGCCGGCTGCGATATCGTCTGAACAATCCGGCCCCGCGGTTCTGCCATGGAAAACGACACCGTGGCAAGTGCGGATCCGGGTATTTCCTATGATCCAGCGCCTCGAAAACTTTTCCACCGCACCAGAGGAATCGAAGCAATGGCCATCAACACAAGCTGGCTGATCATGAAGCCACCGAGCCACGGGACGGCTTTGTTCATGAACCCGTAGGAATGCAGGCCGACGCCGAGCATGTTGACGCCGAACCATGAGAAGCTCGTGATCACATTGCCGAAGACCGCCATGACCATGAGGCCGCGGCTCCGGATGTAACCTCCCCAGCGCGCGTGCAGGATGATTGCGCACCAGAGGACGATCAGCAGGGCTCCGTTTTCCTTCGGATCCCATCCCCAGAACCTGCCCCAGGACTGGTCGGCCCAGATGCCGCCGAGCACGGTGCCGATAAAGCTGAACAGGGTTGCGAAGCAGACCACGCCGTAGGTCATCCGCGTGAGCGATTGGGCGGAGTCCTTGGTGAGGGTGGAGGTGAACACCCCTCGGACGATATAAATTGTTGCCAGCGTTCCCGCGAGGAACATCGCGGAGTAGCCGATCGTGATCGCGACCACATGGGTGGCGAGCCAGATGTTCGTGTCCAATACCGCCTGGAGCATTTCCAGCGTATCGCCGCTGCCTGCGAGGTGGTGGGCGATGATCAGGGTGATGAATCCGATCACCGCGGCGCAGGCCGAGCCGACGCCGTCCTTGTAAATTTTTTCCATGACCAGCCCGATGATCACGGTCGCCCAGCCGATGAAGATGGCGGAGGAGTAGAGGTTGGTCACCGGCGGACGGCCCTGCAGGAACATCCGGGACCCGAGGCCGAACGTATGCACGGCGAGTGCCAGAACGAGCACGCCGAATGCGGCTGTGCCAAGCCGCCGGTCATTGCTCAGCCAGGATCCGCAGACCAGAAGAAACGCGAGCACGTAGAGCCCCATGGCCTGATAGAACGGTGCGAGGTGATTGAAAAGAAACTCGTAGGCCGCATGGCTGGCGGCCTTCGGCTCATTTTGGGACATCCAGGTGGCGAGCCCCTGGATCTGCTCGTTGAACTGCGCGGGTTTGCCATCGTGGTAGGCATCGCCTGCGAGCGCGTAGGTTTTTGTCACCTCATCGAGCTTTCCTGTCGGGATTGTTTGCAGGAGGCTCGATCCGATCGAGATCCATTCCGTGCGCGGCATGCGGCTTTCCGGACCGGGAGGCACCGGAAGGATGTTCGCCATCTCGCCCATCGTCTGGAATCGTGCCGCGAGTCCCACAAAGAACTCAAATGTCGGCTTGTCGTAAGCTTCTCCTTTTTCCCGTTTCGCCATGGCCTCCATCCCTGGTGCAATTGCCTGCGAAAATCTGGCAATCTCTTCGGAGAAGCTGTGCGTCACCTCCGGCCGGGCGCTGTTTTTCAAGCGCTGGTAGAGGATCAGTGAGTTGCGGAGGTTGTGGATGGCAATCTGGAACGGCGTGCGCCTGGCAGACTCGACAGCCTGAGCCTGCTGGCCTTGAGTATCGATCTTTTCCAAAAACGGAACGAGCTCTGCGAAGCTATAATATTTCCGGCCGTGTTGTTCCCACCCGAACATTCCGAGCACATCAGGATTGTGGATGACAAATGAAGGATATTTGTCGGCCAGTGGCGCGTTGAAGAGGACATCCGCCAGCCAGCGCCTGGCATCGATTACCGTGCCGCTCTCCAGGCGCAGCGTCTGCTTGCCGTGAATGATGACCAGAGAATTTCTGGCCAGCGTGTCGAGCGGCTTGTTCCGTCCGTCCGAGAGCACGGGAATTTTTCCGAAGGCGACGAGATCGAATCCGTCGGGATCGGGTTCCGGCATCAGCGAATTCGCGGCGATCCAAAGCCCCGCGATGACAAGCGCGATCCATGGGGAATACCGTCTCATGCTGCGGGAATGGATTTGCGCCGGCGCAGGAAGCCGACAAAGTGAAAGAGAAACTGGTAGAGCAATCCGGCGCCGACAACGACGCACGCCAGATACGGGGCCACGAAGCTCGGGTTATAAACCACCTGAAGGATTGTTGCCGCGTCGTTCTTCTCGAATCCGGACTGGAAGAATGTCTCCCCCCGATACCTGAGCGGGTTGTTCATGTAGATGAGCACATCCCGGTTCTCGCCCCGCTCGGGATCTATGAGAACCGCGTGGCTTGCAAAATTTTTCGGGATCTCGGTGCCGGGATAGCGGTCGTGGTTGAATTTCCGCAGGGACAGGCTGAATGGCTTGTAGTAACGGGCGGGACGCATCGCGAACCGCCAGGACTTTCCGGCGTAGGAGACCGACTGCGGTGCGCCCAGCTGGTCGGAGACGAGCCATGTGCCCAGTGGTTGTGCCCCTTCCGCAGGCGGGAGGATTTCGATCACCGCGCTCTGCAGATCGCGCTCGTTCATAGCGGTCGCAGGCGGAACCTCGTAAACAACCGTCATCGCGCCGGGGCCATGGGTGGCGGCCGGCCGGGAATCCGGAGGTGCCTTGCTGACCGGCTGAAACCGCGAGTTTTGATAAAATCTCTTCACATTAATCCGGAAAGGCAGGCTCTCATGCTCGATCAGGCCCTCCTTCCGGAGCCTGGCCTCGGGGATCGCTGTGACCTGGTCGAGTTCACTGTCCGATCCGTCGATCACGACAAGCTCCACGGCCCGGGAATCTTCGGAATAGTTTTTTGTCTCACCCGGTGCCAGACGCATGAAGCTCTCGATCGAGAAGAGATCGGTGAAGAGTCCGCCGAGCAGAAGGATGATCAGTCCCGCGTGGGTGAGATGGATTCCCAGCTTGCTCCAGGACCAGCGGAATCTGCGTGCGTGGGCGGCGATGAGGTTGAGAAGCAGCACGGCTCCCAGCAGGTGACCGCCCGGAAATACAGGAATCCCCGGCCCGCCCGGCGAGGCCTGCCACCACACGATCAGGCTTTGGAAATACCGGCGCTGCACATCGTAGATGCCGGAATCCACCTGCGCCAGTGTCCCGACGAAGACGAGCACCATCGCCAGGGAGAGGCAGATGATCGTGAGCTTCAGCGACGAGAGGATATCAAATACCCGGTGCAGCATCACGGTCACGGCTGGACGGGCGAGGGCTGCGCATCCGCCATTTTCACGGTGCCGATCCATTTAATGAACGCCGCCTTCTGAGCCGCTGTGAGCGCGGCATTTCCCCGCATCTTGAAAAAGAAAGTTCCGCTCCCGCCGGCGACGATACCTGCGACGATACGTCCATCCTTCGCCGCATCGGCTCCTTGCTGCAATCCTTCAAGATCCACGATGGTCACATCACCGAGCGGAGAAGGAACATGCTGGGCCATCTGCTGAAGTTGCTCCGCAGTGATGGCCGGCTTTCCGAGCTGGCCGAGCCACCGGTTGACATTGTCCAGAGCTCCTCCGGCCGGACCGGCAAGGGACACCAGCGAAATATCCGCCATTTCCCCGTTTGCGCCTTTTACCAGATAGCTCGCCTGCCGCATGGAGGTCAGCGGTTGTGCCTCCCAGTCCGAAGGGGGATTCCCTGTGACCCGCGAAGGCTGAGCATTTGGAGCGCCCGCTGGCATCGGCGCTCCCATTTGCGGCATGGCCCCCATGCCTGCATGATCCGGCATCACCTTCGCGGAGGAGGGTTCCTGATCCGCCTTGGCGACACGGTAGACTTTTACTTCGCTCTTGTCCTTGCATCCGGAAATTCCGCCGCAGAGAAGCAGGGAGCCGAGAACCAACTGCCAACGATGTTTTCTCATAGGGAAGCCGCCATTTACACCGCTTTGCGTGTGGCCGCCACTAAATATGTCATCTCCACCCGCGGCAATTGTTCCCGCCACCATATCCCCGGTAGCCGTATCCGCCGCCATATCCTCTGTATCCTCCCCAGCCCCGGTTCCAGCAACCTCCGTATCCTCCCCAACCCCGGTTCCAATATCCCCCGTATCCTGCGCCAACCGGCCATCCTCCGCTCCATCCAAGGCCAATCACTGCAGGTGGCGCGTAGTAAGCCGGTGCGGCATACCCGTAATAGCCCGAATAGTAGGGGGCCGGGGCCACGTTCACCGTCCCGGCCAGTCCCATGCGCGCAACGAGCGCCGGATTGATCGTCCCCGTCGGAGTGAGCCCGCTATCCCGCTGGTAATTCCGGATTGCGCGGCTCGTCGCAGGTCCGATCCTGCCGTCGATCGGTCCCTGATAATATCCCTGTTTCGCTAGCACAGCCTGCACCGCGACCTCCATCGAAGGAGCCTGGGAATAGGGGCCCATATCATACGCGCACCCTGCCAGCAGAACGCAAAGCAGAGCCAAAAGTCCGAACCTCAACGCCTGTGCCCGTGGTAAATGCATGCCATAAAATAGCTGGTTTCCACCTTGCCACAAGGGGCAGGGCTTTTTCTTGAGTCCGAACAATTCAGAGGGGCGTCCACCGCGACAGGATCCGTGGCGTTGGCTTTGGCTCCGGTCTTCGAAATAGTTTTCGCAGATACGAAATAACGAACTTCATGCCCGGAGTGTTGCATGAGCAGGCTGTGACAGGCAAGCGGGCAGAGTCGGATGGCAGAGCCAAACGCATGAAATAACGTTCAGGTTTTGGGGCTCTGCTCAGGGTGAACGGGCGTCCCGCCCGTTTAGAGACTGACATGAAAACGCCCTCCAGCATCGGGCCCCGGAGGAGATCTCACGCTTTTGCTCCGGCCGGATCTCCGGGATGCGGCGTGACACGACGGGTGCTATGCCGTAATCTGCGTTCATCGCAGGATGAATCCTTCCCCGCAGCAAGCCTGGATTGTGACCGCCGACATGGGCTACGGCCATCAGCGCGCGGCGTATCCTTTTCGCGATATCGCCCGCGAGCGAATCATCACCGCGAACAGCGATTCCATTGTCGGAGCAGAGGAAAAAAAGTTGTGGAGGCAGTTCCAGGGATTTTACGAAACAGTTTCACGCCTTGGGCGGATCCCGCTGATCGGCCCCTGGCTTTGGAAGACCTACGATTACTTTCAGAGCATCTCACCGTTCTATCCGTTCCGGGATCTTTCCAAGCCGACTCTCGGATCCCTGCGCCTTCGGCATATGATCCGCAAAGGGTTCGCCAGGAGCGTGCCCGATTACGCACGCCAGGAAGACATTCCTTTTTTGAGCACGTTTTTCGCGGTGGCTCTCGCCGCCGACCACCTCGGACTGCCTGATGTTTCCTGCGTGGTCACCGACTCTGATATCAACCGGATCTGGGTGGCCGAAAAGCCGAAGGAAAGCCGCATCGTTTATTTTGCTCCCACGGCAAGAGCGCAGAAACGGCTTATGCTCTACGGGGTTCCGGAGGACAGGGTGTTCTTCACGGGATTTCCACTACCGGAGGAGAATGTGGCGCCGGTCCGCGATGATCTGGCCAGACGCATCGCCGTGCTGGATCCCAAGGGAACATTCCGGGCCAAATACCGGCAGCTTCTGGCTGGAGAGTTCGGCCCGATCCCATCGCTCGACCGGCCGTTCACGATTGTTTTTGCGGTCGGTGGCGCGGGCGCACAGGCGGAGATCGCGCGGGAAATTCTGCTCAGCTTAAAACCGGCCCTCGAGGGCGGCCGTGTCCGCATCTGCCTCGTGGCCGGAACCCGGCTGGAAGTGAATTGCTTTTTTCTGGAGACGATCCGGGATGTCGGGTTGGGGGAGCAGCTCGGGAAATCGATCCAGGTGCTCACCTCGTTGAGCAAGACCGATTACTTCGTGCAGTTCAACCAGGTGATCCGCGAGGCGGATGTCCTCTGGACGAAGCCCAGCGAACTGAGCTTCTACGCCGCCCTCGGGCTGCCGGTCGTGATGACGCCGCCCATCGGATCCCATGAGGTTTGCAACAGCGATTGGCTGATAAAAATCGGGGCCGGAATTCCCCAGGAGGATCCTTCCGCTGTTGCCGACTGGATGTTTGATTGGCGGGATCGCGGGCTCCTCGCTCTTGCCGCCTTCAACGGATTTTACCACGCCCCGCGTCACGGAACCGAAAATATCAAGACCCTGCTGTTTGCGAAGGACCGGACCAGCGTCAAGCTCCGGCTGTCCTGAACATCTATTCGGGGCCGTGGACCATCGGCACAAACCGGACTGGAGCCACTGATTTCTGCCGGATTTTGCCATCCAGCTTTTCTAACACAAAAAGCTCCTGCCCCTCGGTGAGAATGCCGACCGGCACCACAAGCCGTCCGCCCTCGCGCAGTTGCTCGACCAGTTTTGGCGGCACATTGTCCGGGGCGCAGGTGACGATGATCGCGTCAAACGGCGCGGCCTCCGGCCAACCGAGGTATCCATCCGCGGCTTTGCCATGAACGTTTTTGTAGCCGAGACGAGCCAGGGTGTCTGCCGCCTCGCGTGCCAATTCCGGGATGAGTTCGATTGTGTAAACATCACCCGCCAGTTCTGCGAGCACGGCCGCCTGGTAACCCGAGCCGGTGCCGATTTCCAGCACCCGGGAATTTTTGTCGATGCCGAGCAATCCGGTCATCAGCGCCACGATATACGGCTGCGAAATCGTCTGCCCGTGCCCGATCGGCAGCGGGCTGTCTGCATAGGCCTCCTTCCTCAACTCCTCAGGCACGAACTCATGTCGTGGAACCTTTTCCATGGCGGCCAGGACACCGGCCTCTTCGATTCCCCGGTCGCGGATCTGGGTTGCAACCATCGAGCGGCGCTCGGAGTCGAATTCCCCTGCACCCAGGCGGCAGGCCGCCGCAAGCAAAGCTGCTGGAAGGGCGAGCCATGCTGAAATGCTCATGGTGTTTCACCCTAAGGCTGAACTGCCCTCCGCACAAGCCGGTGGTCGCACTGTGCGGTTACTGCGGGCCGGCCGGGACTGCCTGACCTTTTCGCCGCTCCAACTCCGCGCGCACTTCGTAGGCTTTCTGCTCGGTGATTTCGAAGGTGGATATGAGCCAGATGGCCAGGAGAGAGGCCACTGCGGGCACCCCGGCGTCAAGAATGCGCATGAAAAGAATTGTGCTCTCGCTCTGGGTGGAAAGGGCGACATCGAAGCCTGTGAAATTCAGGAGAACCCCGCTCAGCGCGAGTGCAGCGGCCATGCCGACCTTGATCACCCACCAGAAAATTGCCCCATACATTCCTTCGCGGCGTTCGTGTGTCTGAAGTTCGTCGAGGTCGCAGACGTCCGCGATCATCGATCCTACGAGCGGAAACATGCTCCCGAATCCGAATGCGATCAGGACGCCAGGGATGACGGAAAGCCAGGGATATGCCGGGGTGAACAGGAAGAACTTGGAAATGTAGCCGGCCACGGCCACGGCCGTGCAGCTGATGAATGCGCGGCGTTTTCCGAGCGAGGTGCCCAGCTTCGTCACAATAATGACGACAAGAAATCCGGCGATTCCGGAAACCGATCCGGCGACGCCGGCGATCCGGCCTCCCAGTTCCTTGTCGCCGCCGCAGACGTAATAAATCCAGACGTAAATCGTGAACGAGGCCACAAGCATGAAGCCGTTGAAGACGAGGAACGCGGTCGCACTGAGTTTGAGAAACGGGCGGAATTTCAGGGATATCCAAAACCCCTTGAAGAAGTCGGCAACCATCTCGGTGAGGCCTGCAGGGTTCTTGTGCGCCACCCCCGCCGCTTCCCGATCCAGTTTTTCCATCCCCTCGGCAAGGCGTTCGCGAAGGAAGACGGCGCAGAGCAGGCAGCAGACAAGAACAACCAGTGAAATCGCGAATGCCAGCCACGTCGCTCCGCGCATGATGTTGCCGAACATCTTGAGCTGCATGAACCACAGGAACCATGGGGTAAGAAGGAACGCGATCTGACCGATGAACGTCGAGTAGCCCATCACTCGCGTCCTCTCGTGGTAGTCGGGCGTCAGTTCATACCCAAGGGCCACCCAGGGTGCGACCCACACCGTGTAGGCAATATAAAAAAGGATCGAACCCAGCAGGAAATACCAGAAGACAAACGTCAAGCTGGCATCTGCGGGGAACGCCCACAGGGCCGTGTAGGCGATCCCGGAGAAGATGGAGCCGAAGAAAATATACGGCCTGCGCCTGCCCCAACGCGTCCGCGTGTGGTCGGAAATATATCCCATCACCGGGTCGATGATCGCATCGAAGATTCGCGGGATGGCCCCCAGGAGGCCGATCTTTGCCGGGTCCATCCCCAGTCCCAGATTCAGGGCGATCATGAGGCTGCCGGTCGCCGTTCCGAGCATGTTGTTGGCCAATCCCCCCAGGCCGTAGACGAGCTTTTGAAAGACGGACAATCTATCACCGGGGGCGGTTGTGTGGTGGGGGGTGGCCATGGAAATCAACAGGCAGGAATTCGGATCTGTGAGTGCGGATCAGGAAGCCAGCTGGTCCTGCGGGATTTTGACGGTGAGTCCGGCCACCAAACCCGACCGCGAAAAGATTTCGCGGCTGATTTCCGGGGGCAGATTGTTTTCCGCCAGGTGTTCGCTTCGTCCGTCGGCCCAATCCACCCGGATCCCAACGCCTTTCCCTGACCGGAAGCAGACCGGGACCTGACAGAACGTGAATGCCAGGCTCCCCGCAGGCAACGGCATCTCCTGCTCGCACCCGCGGACATCCGTGTAGGCAAACGTGCCGCCTTCAACCAGAAACTCGCCGGCATCGAGCAGGCGGGGCGCAAAGTGGATCTGCCCGCTTTTGACTGCGACTCCCAACTCGCCAAGCCGCGTGAGGATTTCTTCCTTCACCTGTCCGGTCATCCCCGGTTGCTGGGCGCCGCGGTGGCGAGGGGTGTGTGAATAGGGATCGGTCGGAAAGGCGCCGTAAACTTCCGGCGATTTTCGGAATCCCAAGCCATTCCGGATATTCCCATACGCTTCCGCAAGACGGTCCGCATCTGCGGCGTCTTCGCAGGCGGCGTGAGATTCCTGCACCGCCAGCAGAAGTTTTGCAACCATGTGCCAGTAGATCGAGCCGAGGCCTTCAAATCCGAAAATCGATCCGCTGCGTCCGGTGAATGCGCTGTGATGGAAGACTTCTTCCCAAAGCATCTGGACAAGTGTGCGATCCATGGCCACTTCCGCCGCGAGTTCCGGCCGGGAGGCGAGCCCGTCGAGCCGGCCTTCGAGATCGGCCGGGTTGGTGAGGTCCGGATGGAAGTGCAGCCCTCCTGAGGCATCGGCGATGACCAGGCTTCGATCTTCCAGTTCGAGGAGTTTCCGGATCAGGCAAGAGCGATCCGCGGCATCGGGCGGAAGACAGTTCCGCGAGAGGAACGGCAGAAGCTCGCGATCCGGCTGGAGCATGTAGCTGTTCTGGTCCTCCCGATACAGCGGGCTGTGCCTCAGAGCATCCAGCAGGTCGAGAGCCTCGGTTGAAGAAAGGAATCCGCTGCCGAGTGCGGCGACCTGGCCTTCGAGCATAAGGGAGAGCCGGGTGATCTCAGCGCCTCCGTTCCGGAGGTGCAGCAGGTTGTAGCTGTGAACCAGGTGGTCTGACCGGAAATTTTCCTTCAGCGTTGCCTCGATGACCGCAAGGGCTGAATCCAGAAAATGGACGACCTCTTTCGCGGAGACGGGTTCCATCTCCGGGCATTGCCGCAGATAAACCGACTTCCTGTGCTTCTCGCCTGAAAGGCTGAGGTCGCGGATGAAGCCCAGTCGCCCCGCATCATCCAGGGAATCAGACGGGCCCGCACAAAAAACGTCCAAAACACCTGTCAGATCGCGCATGAACTCGTGCGAAGGAATCGAGAACAGAAAATCCTCCGAGGCATCCGCGAAGATCCCTTTAAGAAAAAGCAAATGACGGCGGAGATGAAAAACCGTGACGACCGAGAGCCCCCATCCCGCCAGCGCGTTGTTTGCGTCGTTCCACTCCGGTCGCTGAGTATTGAGCCAAATGCCTCCTCCGGGAACGAGGTTGCTGATTTTTGCCAGGACGGGAACAAGCAGCTTCTCTGCGAGCGAAAACAGGACCGGCTCGCCGTCCGGACCGGCGAGCAGCTTTCCATCGTTACCGGTTTCGCCCGCGCGCCGGAGAAGCTCATCATGAAGCGGTTTGTCGAAGGAAATCGAATGCCGCGGATCGCACGCCAGCTCCTCGAACGGTGCGATTTCGTATGGGACGACTGCCGTGGAATACAATCGCTCCGCCAGGCCCGCTGTCAGCACTCCCGGCTCATATTTTTCCAGCGATTCAAGGAGGCGGGTCAGGTAGACGATCTGGTGGTCTCCCCAATAGCCGATCTGGCTCCAGGAATCATCGGGATCGAGCACCTCCCACTCCAGGCCCTTGCGGGTGATCCGGTAGGGATTGTATCCATCCGCGGTCGACGCATTCAGGAAGACTGAAATCATGTTGCGCAGGAATCCGGGATAGCTCTGTGCGAGACTCTCCCAGTTCTGGAAAATGTCGCGCCAGTTGCCCTGGTATCCATAGGACGGGCGGCCGGACGCATCTTTCAGTTGGATTGAAAACCGGTTCCACGGCCGGCTCGGATCCCCGTGACGGCGGCTGAAGAGGAGGGGAAGGTATTCGCAGGCCAGCCGCATCAACTGGGCATCGCCGGTGCCGCGGGCGAGGGCTTGCAGCTCATCACGGTTCAGCTTTTCAGGGAGCGCGTCCAGCCAGGCCCGGTGCCGGACGGCTGAGGGGCGGCTGCGGTCCTGCAGGAACTCCGCAAAATCTATCGCCGGGAAGTCATAACCTTCATCAGGAACTCCCCCGCGCATGCAATTGAAAACCGTGTTGGCAAAATGGTGCGCATCCAGATCCGGATGAGATGTCCGCTGCAGGCTGTCGGCAGAGGCCACCCTCCGGCGAAGCCTTTGTTGGCCAAGGGCAAGGCTGGCCTCCAGACTTTTCTGAAGGGTGTCCGGCGACTCGTTTTCCGCGGCCAATTCCAGCACCGCTGAATGATCGAGTGCGGTGTCCAGCACACACTCCCAGCGATGTTCCTCGCCGTCTGCAATCTCGACCGCGTCCATCGCGAGCCATGCGCCGAATTCTCCACGGACATCGGTTTCGGGAGTCACGGATTCTCCGGCACGGAAGGCGGCGACCTGTCGAAGGCTGAGAAGGTAGGAGGGGTCCGGATGCCCGAGCGACCAGGCGCAGGCAACCCGCAACGATTCGCACGGTTCCGCGCGGTCGGTGACCCCGGAGTTGAGAGCGAAGAGCCCGAGGTTTCCGGCGCGCTCATGGCGCATGTATGCACAGACCAGATAGCTGTAGTGCATGTAGAGCCTTTCGCTCACGCCTGCCGGCAGAATCTGGTGAAAACCGTCGAGATACCGCACAAATACCGGATCGCCCGAGAGGTTTGCGAGTTCGCAGCGCCGCACAAGCCCGTAGCGCTCGCTGATCTCAAGCGACCACCGGAACCTGAGGCCCAGGTGGAGCTCTTCGAACACGACCGAGGTTCCCATGGTGTGCTTGTAAAGATTCCGTTCAATGCCCGGCGAGGCTTCTCCCTTCCATGGCTCCCACCGCCGGGAATTTCCTGCGCTTTCGACATGAAAGATGCTCATCGCTCCGGCGGATTCCGGACAGGACAGAATCTTGTCGGCTGTCTGGTAGGGAAAGAGCGCGTGGTCCGGGTCTATTCGCCCGGATGTGAAGGCGCCGTTGCTGCCGGCAAACAGCCAGAGATCCGTATCGCTGACAATGCTCATGAGGAACGGCGGCATCGTGTTCGCGTCGCGGATGACAAGATACGGCTCCCCGTCGATCATGGTTTTCTCCATGCCTTTTCCGGTTCCAGAACAGGGTTCGTTGTCCTGATGCGGTTCGGAACTTTTGCAGTCTGAACCGGGTTGGCTGGACATCAACGAGGAAGCGTTTGTCATTTCACCAGGAACGGAATGTTGTCCGCGCTGGCATTGCCCTTGCCATCCCTCACGGTCAGAAAGAGGCGGTAGGCGCCAGGTTTTCCCGGTGTTCGGAGCGTCACTTCGCCGCCGGTCTGCGAGACGATGCATCCGTCCACAGCGGGAGGGGCCGCCTCATTGTCGCCGCCGACCTTTCGGTCCGTGCTCTCCCCGAAAACCGCCCATTCATATTTTAAGGCATCCCCCTCTGGATCCTCAGCCTGTGCAGAGGCTTTCACGGACTGGCCCGCCCCCACCACCGCTTCGCGGAGCGGGGTTTCGATTTTGAGGATTTTCGGGCACCGGTTCTCCGGCCATTTCCCCGACCAGGCCCGCACCATCGCATCGACAGTCGGAAGCTTCTCCCCGGATTTCAGGAACATCCCATACCATGTCGAGGTGACTTCCTGCTTTTGGCCCCACAGGAAAACGTAGGTTCCGATGCAGGTTCCGGCACCATCCTTTACCACGTTTGTCTGGGTCGCGTAGTAGCTGGCCGCCTTGTCCCGGCTGGTCGGCTCGATGGGGGCACCCCACGAGGTCTTCGCAACCTCCCAGTGGCCCAGCGGACCGAACTCTGTGAGAACAAATGGCTTGTTCCAGCCGAGCTCCTTCAGCCCCTTCCCGACCCCCGAGGCACCCCCGTAGGCGTTCACTCCCAGCACGTCGATGGATGGATAGTTCGCCATGACCCCCTTCACCTTTGTCGGCGCCGCAGATGCGATTACCGTCATCACCGGGTGGTTGGGATCTTCCTCCTTGATGATCCGTGCGAGCACGTCGAGCTCCTTCCAGATCGCGGCGTTCGAACCGTCGGACATCGGGCCTTCCATTTCGTTTCCCAGACCCCACATGAGCAGAGCGGGATGGTCCTTGTGCTTCTTCACGGCGGCTCTCACGTCGTCCCGCTGCTTCTTCACTTTTGCCTCGTCGGAATAGTTGAAGCCATGTCGCTCGTGCTGGACCCAGATCCCGGCTGTCACCGCCAGACCCAGTTCCTGCGCCCGGTCGAGCAGCGGCTTGCCATCGAGGTTCTTGTCGAGCTGCTCGATCCCCCACGTCCGGATCGAATTCCCGCCGTATTTCACCAGCTGGGCGAGGTTCTGAGTGCCGCCGGCTCCATTGATGAAAAATGGTTTCCCGTCGCGGAGCAGTTCGAATCCTCCATCCGCCTTCTTTTCCACCTTGACAACGGAACCGGCTTCCAGCGTCAGCGCAAAGCCAAAAACAGCAACAGGAAGGAGCAGCCGCCGCAGGGAAAAGGAGGGGGTAAAGGAAATCATGCGGAAGAAATTGCATAATTGTGCATTGTCTGGCAAGTGAAATTTCTCCCCCGCCGCGAACCTGTGCATAATCTTGCACTCGGTGTGCAATCTGCTCATTCTTGAAAGGTCGCAATTTGTCCTTCAAGGAACCCTATGCCGAAAATCAACCAGCAGCTGATCGCCGACAAGGCGCAGATCTCCCGGGCGACCGTGTCCAGGTGCTTCACGAACCATCCGGGGATCAATCCGGAGACCCGCGCGATGGTCTTCCGGCTGGCGGCGGAGTTTGGCTACCGGCACATGGAGATGCGGACGGAGTCGAAGAGGAAGCAGGCGGCCGGCCAGACGCTGGGGGTCCTGGTCTGCACCAAGGTGGAGGAATACTTCCGCCCGGACTACCAAAGTCCCGGCGTCGAGATTTACGCGGGGATTTGCGAGTATGCGCAGCTCCACAAGCTGCATCTGGATTTGCGCTATGTGAATCCGGCGGATCCCTCGCTGGCCGGAAAAACCTACCGGGAGATCGAGCCTCTCCAGCGCAGGGAGTGGAGCGGGGCGCTCCTGATCTATCCGTTTCCGCGCAAGGTTGTGGATGGCCTGCACAAGCTGATGCCGGTTGTCTCCCTGGTGGAGCAGTATGTTTCTGATCCCTTGGATTGCGTGGACGTCGACCATTTCAAGGGGATCTCGCTGCTCGTCAACCGGCTTTACGAGCTCGGGCACAGGCGCATCGGGTTTTACACGAAGGAATACGACGTCGAGCCCGGGTGGTCCTACCGCCGGTTCAGCGCGTTCGTGGAAAAGATGCGCCGTATTCACATCCGGGTGCCGGACCAGGACCTGATCAACATCTACCCGACGGTGTTCCCGGATCTTGAGGCCGGATATGACCATGCGGCCAAGCGTGTGCGGGACGGCGTGACTGCATGGGTCTGTGCGGCTGACCATCAGGCCTATGACCTTATGGCCGGGCTCCGCGCCCGCGGGCTCAAGGTTCCGCAGGATGTCTCGGTGACCGGCTTTGACGGCATCGAGACGCCTCCCTCTGAACTGGAGCTCACGACCGTCATGATCCCCTACCGGGAGATCGGATTCACCGGGACAAAGCGCCTGCATGATCTCATGCGCAAGCGCTTCGTTTCCCCGCAGCACATTCTCGTCGGAAGCCGGATGCGCGAGGGACGGACGGTTTTCCGCCTGAAAAATGTCCCGAAGGGGCGGCTGGACTCCGCTTGAGGAACACGTCTGTAAAAAATGTGCATAAAATTGCATTTTTTCTGTTGACCGCATGTGCGGCCTGTGATTTATTAAGGGCGAATTAAAACTCCAAATGAAATTCCCTTCTCTTCTTCTCCTCCTTGGCCTCGGAACCCTCTCGCCTGTTTTTTCGCAAGGTGCTGCGCCGGCACTGGATTTCGGTGACTACAGTTCGGCAACTTTGACCTCGAAAGCCTGGAAGGCGAACGATGCCAAAGATTATGCGTCCGCCGTGGGGTATACGGGCAAATGCATCGAGATGTTCGGGGCGAAAGCCGTTGAGCAGCAGAAATCGCTAGAGGCTCCGCTTACGGAGAAGGAGCAGATTTTCGCGCAGTGGGCGCTCAACGATGTGGGCACATGCTACTTTATCCAGGGTCAGGTTCTGGAGAAGCAGGGGAAATCGAAGGAAGCCATCGAATCCTACAAATTTGTGGCCGAGAAGCTTCCGTATGCCCAGACCTGGGATCCCAAAGGCTGGTTCTGGAAACCCGCAGGCGCTGCCGCCGAGCGCATTAAAGCTTTGGAGTTCGACGCCCTTTAACCTGAATTTCAGGCAGATCTCCCCCTCCGAACCATGACGACCCCATCCCCATCCGGAAAGGCTGACCGGCGAGGGTTTTCCCTCATCGAGTTGCTGAGCGTGATGGCGATCATCGGCATGTTGACGGCTGTTGCGGTTCCCGCGATGAGCTCGATCAAAGGGGGAGGGGATTTGATGAAGGCGGCTTACGATATCGCGGGCGTGCTTGAACAGGCCCGCTCGTATGCGATGGCGAACAATACCTACGTCTTCGTCGGCCTCACTGAGGTGAACGCCTCGAATGCCGAGTCCGCAACCGGCCAGGCGCCGGGCACAGGCCGTGTTGTCCTGGCGGCAGCCGGCTCGAAGGACGGGACAAGGAATTTTTCGGCAGCCAACCTTGTCGCGCTTTCAAAAATCCGGCGGTTTGACAACCTGCACCTCGATGATGCTACCCCGAACTCCGGCAACATGGCCCGCCCACCGGTGGGCAATGAATACCGGGCCGGCAATGCGGCATTTGCGGCGGAGAGTTCCTTCAATTGGCCGCTCTCCGGCGGGAATGCGAATTACACCTTCACGAAGGTCATTCAGTTCGACCCCCGGGGCACGGCAACCCTCCAATCCAGCGGACGCAGCCTGGCACAATGGATGGAAATCGGGCTCGCTCCGGCACGGGGTGACGTGGCTGTGGCCGGCGCCAATTGCGCCGCGCTCGTGCTCGATGGGGTGACAGGTTCGGTCAAAATCTACCGCCCGTGACTCTCATGACCGGTGCCCGGTTGCTCACATGCAGTCGGGGTCGCATGGCCCGGGCGGTGCGGCCTTGGAATCCGGCGGCTCCGGGTTTTTCACTCATCGAGGTGACGATCGCGCTCTCGGTCGCCGGCTTCTGCCTGCTGGCCATTCTCGGTTTGCTCCAGACCGGTGTCACGAGTCAGCGTGCCACGACAGAACAAACTGCTGCAACAGGGATCGTCTCCATGATTTTTGCGGATCTGCTTTCTTCAGCCGGGACAAACCCCACCCCCCGCTTTCAAATCAACCTGACGAATTCCGCTTCGTCTCCGCAGACCGTGTTTTTCAGCGGGGGCGGAAAGCCAACCGGAGCCGTGGGATCCGCTGCCACGGGAGACTCGCGCTTCCGTGCCAGCCTGGATGTTCGTCCACCGGCTCCGGGGACGAAGGCGGCCACCGGCGTTCGGATTCTCATCACCTGGCCGGCCGCGGCGGATTCCTCTCCGACGCAATGGCCGACAAAATTCGCCGGTTCCGTGGAGACATGGACCGCGCTTGACCGGAACTAGGCATGCCCATCACACCGTCACAGGCATCGCCGGCTGCAAAAGGATTTTCGATCCTTGAACTGCTCGTGGCCATGGCCGTGATGGCGATGCTTGTGCTGATGGTTGCCCAGCTCGTGCAGAGCGGCACGGCCGTCATCGCCGGCAGCAGAAAAAATCTCGATGCGGATGCGCAGGCGCGCGAGGTCTTCAGCCGGTTCGCGCTGGATCTCGCGCAGATGGTGAAGCGTCCGGATGTCGACGCGGTTTTTTCCACGAACGCCGGGAACAAGAAGGCATTCTTCTTCAGCGAGGCGCCCGGCTTTGCCTCCTCCACCACAAACCTCGGCACCCTCTCGCTCGTCGGCTACCGTGTCGGCACAAATGCCGGGCTTGAGCGCCTGGGAAAAGGGCTGCCCTGGAGCGGTGCGGGCGGGGTGACCTTCCTGACCTATACGAACTCCTCATCCAGCAATGCCCTGCCCGGGAGCACAATCCCGGGAGCCTGGGAATCGGTCGTCGGCCCCGCTCCGGACTACAACGGCACGGATACGGATTACCATCTGCTGGCGCCGGGCGTATTCCGGTTCGACTATTGCTTTCTAAAAAAGGATGGCAGCTACAGCCTGACTCGCGATCCCTCGGGGGGATTCCGTGATGTCGCTGCGGTCGTGGTTTCCCTTGCCGTTCTCGACGGGGATTCGAAGAAAATCGCCACGGGCACCAACAACCTTGCCGGGGCGTTGCCGGATCCGACCTCCAGCCACCTCGCGGCAAATGTTCTGCCGGCGGAACTCTGGCAAAATGCCGTCAATGACAGTTCCTCATTCGCCTCCGCCGCAGGCGTTCCGCAAGCCACCGCGGCAAGGGTGCGAATTTACCAGAGGGCGATTCCGCTCAACTTGCCATGACGAAGAGCTTTCAGTGTTCAGTTTCCAGTGTTCGGTCACTCCGCTCTCCCCAAAGCGGATTCGCGCTCGTCGTCATCCTCGCATTCGTCGTTCTCCTCACCGTTCTGGTCCTTGCCTATTTTTCCTACTCAGCGCTCCAGCGGCAGATCTCGAGCGCGAGTTCGAACCAGGCGACGACCGGAATATTCGCGCAGGGTGTCATCAACACGATTGTCTCCGACTTCAAGCAGGAAATCTTTTCCGGCTCCAGCAACTCCACTTACGGGACGAATACGATTTCGATTCCGCTGGCACAGGTCAACGCCGCTCCGGTCCTGGTGGGCACCAGCTCGAATCTCCCAAACCTCATCAAGCGCAGCGCCAGCGGCTTGGCATTCTCTCCCGGCGGAGCCAGCCGGGCGTCCGCAATTTCCACGACGAGCGCCTCGCAAAACGGGCGCTCAATCTCCCCCGCAAGGTGGAATGCTGCCCTTCTCCTTCCCAAGGCGGATACCAACAGCGCCACCGATCTCACTCCCGCAAACTTCACCGCGCCGGACTGGATTCTCGTGAACCGGAGCGGTGGAAACCCGACGACTTGGGCAGCCGATCTGGCTTGGTCCGGCGGCATCACGAATACCAATGCGGTCATCGGCCGGTTTGCCTACGCGATTTACGATGAAGGCGGACTGCTCGACGTGAATGTTGCAGGGTATCCGCCGGGAACGACAAACACAGTCACGGGATACAAAAATGCGCTCGCCTATGCAGATCTCACCCAGATCGGATTGAATACAAACTCGATCTCTGCCCTGGTCGGCTGGCGCAATGTGGCATCCGCAAAGCCGGGGGGGAGCTTCCCGGCTTACACATTCAGCACGGCTTCGCAGACGGATTATGCAAAGAGCGTTGAGGCAAACACCTCGGGCTTTCTTCGCAACATGAACACGAGCCTCGTGGGCGGGGAAAGCGACCGCATGTTCATCAGCCGCCAGCAATTCATCCAATTTTTCAATTCGCTGTCCGACTCCGGTCTCCAGCCGAGAGCCGCCTTGCAGAACGCCTTGCAGTTCCTCGGCACATTCTCCCGGGGGTTGGAACAACCGTCTTTTGCGCCAGACCCGGCGAGGCCGAAAGTTATCGGCACGATCGCCCCGCCGGTTGCGACACAGGTCGACAGCTACCAGGGAAACAATGACGGGATGGGAGGGGATGACCTGATCAACCCCTCATTCCTCTCGGTGCGTGCGGGGACCGCGTTTACCAGATGGGATGGCTCCAAAGCCGTAGTAGATGAACCCCTGGTCAAGAAGCGCTTTTCTCTCAGGCGACTCGCCTACCTGACATTCGAAGGGCCAAGCAGCACGGCCTCGGCTGCAACAAAAACCAAGTTGCTCAATGCCGGAATTTCCCAAGCCACGATCGACGAGGGCACTCCCGCGAACATTCAAAAGTGCTTCGGGCTGACGTGGAACAACAGCACCAAAGGCTGGACATATGATCATGGGATCATGTCGGATCCACCTTCACCAAGAGCGATCGTGGGCACCCTCAGCAAAGTTGCCGGCGCAAATCGGGAGCCCGATTTCGCCGAGATGCTTAAGGCTGCGATCAACGCCGGTTCGCTGGCAAAAGGCGGGCCGAATCTCCACAACAATCAGGGCAACTACCAGTTCACGCTCGATACCTCGGTGGACTACAACGTGCTTCAAATCATGGCATGCCTGATCGACCAGTTCGATGGCGACAGCTTCCCCACGCAAATCCACATTGCCGCAGGAGCAATCCAACGCACGTTCCGGGGCGTCGAAGATCTCCAGTATTTTTACGGCTATCATCCGATGAGGTTCGTCACGCGTATTCCCTATCCGCTCCTGTCTAAGAGCGATAAGGTTGACTGGCGAAAGGCGGGAGAGGCCCTTGCCGTCGCCCCCTTCAAGACGACACGGAACTGTGCGCCAGGCATTCTGACGGATCCCGGAGAGGCTGTTTACATGTTCGTGCCCGATGTCTGGAATCCTCATGATGCGAGCAATACGTTGAACTCCGCCTCCGCCCGGCCCCAGCGTTTCCGGCTCGCCGTTGTCACGCAGGATCCGGCGGGACAGACAGCTCTTTGGAACACCGGGGTTGTATCCAAGGTGGACGGCGACTGGTATGACGATATCCCCCCCAAGGCCTCGATCCCCGCAACCCTCCTCCCACTTTCATCGGAATCGGCCACAGCGTTTTCGTTTGGTGATGATGGGGGAAGGCTGTTTCGCGAACCGACGCTGCTCTGGCGGAATGATGCCCCTGCGAATGCCGGGCTTGCCGCGGACCCGGGATCCCTGGCGGGCCCCCACACGGATGCCAACACCGGCGTTCAGTATTTCGGTGTGCAGATCGGCAAGACGCCGGTTTCCTACGTTGGCACAGTCGATGCCGCCAAGTTCTACGGCACTCCCTTATCACCGGGCGGCAGCTATATTTTCCAAGGAAGCGCTCTGGAACCAAACCAGCAGGTGCCCGTCGGGGCTTATGCCCAATACACTTTCCGCTTGCAGTATCAGGATCCAAACAGCGGCGGATGGATCACGTACGACGAGAAATACCCGGACTTCCACGGCCTCTACCGTCCGACGCTTGTCGTCAACAAGCTGGATTTCGCAAACGACAAATGGATGAATCCCTACAGTTCAAATCAGATGAACGACTGCTCGACCGGCCATGACCCGCGAACAGCGAGATTCGGAATCGCAACGGCCGCCACCCTCGATGCATCCGGATCGCCTATGCTCGAACCGGGCGCGATCACGAACTACAACTCGAACAGCCCCGCTGGCAACCAGGCGTTCGCGAACAGCAAGGCAACCATTATGGTCACTCAAAGGCCGGCTGCCGACAGAGGCAACCGCGTCAACTACTCAACTCCCGGAATGACGAGTGACCCCGGAAAAAATCCGCAGATGAGAATCTTTTCCGGGGTGGGGTTCTCCGCAAGCAACGGGCAGAATGCTGCTCCGTTGTTCTATGGAGGAGTGTGGTCCCAGAATGATCCCTCGATCCTGATCCAGAACCGGAGCAGCAGCGGCCTCGTCCAGCTGTTTTACGAGGACGCGGACGGGATTGGCCGTCGCGCGATGGGAGCCTTTGCGGACAAGACACTTCTCGCAACAGCCAGCACGGCTGGCTTGCCCCTTGCCACGGCGAATAGCTACGCCAGCGGAAGCCTGGGCGTCGGGAATCCAACCGCCCAGAACCAGAGCCGTCCAATGATTCTTAACCGCCCGTTCCGGAGCGTCGGAGAAATGAGCTACGCGTTCCGGGGCGGCCTTTGGAAGCAAATCGATTTCTTCACTCCGGAAAGCGGTGACTCAGCGCTGCTGGATGCATTCTGTGTGAACGAGCCGCCAGCGGATGCGGTCGTCGCAGGAAAGGTGAACCTCAATACCCGCCAACCCTCCGTGCTTAAAGCCATCCTTGCGGGAGCCTGCCGAGAGGAACTTGCCAACCTGCCAGGAAGTCTGCCATCCGGGACTTTAAAATCCCCGATGGACGCCACTGAGGCGGGGAATGTTGCGAATAAATTGATTGGGATAACCACCGATACCAGCAATGCCTGGCGCGGGCCGCTTTCAAACATCAGCCAGATCGTCGGGCGCTTCGTTCCTAATCCAGGTTCGGTCGGAACGGCTGCGGATGCCTATCAATTCACCGAGCCGGTAACGGGATCCACCTACACTTACTCCGGACTCAGCGCTGCGCTGGATTCCAGCGTTTATACAAGCGCCACCGCCGCGGCAATCCAGCGGCTGAGGGAGGCGGCCATCCGTCCGCTCGCCGCAACCGGTCAGGTGCGCGTGTGGAATGTGATGATCGATGTGGTCGCCCAGGTCGGGCGATTCACCCCCTCGGCCACAGCAATTGATCAGTTTGTTGTCGAGGGAGAGGGCCGGTTCTGGGTGCATCTGGCAATCGATCGCATGACTGGCAAAGTCATTGATAAACAAGTGGAGCTCGTCGCCGAATGAGAAAACGCAAATCAACCCAACCGCAGCGGAGCTTGCGATCCGGCTCTCCGCTGCTTCTCGTCCTGGCCTTCAGTCTCGCATGCTCGTCTGGCAATGCGCTCGCACAGGAAAATCCCGCCGGCACCTTGGAGATACCTGCCGGGGCATTGTTGAAGGCAGCACCGGAATTTTCCAAATGGACGGTGACTTACAATTATCCCGCACAGCCGGTAGCCGATTCCCCTCGTCTCACCGGAGATGAGACCCATAGGGTGACTACCATCAAGACGGGGAAGATCATCAGTGAAGACCTGGTGGATGGCAGGGGCTGCCATACGGAAACCTGGCATGTCGGCGCGCTTCAATACCTGAAGCCCCACGGGAAGCCGACCTGGTTCGAATCTTCGCCTTCTGCAGGCGTGGACCCGGTATCGACCGACTATTCGCCTCTGCCTCCTAACGGGTTCCGAGCCTGGGATTGGGTCGGCCGTGACTCGTATGCCGGCAGGGTCGCTCTCGAAGGCGGAGACACTTTTGTCTTCGTTCCCGGAGGGGCGCAAAGATTAGATCTCTCAATCCCGGGCAAAGCGAAGGAGCGGATCGCTGCACAACCCCTGGTGGCTTTTGTTAATGCGGAGACCAGGTTGCCTCTCGCGCTCCGCTCAGGGAGCGTCACTCAGCGCTTCGTCTTTGACCCTCCACCCAATGCGATCCAATCTCTTCCCGCCGACTTGTTGGATCAGATCCGAAAAGGAGAGGAGGCGCGGCAGCGCTTGTATCAGCCCGCCCCGAGACCGTATTAGCTCCATGAAGACTTCCCTGTTGGCTGCTCCCGTTTTCATTTTTATGATGCTCGGGCATGCTTATCCGCAAGCGGACAGACCCCCGCTGGCGGATGCTCCGTCCGATCCGCTCTTGCAATCCGCGCCGGACTTTTCCCAATGGGAGATCGCCTTCACCTATCCGAAGGATCCCAGAAGCCAACCGACTGCGAAGCCTTCCGGAAAAGTCCCTGCCGCCACAGCGATCTGCCCAGGCAAAAGCGTTACGACGAGGACGAGGCAAATCGTTCATGAGGATGTCACGGACCTCGATGGGCAGAGAACCGAAAAGTGGCACATCGGGACTTTGCAATACGCGCGCCCGCCCGGACAAAAGGTTTGGTTTGAATCCGATGCCGGCGGTCTGGCGGATGGGACAGCCATCGATGCAAACTATTCACCGTTCCCTGCCAGCGGGTTCCGGGATTTGGACTGGATTTCCCGGACCACGTATCTGGGCACGCTAAAATTCAATGACCGCGACTGCCTGGTCTTCACTCCGGACGACTCGCCAAACAACGTCTCGGTCGATCGCGCACAGCAGCTTGCCAACTGGGAATCTCTGCCGACAGTCGCCTGCATCGATGCGGTGACGCGGCTGCCGGTTCTCGTTCGCATCAACGGCGAAACCCGCCGGTTCACGTTCTGTGACCCGCCGGCCGAAATGCAGGTGCTCCCCTCCGATCTCGCCGAGCAGGTGAAGAAGGCGGAGGAAGCCCGCACCCGCCTTCTCCAGCAACCGCAAAGACCCTACTGATGGTCCTTCGCAAGCGGATTCACTCATGAAAATGTTTCCTTTCGCTGTTGTCATCCTGAGCTCACAGCTGACGTTCGCTGCAGCCGTGCAGGTTGTCCAAACATCCTCCGATGGCGCCCGCCTGCAGGCGTTGCCATCCATGGCCTTTCAAGCGGAGGACCATTCCTCCCTGCCAACCGTTACAGTCAATCCCGCTATCGGATACCAAAAGCTCATCGGATTCGGCGGGGCTTTCACGGAATCTGTTGCCACGGTGATGAACCGGCTCCCCGAAAAGAAGCGCGCGGAGATCCTGAACGCCTATTTCAGTCCGGGCGGTTCAAATTACTCGTTGTGCCGGGTCCCGATCGGGAGCTGCGATTTTTCGCTGACCTCCTATTCCTATGATGAAACTCCCGGTGACACATCGCTGGAAAAGTTCAGCATCGCCCATGACAAGGAAGCATTGATTCCGCTGATCAAAGCGGCCGGGGCCGTGCCCGGGGCCAAGTTCGATCTTCTTGCATCCCCTTGGAGCCCGCCGGCCTGGATGACCACCCAGGGCCGCCTTGTGGCGCGCAACAATCACTTGAAGCGGGAGCTTTACGGGGTGTATGCCGGTTATCTGGCGAAATATATAAAGGCCTATGAATCGGAAGGTCTGAACATCTCGTATATGACGGTTCAGAACGAATCATGGAACGATTCGGGAAGGTGGGAAACCACCCAGTTCCAGCCGCAGGAAACGGTCGATTTTGTCAAAGCTCTCGGCCCGGTCTTCGCCGCCAATAGCATTCCGACAAAAATCCTGATCTACGACCACAACAAGGGACTCAATGACAAAGGGGAGAACCAGATCAAACATTATGCGGACCGCGTTTTCAGCGATGCCGATGCCCGGAAACACATTTGGGGCGTGGCATTTCACTGGTATGGAGAAACGCAGACCGACCCGTTCACCGACATGAAGGTGACCCACGAGGCCTATCCGGAACAGCACCTGATTCATTCCGAGGCCTGCGCGGAGGGTGGTCCTCACCCGAATAGCTACGCCGTCGGGGAGCGCTACGGGCATGACATCATCGGATGCCTGAACAACTGGACGGAGGGCTGGATCGACTGGAACCTGGTTCTGGATACCACCGGCGGCCCGAACCATGCCGGCAATTTCTGCTCCGCTCCCATCCTCGCCGACACCGGGACCGGAGAGCTGATCTACAATCCCTCCTACTACTATCTGGCTCACTTCAGCAAATTCTTCAGACCCGGCGCTGTGGCTATTAACACCACATCCAGCGATAAAGATTTGGAAGCGACCGCGTGCAGGAACCCGGACGGCAAAACATCCGTCGTCGTCATGAACCGGACGGAGAGGCGGATCGAATATAAGCTGAAAGCCGGCGATCAAATCCTCAAGCCCATGGCACCGCCCCGTTCGATCACGACCTTTGTGTTTTAGGCGAAAACCAGATTTTGCCCGCGAGTCCGGCAAATAAGCGCTGTTTTGAATTTGTATTCGGACCTTTTGATATCACCCACGAAGACAAACGGAAGAACCAAGGAGCGGCGGTTTGCAACCGCCGGGGCGATTCCAAATCGCCCTTCCTTGAGGACTCGAGGGCCTCTCTCCTGTCTTCGGGTTCAAGCGCCGCGAGGGCGCAGAGTTTTTCCCGGCACCCAGATCCCGCGGATGGTTGTGATTTTTTGAACCGATGGAGGCCCCGTCTCATGGCGGTGAATCTGGCCGACGAGCAAATCCACAGCCGCCGCAGCAACCTCGACGATGAGAGGATCGATCCCCGCCCATCCGGCGACGTCCTCCGCCAAATTCAAGTGGGCCAGGCCGATATCCTCTGGTGCGCGGAGGCCGATTTGTTCCAGCCAGATCGCATTACGGCTGCTGGTTGTCAGAATCGCGTCAAAACGGTGCCTCTTCACCCAGTTTCCGAATGTTGTCCCGGCATCGGGAGCATCTTCATCATAGAGCAACGGTGCAGACCTCAGCCGTTCCGGCCGCTCTCCCTGCCATTCCAGGTACGCCCCGATGAACTGCCGGATCGCCCATTCGCGGGGCAGCAAGTGGGAGAAGAGGCCTATTTTCCGATAGCCCATACGGCTCATCTCGTCGAGGGCAAGAACCACATTGGCAAAGTTGTTTGTGGATGCCTGGTGGAGGAGCGGCTGCGAAAATGCCCCGGCCATGGACACGGCGGGGAAGCTGCGTGTGTCGAGCGGAACGATCCCTCTGGTTGTTCTGGTGGGCGCGAGCAGCATCCCCGCCGTCCCCCGAGCCGTCAAGATTTGCAGCAGGCGATCCGGTGGCATTTTCGCATGGAGCCAGAATTCCTCCAACCCATAACCCAATCCCTCCGCCCTGGCTCGCGCACCACGCAGCCAGCCGCGCATCCAAGGGACTGCCGTATAGGTGTCCTGCGCCGGACTGCAATTGATCCAGGCAATCGTCGATCCATCGCCCCGGTCAGAACGCAATTCGGCCATCAACCGGCTCACCGTCGCGTTTGTCCGGTAGCCGAGCGCTTCCGCCGAAGCCTTGATCTTCAGCCGGGTGACCTCGGAAATCTTCGGATGATTGCTCAGCGCATAGGAAGCCGTGGCGAGCGAGACCCCGGCCCGTGCCGCCACATTTTTCAGCGAGGGACGGCGCTCGCGCGAAAACTCAGGTGAAGCATTCACTAAAGAAGCACTTTACGAAATGTGCATAGAATTGCAATCTCCTTTGGTAAGTAAAAAAGCTCCACCCCATATCAACAAAGTCGTCTGCCTGCTATGGTCGAAACTCCAATTCCCTCCCTATGAACATCTCCCAATTTTCCGCCTTCGAAACCCGTCGTTCCGCACTAAACAATTTTCCGCTTTTTCTCGCGCTTGTTATCACCGGGATGGCCGCGACGGCGTCGGCGCAGACCACCTATTATTGGGATGGAAATGGGGCAGCAACCGGGAGCGGAGCCACGACGCTTGCCGGCAACTGGGGTGGGGGAAGTGCTTCGGCCTATTGGGGGACTTTGGCTGCAGGAACCAGCGCGACGACGGCGGCAAGCCTCACGTCATTAGATACTGCGGTCTTTGCTGCGAATGATGGATCGGGAGCTGCCAACAACTGGAACGCCGCCTACATCGTTACGCTGGGTGCGGCACAATCCGTGAACGGGCTTGTTATCGCCGGAGCGAGCGTGGGCAGTGGAAACACAGGAGGCACGCTTACCCTGGCCGGCACCGGCTCCCCAGGTTTGACCATCGGCGCCGGCGGGGTGACAATGAACGGCAGCAACGGGGACCCGGCGTTGGCGGCAACCATTGGCACGATCACGCTCGCAGCAGACCAGACCTGGAATGTGAACAACGCCCATGTGTGGAGCGTCGGCGCCGCCGTGGCCGGAAATGCAACCGCCGGCAATACCCGCCTGTGGACGATGGGCTATCTCAACGCCTTCACGAATTCCTACTCGGGAATCATTTCAAATGGTTCCGGGGGAGGGGAGCTCGCGCTCACTCTCAACAACACGAACGGCAGCGGCACCGGTGCCGGCACAAACTACATCAGCGGCACCGCCAACACGTACTCCGGCAAGACCACGATCGTCCGCGGAGTTCTTCAGATTGCTTCCCTGCAAAATGTCGGAGGCGGAGCAAGCAGCCTCGGAGCTGTGACGACCATAGGCAGCGGCACGATCGACATCGGATCAGGAACAAATACCGCGGGTCTTGTTTACAACGGCAGCGTCGCATCCACCAGCGATCGCGTGCTAAATCTGGCGGGCAGCACGGGCACCATCACTATCAGCAGCACGGGGGCCGCCGCCGCCAATACGCTGACGCTGACGAGCAATCTGACAGCCGCATCCGGTAACAAGACGCTCGCTCTGCGGGGCACGAACACAGGTGCCAACGCGATCAATGGCATCATCGGAGACCCTGACGGGGCAACCAAGATCAGTCTCACCAAGTCCGATACAGGGCGCTGGGTGCTGGGCGGAGCCAACACCTACAGCGGAGGAACGACGATTTCGGGGGGGACTCTTTCCATCGGTTCCGGCGGCACTTTGGGAAGCAATGTCGCCGGCAATAATATCACGATTAACGGCGGCAATCTTCTACTGGCAGCGGCGACCAATATCGGGGCAAGTCAGACGATCAGTATCAGCTCCGGCGGAATCGGTGTCGGCTACACGCCCGCCAGCCTGCCCGCCGTCACGGATACCACCGGCTCCACCGGCGGCATCTATGGGATCAACTACACCGGGGATGGCGCGGTCACCAGCCTGACCTCGCTCTATAACGGCAACTGGTTCCTCGGCTCTTTCACTGCAGGCACCTACACCGGCTCCAGCCTTGCCGCTGGAAATGGAAGCAAATACCGGCTTGGCGGCGGAGGAGGGACGCTCACGATCCAGAATAGCGTCCTTGCCGGTGCGAATGACCTCCTCGTCGGCGGAACCGGCGGCGGCGGCGTGATCCTTTCCAATGCGAACACGTTCACCGGAAAGACCACTTTGCAGAACGGCACGCTCAGTGTTTCCTCGCTGAACAAGGTAACCGGCGGAACCGCGTCCAGCAGTCTCGGCGCTCCGACGACGACAGGCAGCGGCACCATTGACTTCGGCTCCGGCACGAATGCCGTAACATTGACCTACACAGGTGCAGGGGAAACCTCCGATCGTATCCTGAATTTTGCCGGCACGACGGGCGCCGTCACCTTCACCAATAGTGGCACAGGCAACCTGAATTTCAGCAGCGCGGCCACCTTCACCGGCTCGGGAGCCAAAGCCTTTGTTCTCGGAACAAGCTCGGATGTTTACGGCGGGACGCTGGGAGCAATTATTGACAACGGCGGTGTGGCGACCGTGACCAAAAACGGCCTGACCAACAGCACCTGGGAATTATCCGGTTCCAATACATATACCGGGCTTACGACCATCAATGGGGGCGTGATTTCGACCACCGGGACTGTGCTGGCGGCATCTGCGCGGATAAACCTGAACGGTGGCGGGGCCACGACCATGGCGGTTCTTCAGGGAGCAGGCACTATTACCCGACAACTCGGAGCGGGCGCAAGCCGTTTGGATTGGGGAGCCAACAGCGGCTTCGCCGCCAAGGGCGGCACGCTGACTCTGAATCTGATGAACAATACCGGAACAGCTGGTGGGCAGCTCAGCTGGGGCACCGGCAGCTTCATAGGAACGGGTACCGCTCCAATGGTCTTCGGCTCCGCCACCTCCGACAGCCAGGTGGTCCTTCAGAATGCCGTCAACCTGAACACCACCGATGCGTTCAACCGGGTGATTTACGTTGAAAAGGGAGCGGGTGGCGACAGTGCTCTCATTTCGGGCATCATTTCCCAAGGCGTGGCGGTGGGCTCCAATAACGGAATCGTGAAAGATGGCAAGGGCACCCTGATTCTTTCCGGTGCGAACACATACGGAAACCTTACCACCGTCCGCGCTGGCACCCTTGTGGCAGGCGCTTCCTCACTTTCCGGCTCTGCTGGCGCATTCGGTCTTGGCACCGGCACGACTGCCGCCCCGACAGCCCCATCGGCCATCATGCTCGGAGATGGTGGCACGGGCTCTGTCTCCAACAACCCGTCTTTGCTCATCGGCGGGGCCTTCACTGTCAGTCGCGCCGTCTCGGTCACTGACAGCGGCACCGGCAACGCCTACAGCCTTGGCGGGTCGACCGATAGCAGCGCGACCTTCGCCGGCACCATCACGGTCGCAAACGGCAGCGCCAACAATAACACCTTTTCCCTCACTCAGGTCGCAACGACCGGAGGCAATGCCTTGAACATCACCGGGGGCATCACCGGCGCGGCGAACGTGAATACCAAAACGGTCGCCTTCAACAACGTTGGCGCGGTCAATGTCAGCACGACAGCCATCTCCGACGGGGCGGGCGGCGGAAAGGTCGCTGTCACGAAAGGCAATTCCGGCACGGTAACACTATCCGTCGCTAATACCTACACCGGTGCGACAACTGTCTCTGCCGGCACTTTGCTTGTCTCGGGGAGCGGCACGATCAACACCTCCAGCGGAGTTACGATCACCGGTGGCGTTCTGGACTATCAGAACAACACCACCGGGCTGAATCGGAACCTCACAATCAACGGAGGCACGTTCAAAAACAACTCCAGTCAGAACTATACCGGCTCGCTGACCTTCACGAGCGGCACCGTGGGTGGCACGAACCTCGCGGGGGTTGCGCTGACAATCGGATCCGGGCAGACACTTTCGCCGGGCAATAGTCCCGGCACGCTTGTCGCGGGTGCTCAAACCTGGGCCAGTGGCGGAAATTACAACTGGCAGATCGTTGACGCCGCAGCTGCGCCGGGGACTGGCTACGACACGATCAGTTTGACGTCCGGCAGCGTCCTGGACATCACCGCGACTTCCGGCAGCCAATTCAACATCAACCTCTGGTCTCTGAGTTCAATCGGGCCTGATGTGAACGGCAATGCCACAAACTTCAATAATGCCTCGACCTATTCGTGGACGCTGGTTTCCACGGACCAGGCCATCGTCGGGTTCAGCGCTGACAAGTTCGTAATCAATGTGGGGGCCGCCAATGGCACCTCGGGCTTCAGCAATGCGCTCGGCGGGGGAGGATTCTCAGTCGGTCTGGGGGATGGAGGCACGGACTTGATGTTGAACTACTCCGCCATCCCGGAGCCTTCGACATGGATTCTGCTGGGGCTCGGCCTGACAGCCGTTGCCACCATCCGGAATCGCTCCGGTGCACGCCGCTCCAGCCGGGTGTGACCCGGTGTTGAAAGCGTGACCGGGGCGGTAAATCCACCGGGAGTGAAACGATTCCGCTCCAACCGCCCCATTTCCCCTGGTTTCTGGAGAGTTACGCGACCTACGAGGAAATTGGCCCGCATGCGACTGCTCCGTCCCCCACTTAACACTTCTTTTCAATTCCTGCGCGCTGCGGCTTTACCGGCACGACATTTTGCATTACTCATTCGTCAGCGCTGAAAAAATCAGCACATCCCCAATACATCCAAATATGGCAAACGATCTGGAAGAAGATTACACCGCGCCGGAGGCTCCAGTGCAAAGTCCGACCGGGCTCGAGGCGGTAGAGCTCTGCCGCTCCGCCTCCCAGCAACTCCAAAAAGAAATTGCGAAGGTGATTGTCGGACAGACCGACGTCGTCGAGGAAATCCTGATTGCGATTCTCACCCGCAGTCACGCTCTTCTTGTCGGTGTTCCAGGGCTGGCGAAAACGCTTCTCATTTCCACTCTGGCGAAGACGCTTCAGATGTCATTCAAGCGCATCCAGTTCACACCCGACCTGATGCCGAGCGATATCACGGGGACCGAGGTCATTTACACCGACGCGACCACCGGTTCGAAGGAATTCAGGTTTTTGCAGGGGCCGCTCTTCTCGAACATCGTTCTCGCGGACGAGATCAACCGGACGCCGCCGAAAACGCAGGCCGCCATGCTCGAGGCCATGCAGGAACGGCGCGTGACCGTCGGCGGAACCACGCACAAGCTCCCGGATCCCTTCTTCGTTCTGGCGACCCAGAACCCCTTGGAGCAGGAAGGCACCTATCCGCTCCCCGAGGCGCAGCTCGACCGGTTTCTGTTCCTCATCAATGTCGGCTATCCCAGCCTCGAGGAGGAGATCGAGATCATGCGGCGAGGGACCGGCGGCAAGGTCGAGGAGCCTCAACCCGTGCTGAACGGCGAGCACATCCTCTACATCCAGGAAACGGTGAAAGCGTTGCCGGTGGCCGACCACGTTTATAATTACGCGAGCAGCATCGTCCGCTGCACCCGGCCGAAGGAAGCCGATGCCCTCGATTACTGCAGGCAATACCTCAGCTTCGGCGCCGGGCCCCGCGCAAGCCTCAGCCTGATCATGGCCGCCAAGGCACACGCTCTGATCCGCGGCCAGTTGTATGCCGGATGCGAGGATGTCGCCGCGATCGCGAAGGCGGTGATGCGCCACCGCATCGCCGTGAACTTCACCGCCCAGAGCGAGGGGATCACCGCCGACACGGTCGTGACGAAAGTGCTGGAAACCATTCCGGCCCGCTGACGGCGGGCTGCTTCCCCGACACCAAGCGATGGCCAACCGGACGGCAAGCCTCCTTGATCCCGCCGCAATTGCGAAAGGCGAGGCGCTCGGCATCATCGCGCGAGGGATTGTCGAAGGCTACCGCGTGGGTGAGCACCGCTCGCCGTTTCACGGGTTCGCCATCGAGTTTGCGCAGCACCGCGAATACACGACCGGCGATGACCTGCGCCACCTGGACTGGAAGGTTCTCGGACGCACCGACCGCTACTACATCAAGCAATACGAGCAGGACACCAACTTCGTCGCCCACCTTGTCGTGGACGGCAGCGAGTCGATGACCTATGGCTCGGACAAGCTCACAAAGCTCGATTACGCGAAGGTTCTGGCCGCCTGTATCGCGTATCTTGTCCTCGGGCAGAGCGATGCGATCGCGGTGAACATCTTCGACACCGAGATCCGGGACCGCTTCGAGCGGACCGATAACCAGGGGAAAATCCACGAGATCATGCACCGGCTGGCGTCGTTCCAATCCACGGAGGGAACCCACACCGCAAAAGTCCTCCATGACCTGGCGGCGACCTTGCGCTCGCGCAGCATCGTTATCCTGATCAGCGATCTTTTTGATGATGAGGAAAGCCTGCAGAAGAGCATCGAGCGGATCCGTTTTCAGGGAACGGAAGTCATCGTCTTTCACGTGCTGGATCCGTGCGAGATCGAGTTCCCGTTCACCGGCACCGTCAAATTTATCGGGCTCGAGGGCGGGCCGGAACTCGAAACGGTTCCTTCCGCGATCCGGAAAAGCTACCTCGAGGCCTTCGGGGAATTCTGCAAGCGGATGCGCGTTCTCTGTGACAAGTGTTCCTGCCACTACGTGCTGTGCAATACCGCCGTGCCGATCCATGAAACCCTCAGCGAGTATCTGGCGTTCCGCCAGAACCACCTGTCGCGCTAGCCATGGCATTTCTTGTCCCCGCAGTTCTCGCTGGCGCGGCCGCCATCGCCGCACCGATCGCAATCCACTACCTGAACAAGACGCGGGTGAGGGTGATGCGATGGGCTGCCACGCGCTTCCTCCAGCTGAGCATGCAGAAAAACCAGAAGCGGCTCCAGGTGGAAGATCTGATTCTCCTGATCCTGAGGTGCCTCTTCGTTGTCCTGCTGGCGCTGGCATTCGCTCGCTTGGTGCTCAACCCTGGCGGCGCGCAGGAATCCGCGGATTCCGGCCCGGTGGTCGCCGTGCTTCTCATCGACCAGAGTGCGAGCACCGGTCAGAGCGATGGTTTCCAGACGCGCTTCGACCAGATCAAGGACGCCGCAGCGAAGCTGATCAGCTCGATGGGAAGCGGTTCGCAGGTCGCACTCTTCCTCGTGGGGAGTCACGTGAACCAGATCGTTCCGCGACCGACTTCAAACATCCCTCTCATCCGGCGGACGCTTGATGTGGCCGAGCCCTCCAGCGAAACCAGCGACATGGCCCCGGCGATCCAGCTCGCCCTCGATGCGCTGAAGCCGTTCACGGGAGCCAGGAAGGAAATCCACATCTTCTCCGACAACCAGGCGTCCGCCTGGCAGCAGATCGACCAGATCCAGAAAATGCTGTCCGAATCTCCCGATGTGAACGTGAGCATTTTCGATACCGGCGCAAAATCCGGCGAGGACAATCTCGCGATCACCACGCTGAAGGCCGAATCCGGCGTTGCGGCCGCCGGGCAGCTCACCGGATTCCTTGTAGAGGTCAGTAATTTTGGAAGCACGCCCGCCAAAGGTCTGCGGGTCACGCTTTCCGTCGACGATGGAGCTCCCGCGGATGAGGCTGTGCTCGATACCATCGAACCGGGGAAATCGCGCACCATTCGTTTGAACGTGAGGTTTCAGAAGCCGGGTTACTACACCCTGCGCGCCTCGATCCCTCCCGACCGGATGCCGATCGACAACGACCGCTCGGTGGCCATCCATGTCATCGATCAGATGAACGTCGCCATTGTCGAGGGCGGGACGGCCGCCCGCACGAAGGACAGCCGCGATGCCTTTTTCCTCGCCAATGCTCTCGCTCCGGTCGCCCCTTCGCGCAGGGCGGACTATTTTCTCAAGATCGAGACCGTGGCTCCCGATTGGCTGAAGACGGCGGACCTCTCGCGCCAGGAAATCATCTTCCTCTCGAATGTCCCCGCCCTCGATGCCGCCGCCGCTAGGAACCTGGAAAAATACGTGCGCGAAGGCGGGTCTCTGGTCATCTTCCCCGGCTCAAAGGTGCAGCCGGCGGCCTACAACGACGACCCGGTTCTCTCGCTCCTGCTGCCGGCAAAGCTCGGCCCGAAAAAGGAATCCGGCCGCGACGGCAAGCCGCTCGCCTGGCAGGCGCGCGGCTACAATCATCCGGTCACCTCGCTGTGGAATGATTCGAAGAACGGCAGCCTCGGCACCGTGTTGGCCACGACCTATTTTCCCCTGAGCCCCGTGCCGGCGAAGGACGCGGCGACGAGCCCGCATGTGATCGTGAAGTATTCCGATGAGACTCCAGCCGCAGTGGAGGCAGCCTACGGCAAGGGGCATGTCGTCCTGTTCGGCGGACCCGCAACCACGGACTGGAACAACCTGCCGATCCACCCGCAGTTCGTGCCGTTTCTTCAGCGGCTGGTTTCGTTTCTCTCGCCCGACAAATCCAACGAGTCGCTCGTCGTTTCCCCGGGGGTGGCATTTCAGGCCCAGGTTGCCGGCGATCTGGCGACGCGTGAGGTATCTATCCTCACCCCGGGCAGCAACGGCAAGCAACGGCCGGCCGGGAAAGTCGAACTGGCCAATCAGAGCGCAATCATCCGCTACAGGGACACTGCAAAGACCGGTCAGTATCGGTTTATGGTTGCAGGGGCGGATCAACCTGTCGCTGCCTTTGCGGTTCAGATGGATGCCAAAGAATCCGATCTCCGGATCATTCCTGCTGACAAGCTCGCGGCCTTGAAGGGCGGCCAGTCTCCCGCCATGGCTGCCGGGGCGTCTCCTGCTGCTGCTCCGAAGATCCGGAGGGAGTTCTGGGTCTTCTTCCTCACCTGCGCATTCCTTGTCGCCCTTGTTGAGATGGTTCTCGCGCACCGGTTCAGCTTCGCCAAATGATGAACGCGATTCTCAGCCGACTTTTTCCCCCGCCGGCCGGCGGCAGCACGGATCTCTCTCTGGGCTATGAAGGAATCAGTGCCGGCTGGGCCTTTTTTCTGCTGCTTCTGCTCGGTGTCGCTATCTGGTGGCTCTATCGCTGGGGGGCTTCCTCCCTGACCCCCTGGCAGCGCGGTCTGCTCACCGGCCTGAGGATTGCGCTTGTCGCGGTGTTCCTTTTTCTCCTCGTAAAACCCGTGATTTTGATCACGACCAACGAGCCGGTGCGGGAGCGTCTTCTCGTGCTGGTCGATACATCGCAAAGCATGGAGATAAGGGATCAGAGGGACACCAACGACGACCTCAACCGCGCCGCGCTTGTCGCGGGTCTCATATCCCCGGCCGCAAATATCCACAGCAATCCCCCGGGTGGCATGGACGCATGGCGGAGCGCCTCGCGCGCGGCACTTTTGAATGCCGTCGCCGCAAACCCGAAACTGAATCTCTGGTCGCGCCTGCATGAAAAGGCGGACCTGGAATTTTACCGTTTCGGACGGGATGCAAAAAAGATCGGCACCATGGGGGCCGGTGCGGGCGAAGCCATCAGCCCTGCGGAAGCCGGGGATTTTTTCAAGGCCCTCAAATACACCGAGGATGTGACCGCGATCGGAGATTCGTTGCGGCAGCTCCTGGACGAAAGCCGTGGCCAGCCGGTGGCGGGCGTCCTCGTGTTGAGCGACGGCGTGAACAACACCGGTATCCCGCCGGAGGAAATCGCCGCCATGGCCAAGCAGGATGGCATCCCGCTCTTCCTGTATGGCGTCGGGATCGTGGGACCGAAGGATATTATTATCCGCGAGATTGTCGGGCCGCGCGGCGCATTCATCAAGGAGCGCGCCGAGTTCAGCGTAAAAGTCCGCGCGCCGGGATTCACCGGGCGGACGGTGAAGCTCCAGCTCAAGGCCGATGGGAAAGTTGTGGATGATCAGGTAATCAAGCTGAACGGAGACGGGGAGACCGAATACCGGCTCGGCTATGAACCCACGGAGAAGGCCGAGGTGAAAATCGAAACATCCATCGTGCCGGTGGAGGGGGAATCGTCGAAGGAAAACAATTCCGCAGCCACCAAGCTGCGCGTTCTGGATAACCGGGTGAAGGTGCTCTACGTCGAGCAGGAGCCGCGCTGGGATTTCCGCTACCTGCTTTCCTCTCTCCAGCGCGACCGGCGCCTGACCGTGAAGAGCATGCTCTTCGACGGAGGTGCAGAACTCGCCGACGAGCCCGACAGCCCGTTCCTGAAAGAGTTTCCGAAGGACCGCGCCGAGCTGGTCTCAAACGAGATCATCATCCTCGGCGATGTCGATCCCAAGGTTCTCGGTGACGAGAATATGAAGCTCATCAACGAATGGGTGAGCGAACTCGGCGGCGGTCTCATCTTCCTCGCCGGGACGAAGAACAATCCGTTCCGCTACGCCGGAACCCCGCTGGAACCCCTGCTGCCCGTGAAGCTCGATCCTTCGCTCACCGAAGAGCAGCAGAGCGGGCGCAGCCGCGAGCCTCTCGTGCTCAAGCTCACCACCATGGGCGAGTATTCCCCGCTCCTGCGGCTCTCGGACGACAATCTGGAAAACCGGCAGATCTGGAATTCGTTTCCCGGCGTCCGTTGGACCGCCCGCGTTGCCGGTGCCAGGCCCACGGCGCAGGTCTTCCTCGTCGACACGACGCCCGAGCATGAGACGAACGGCGAGCCGATGCCTGTGATCGCCCAGCAATCCTACGGCCAGGGGGCCGTGATGTATTTCGGATTTGACGAAACGTATCGGTGGCGCACGAAATTGGGGGAGAAATTCTACTCAAAAATCTGGAACCAGATCATCCAGAACTTCTCGCTCGACCGCCAGCTCGGCGCCTCAGCCCGCACCCAGATCAAGGTTGACCGCCCGGAATACATGGTCGGCGACAAGGTTCTGATTTCCGGAAAGCTTTTCACCCAGTCGTTTGCGCCCCTCAAGGAAGCCAGCGTGCCCGGGACGCTGGTCTATGCAGGGACCGGAGATGCGCCGGTGGAGGAATCGGTCGAGCTGCGCCTGGTCCAGATTCCTGATCAGGCCGGCGGCTACCAGGCCGAGTTCACCCCCCGCAAGGCGGGCCAATACCGGTTCTCGACGCTCATGGATCCCAAAGCGGTCCTGAAGTTTAATGTCGTTCCTCCCAAGCTCGAACAGGCGGAGACCGCGATGGACGCCTCGCTTCTCCAATCCATGGCCGATGCCTCGGGAGGAAAATTTCTGCGCGAGGAGGATCTGAACGATCTGCCGAAGCTCGTCTCCAGCCGCAGCGCGACTGTTCCCACTTTCCGGAAGCATGAACTCTTCTACTCCCCCTGGTGGATGGCCGCCTTGGTGATCCTGGCCTGCACGGAGTGGCTGCTGCGGAGGCTCTGGCAACTCAAATGAAAGGCCGCCGGAAAAAACTCCCTGCCAGGCAAAAGCCCGCCAGCAACCTGGCGAAGCGCGCGAATCTGCGCCGCATGCCGGCTTCGCTCCCCAAGCCTATTGTGAGCCGGCTGAATGCCCTGGCAGCCCGTGTTCTGCACGTGGCTTGGGTGCGGGGGGGGCTGCTGGTTGCGGTGGCGCTCTGCGCGCTCGTTCTCATCCAGGGAACGCTGGACTGGTTGTTTGATTTGTCCGCCGGCGTGCGGGGCCTTTTCCTTTTTGCGGATCTCCTGATCCTTGGGTTTGTCTTCTACAAGTTCTGGGTGAGGCCCTGGCAAATGCGATTGACCCCGGACGAGGCCGCGCTTTCTGCCGAGCGTCACTGGCCCGAACTCCGCACAGGGCTCATCTCCGCAGTGCAGCTGGCCCGAAGGAGCGACGGATCCCCGCTCCTGGTCGGCGCCATGCTTGACACAACCGCTGCGCGGGTGGAGAAATTCGATCTTCGCGCGGCGGTCCAATGGAATCGCCTGAAGCGGCTTTTCCTTGTGACCTGCGCGCTTGTCGCCGTGACCGTGGCGCTGATCGCATGGCTTGCGCCCGCGAGCCTGATTCTTCTGCAACGCATTCTTCTCGTGAACGTGCCGTTGCCGACTCAAACGATTGTCACGGCGATGAGCGGCGACTTTTTGATTCCGAACGGTCAAACGATCGAGCTCGCGGCCAGGGCAACCGGGGTCATTCCAAAATCCGGCCGTGTCGAAGTCACCTACGAGGGCAAGCGGCCCGAGATGGTGACTATCTCGCCGAAGGCTTCGAGCCCGGATGTCTTTTCTCTCCAGCTTGCAAACATCCAGCAGCCGCTGACCTACAGGTTCTTCCTCAACGACGGACACGGCGAGGAGTGGAAAGTCGAACTCCTCCACCCGCCGGTCATGCAGGAAATCGCATTTGATGTCACCCCGCCCCCGTATGCCGGCCTTCCTCCCACCCCGCTGTCGCCCGGAAGCCTTACTCTGCTCGCCGGGAGCAAGCTCAAGCTTTCCGGAAAATCCAGCCAGCCGCTCAAAGGCGCACGGCTTGTCCTGACCGGAAAGGAACGATCGATCGACATGAGGCCCGAAGGCTCCGACCGCACCGGATTCAGCGCCGCGATCGATGTTCCAAAGGAGGGATTTGACGGGCTCTGGATCGAGCTCAAAAACGACAAGAACAACCTCTCGCAAAACAACACGGTCTACGCCGTCCAGGTGCTCCCGGACAAGCCGCCCGAAATCGTCGTGGCCGAAAACCAGCCGGAGAAGATGAACCTTGTGGCCGAACAAAAGCCCCGGCTCCGCTTCGAAGTGCGCGACGACTTCAAGGTCCAGGAGGTCTTTCTCTGCATCCAGCCTGTGAGTTCGCTCGGCGAGGGTGAGGAACCGGACCCGAAAAAGGGCAAGGAAATCCCGATCCCCGTCCCGGTTCCTGCAGCCGGTCTCGCGTTCGATTTCGAATGGAAGGATCCGGAAAAAACAGGGAATTGGACCGAGGGCACAACCCTCACTTACTGGATCAAGGCGGTTGACAATAATAATGTCACAGGCCCGGGAATCAGCTATACTTCACCGCGTGAATGGTCGGTGGTTTCCTTGCAGACAAAGCGCGAGGAACTCGCCGAACAATTGCGCAAACACGCGGAGTCAATCAAGGACCTCTCCGGGGCTCAGGAAAGCCTGAGAAACGAGATGGGCGAAATGCTCAAGCAGGAGGATAAAAAATGAAACCGAACCTCAATGACCGCGCGGCCTCCCGCAGGCTGCGTCTCGCCGAAACCGCAGCGCTCGCGCTTGCTCTCGCAATCTCTGGAGCCCGGGCCCAGGAAACCACTGACAACCAGAGCGAAGCCTACCGTGCGAGCATGGCCCAGGGTGATGTGAAGCGCGATGCCGCAACCATCCAGGCCGAGCTTGTCAACCTGCGGGACCAGATGCGGCAGCTCATGCCCGACGATGTGGCTGCCGTGGACCGCGCCATCCAGAAAATGCAGTCTCTCTCCAAGGAGGAAATGGAGGGGGCGATCATCGCGCTCCAGGAGGCCAGCCGGAGCAAGGATGCCAAAAGCCAGGTTGAGAAAATTTCGGGTGCCCTGAAAAAACAGGGCGTTGTCAGCACGGTCCTGAAGCAGCTCTCTGTCGAGCTCCAGGCCCGGGAAACCCTCGAAAGCATCGCGGCCGAGCTTAGCAACCTGGTCCGCCGGGAGGTCTCTGTCCTCCAGGAAATCGGCCGACTGGGAAACATCCAGCAGATGCCTGCAGAACTCCACGCACCACGGCACAAGGAAAGCTTCGAGGTGGCCAAAGAAGATCAGAGCGGGATCACCGCCGACTTGAAACTCCTCGGTCGCAAGCTGGCGCTTCTCTCGAAGGACTTCGGGTCCGATCCCCAGAACGGGATCGTGCAGGCCGCTGCCGTAGCCACAAAACAGAAGCTGACGGAGGACGCCGACCAGGCCCTGGCGCTGACCACCGGCGGTCCGTTCAACGGAGCGGTAGCCGCTCAGACAAAGGTGATCAAGACCCTGATTGCGGTGCAGCAGGCGCTCACCTCGGATCAGGACCCCCTCGACAGGCTGAAGGATCTCGCAGGCCGTTTGGAGCGGGCAGCCGCCGACCAGAAGGAAGTGATGGATGCGGTCATGCTGATTGGCGAGAAGCAGGATCTTGAACGCAACTACAAGCGGATGCAGGCGGATCTTGGTGACGAGGTTGTCGCCATCCGCTTCGAGCTCGAGCCCTTGAACAATTTGGCCGCAGGGCAGCTGGTCCCCGCGCAGAATGCGATCGACAAGGCGCTTCTCAACTATGTCCGCATGTGGGAGGAACACATGGATGCCCGCGTGAACACGCAGGAGGCCCACAAGAACATCCTCGCTGCCATCAAGCTGCTGACCGACCAGATCGCCCGGACCGAGAACGGCCCGAAGACCCCCGCAGAGCTTGCCGCCCAGCTTGACCAGCTCCAGCGGGCGGTTGCCGCCGCAGCCGTGCAGCAGGCGCAGAACGCCAGGCAGCCCCAGCCATCAGCCGCCCAGCAGCAGTCGATGAAGGAACGCGTGGACAATTTGCAGCAGAGCGCGCTTCCAATATCTCCGGAAGCCGCGAAGACGCTTGGAGAGGCCGCGCAGCAGTTGCCAACGACCACCCCTGCGGCACAGATGGAGGCTGCGCAGAAGCTCGCGGAGGCCGCCCAGGAACTTGCACAGCAAAAGGCGGATCTTGCCGCTCTCGCCCAGGCTGAGTCGCAGGTCGACAAGGCGCTCGAACTCACTGAAAAAGCGCAGGAGAACCTTGAAAACAACCAGACAGCTGCCGCGGCCAACGCTCTCGATGCCGCGAAGCAGAACGCCCAGGCCGCCGAAAAGGCTGCCGCTCAGGCAGCTCCGGATGCGGCGAAGGCGATGGGGGAGGCCGGAAAAAATCTCGAACAGGCGAACATGGACGCGGCCCAGACAAAGGGGGATGCCGCGAAGGCCCAGGCCCAGGCGGCGGCGGATGCGCTCGCCAAGGCCAAGGCGGGATTGGCTCAGGCGATGTCGGATATGCCCGGGATGCCACAGATGACTCCGGGGGCCCCTTCGCCGGGGCAGAACAACCCACAGGCCAAGGGGAAAAATCAAGCGGTGGCCACCGAGAGCGGTGGGGGAAATGCGGACAACCTTCTCGCATCGGGCAAGCAGGGTGGCCCGGTCGAGGTTCTCGCGGGATTGACGCCACAGGACCGCAATGCGGTCTCAATCCTGCAAAAGGAGAGTCCGCCGCGGGAGTTTATTCCCGACGTTCAACAATATTATAAAAATATTGCCGACGGGGCCGGATTGTAATCATGCCTGGCTTCTCCTGTCGCCCGTTCATCCCCCTGGCTGTTCTGCTGGCTGGTGCAGCCCTGTTGAATGCCCGCGCAGCGGATCCCGACTCGATGTTCGGTTCCGCCAAGCGGACCGCTGGTGCGCTGATCGGGATTCTCTACGACTTCAAGCAGGATCAGAACCGGCAGAAGATGCCGATGGACCGCAACTTTTTTGAGCGGAGCGTCGCGCAGTTTGTGGACAGCGGCTACGACGAAGGACAGATCAATAAATACTACCGGGTGCCAAGGGCGCTCTACACGACGCAGCTTCAGATACCGACGATCAGCGCGGATTCCGCCCCCAAGGCCTTCGGCGTCGAGAAGACGGTCGCCCCTCAGAAGTGGATGGTCCACTACAAGGGTCAGATTGCCGCGCCGGAGGACGGGGCCTACCGGTTTTTGGGAAATTCCGATGATTTTGTGGTTGTCGCCATTGATGGGAAAACGGTGCTCGTCGCAGAGATGCCGGGGACTCCGATGGGGGTCAAGTGGTTCGCCAAGGAGCCGGCTCCGAAGGATTATCAGGCGGCAGGAGACTGGGTGAATTTCCGTGCGGGAGAGCCGGTCGATATCGATATTGTCACCGGCGAATCTCCTGGAGGCTTCTACCGCTGCAAACTCGATGTTCAAAAACGGGGCGGAGAGGTGGTCCCCTTCCAGCTGTCGGTCAGCGGCGCAACACCGCAAGGCACACGGCCATGGCGCGGCATCCCATAAGGTACTCTCCCTATGAAAATCGTTGTCCCGATTTTGAAGTTGGCCGCAGTCGCGGGATTTATGGTGGTTGTTACCGGCCTCACCTTCCTTTTGTTCGGGAGGCCGCGGTTTTCTGTGCACCGCGGAGTCAACATCAGCCACTGGCTCTCCCAGAGCGATCGCCGCGGAGCGGAGCGCGAGGACTGGTTCAACCGCCAGGATGTCGCGCTGCTGGCGGGTCTGGGATTCGACCACCTGCGCATCCCGATCGATGAGGAGCAGATGTGGGATGAGGATGGCAAGCCTGACCCGGAATCCTTTGCGCTGCTGAACCGGGCGCTCGACTGGTGCGCGGAATTCCGGCTGAGAGCCATCGTCGATCTGCACATCCTGCGATCCCACCATTTCAACAACAAGGAGCGTCCGCTCTGGACCCAACCCGGGGCGCAGGAGCGGTTCCTGCAATGCTGGCGCGAACTCTCCGGTGTCCTGCATGGCCGGCCGAATGCCATGGTGGCCTACGAGTTGCTGAACGAACCTGTCGCGCCGGATGCGGAGGACTGGAACCGTCTTGTCGCAAAAGCCTATGAGGTCATCCGGGAGAGGGAACCAAAGCGGACGATCGTTATCGGGTCGAACAATTACCAGTCGGTGGGAACATTCGACAAGCTGAAGGTGCCGGAGAACGACCGGAATATTTTGCTGAGCTTTCATTTCTACGAACCATTTCATCTCACGCATCACCAGGCGTCATGGGTAGGCTTCGGGATCTATCAGGGACCGGTGAAATACCCCGGCCCAACAGTGAGCGAGGAGGACATCTCAGGACTTCCGGAGGCGTTGAAGAATGCCATGAAGGCAGGCACCCAGGCCTGGGATCGCGAGAGGATCAGGAAGAGTCTCGCCAAGCCGCTTGCGCTCGCGAAAAAGTCCGGTCTTCCCCTCTACTGTGGGGAGTGGGGATGCCTGCCCACGATGTCCAGGGAGTCACGCATTGCGTGGTATCGGGACGTTCTCTCCGTCCTGGAGGAGAATCGCATTGGCTGGGCGATCTGGGACTACAAGGGCGGCTTCGGCCTGCTGCGCAAAAGTGTTTTTGACGGGCAGATGTTGGATGTTCTGCTGTCCCGGCCGGGAAAAGAAGACTGAGCCGCATTGGCTTCGCTCACTTAAGTCGCTTGCCTCCTCAGCCGCAGATGGATTTGCTGCGGCGCACCGCGTAGAGCGAAGATCCGGCCGGGATGTAAAGCTTGCGACGGTCACGGCCTCCGAAGGCGAGGCCGAGCGGTCGTTCGGGAACAGTGATGACCTCAAGCAGATTGCCGTCCGGAGAATAGACGAAGATCTGCCCCTCCGCGATGTATACGTTGCCGTCAGGATCCGTTGCGACGGCTTCTCCCCCGCGTTCGGCGAAGAGCCGGAAGCTGCTCAGGTTTCCGGCTTCGTCGACCGTCGCCGAGTAAGTTTTCCCTGCCTCCTCAAGGGTGATGAATGCACGGCTTCCGGTCCTCCCCGGAATCAGTCCGAAGGCGCGTAGGAGGTCGTGGTCTTTCACGCCCCAGGAGAGCCTGCCGGCAAGAAAATCTTCGCTCGCGGGTATGAAGACGGAGCCGTCGGGCGAAACAAAATGCGCGGGGCAGTCTGCGGATTTGCCTGTGACGAGGGCGTGCCCATTGCTCCAGAAATTTCCAGGAAGAATTGCCGTCGCGCCGGGTCTTGCCACGGCCGGTTGCGGATTCAGAACCCGGACCTCTTCCGGCATGTCAGGCTGGATCAAATACACGGTGCCCGCGTAAGAAACGACGAGAAGATTTCCGCTGGCGTCGCAGGCGAGGTTTACGGGATCGAACGCTTGACCGGCGACGAGGACGGGATTCGGGTCAGGCTCTGTCCACCGGTAAATCAACTGCCGTCGGGTATCCACGGCATAAAATCGGCCCGCTGCATCGGTTGCGCCACCGGAGAGACGGAAAAATCCACCTGCGAGTTTTTCCACACGGGAACCTTCCGCCGACGCATTCGAATCCCCGGAAGCCGAGGCTCCGGGCGGGGCCTTGACGGTGAATGATGCGAATTCGCGTTGCCGGAGTTCGATCCGGTTCCCGATGTCCACGATCGCATTGTCGAAATCAACCCGGCTGTTCGACCAGCAATGGAAGTTCCTGAACCGGATGTCCGTGGAGTTCGAGATTTTCACTGCGCTGGAAAACGGCTGATGCGAACTGATCACCCGGTAGCAGAAGAAATTTGCGAGCAGGAGATTGTGGCAGCGGTCGATCTCCAGCGGTTGGGCGAAACCGCTTTCTCCCCGTTCTTCCTCCAGTTGCAGCGCGTAAATCTCCCAGTTTGAGACGTCTTCGAGCCTCACCTCGTTCCTGACATGATGCTCGACGGACATCGCGTAAATGCGGCCGGGCGTTGACGTGCGGGAAATCAGCATTCCCGACTGCGCAAAGGTATTGGGCGTCCAGATATCCATGAACGTGCCGCCGCCCCCATCGGTGATCCAGAGGCTCGGATACTGGGAATCCCAGCGCCGGAGCGGATCCGGGTCGCCGGTATGGCTGCTGTTGTAGATCTCTCTGCGCTCTCCCGAGAGTTGTGCGGTCCCGTGGCCGCCGTGGAAGCGCACATCGTTCATCAGCGAGTGTTCGCCGGCCATCCATTTCACGGCCAAAGCGCGGGGGTTGATGCCGTTGGTATGAATGCCGAGGCCCGTCAGGATGTTTCTCCCGCCGGACGGTGCCTCGATCATTGGAACCGGCGGGCCGATTCCCTGGAAGGCGGGGCAGTTGTCTTCGATGAAGATAAGGGTGGCTCCCGGATGCAAGCCGACAAGAATGGTTTCAGGGCCGAGGGTCAGCGTGCCGGATATCCTGTAGGCCCCGCATGGAAAATACAGCGTCCGGTGCAACGAGATCGCAAGGCGCAGCGCTTCCGTGTCATCGGCGACACCGTCGCCTTTGGCGCCGAGCGCCTGCACGTTGATCCAGTCTGCCCGGGGCGGAAGCGCCGCGACATCACTTGGAACGGGAGATGGCAGTTCGTCCAGTTTGGAGATCTCCATGTGGGTTTCAGTGCAAAAATCCTGCGGAGCCACACCGTTCCCACCCACGAGCAGGCCATGGGAAAACATTTCGACCCGGTAGATCTCTCCGGGTGCCGCGATCTCTTTTCCGCTTTTTGCAAACTTAGCGAAAACCGGTGTGCGCCGGCAGACGACATTGGCGAGGTTGATCTGGTTGCGGGAGTTCCGCTCGTTGCCGATGATCATGGCCGGTCCGGAGACGTCCTCCAGGCGACCGTCTTTGATCCATAGTTGCTCGCCACGGTCCGGGCTCATGCTGATGGCTGTCGGCACGTTTTTGAAGCGGGGGCGGATCAGCGTGAGACCGGAAAGCCGGGACTGGATTGCCGCGATGCTCTGCCCCTCAAAGGTGGTGTCCACAAGGCAAAACTGCCAACCGGGCGAGGGAGTGCCTGTCAGGATTCCATATTTTCCGCCGTGAAAATGCAGGTCCTCGCCGACGTTCCCGCCGTCGTGGATTCCGGCGAGGCCGGAGCCGAGATGAAAGTTGATATGCGAAAGGAAGCAATGCTGCGCGTAAGTGGCGCGCACAGCCACGGCGCCGGGTGTGCCTCTGCCGATGACGAGGTCCACATTGCTGAGCGCGGAGTAGAACGTGCCGGGGTTCGCGTCCTGCACCGGTTGGTTGAAATCGATCGCCGGCCGGGGAGCGCCCGGCAGAAAGTTGAACCCTACGCCCCACGAATGGCCGGGGGTGTTGCCTGCGAAGTGGATCATGTAGGCCGGTCCTGCCTGGTAGCCCGGCGCATCATCCGCGAGCACGAAGACCGGGCGGGTATCGCCGCAGCCGATGACGCGGATGCCCGGCCAGATCACTATCGTTTTCGTCAGCCGATAGGTGCCTGAAGGAACGAACAGGATACCGCGCGTCGTGCGCTCGACCACGCGGTTGATGGCCCTCTGCAGTGCGGCCGTGTCGTCAGTGATGCCATCGCCCGCGGCACCAAACTCCGATAGCATCAGATCCGTTGCTTTCATGTTCCGATTTCTGTCGCCCCCGCCGCTCTTTGATGCGGTTCCTTCAGCGGCACAAGGCAGGCGATTGAGATCAGCATGGTGATCAATGCAGCCAACGCCAGCAGATCGAAGCGATCGTGAAACCAGTAGCTCAAACCCGATGCCACCAACATCGCCGGCAGGTTGACGAGCGCTCCAACCGCAAGGAACGTGGCGCGCCGTTCGCGCCGCCCCATTTCCAGGCCGAGCGTGGCACTTCCAATTTCAGACAGCGAGGTGCCGGCCCCGAAGAGTCCGAATATGCCCAGCCACTGCATCTCGGTCTTTGCCGTCATCGCTGCCGCTGACATGGCGGCGAAGAAAAGCAGCCCGCACATCAGCGTCGCCTTGCTCCCCCGCCGGGCACCCATGGCTGCCGCAATGGCATTCCCGGCCAGCGTGCCGAGCATCTGAACGGTCAGGAGTTTTCCAAGAAAACTCTCCGGCCTGCCGAGAACCGCCTGGCAGTGGATCGCGAGGAACGGGGCGATGATGAAGAGTCCGTTCCGAAAGAAGCGCGTGAGCAGCAGAAGCACGAAATGACCGTCGGCAAAAACTTCTCCCGGTATCGTTGAGAGATGCGTCCACAGGTTATTCCTGGTGGGCGGAACAGGGAACTCTTCCCCAGGTTCGCGGGTCAACACAAACACGCCAAGGGAAGCCATCAATACGAGAAATGTCAGGGCGTGGAGCATTCCAAATCCGGTGGCTCCCGGCCATTTTGCCAGTAATCCTGCCACCACGAATCCGGCCAGCACGCCCAAGCCGCCGCCGACGGCCGACCGAATGGCAAAAACCGCATGCCGGCGTTCGCGCGGCACGCACCTCGTAAAGAGCTGCTGCCAGGGGGTCAATCCCAGCCCGCCAAAGACGCCCGAGAGCAGCGGTGCCAACGCAACCGCCGCCAGCACACCTGCGACCCAGCCGGGCGCACACAACAGAACGATGGCCGCCGCCGCATAGGGCAACCGCTGCAGCAGGCCGCACCAGACGGCAAACGGCTTATACCTCCTCAACTGTTCGACATGATGCGCGCTTAGAATCGGCGGCAGCAAAAAGCCCAGCGGACCAAGGATGGGAATCGCGGCAATCAACCATGTGGGCCCGCCATAGGATTCGACCATTTTCGGCAGGAGCGTGGTGGTGCTGACCAGGTTCATGGCTCCGCCAAACAGGGCGCCCTCCAGCGCGATAACCCAGAAATTCCAGCGACCGGATACTGCCGCCCTTCGCGCATCCGCCACGCAACCGGATTGCCATCGAACATCGCGTCCCGACACCTCCTTGGTTTCTTGATCAAGCATCAGTCACATCCCGCTTTCATCCGGAAAATGATATTGCAATATTATGCACATGATTCACAACTGTTTTGTGCTCAGAACCGCCCCCCATCCGTTCTTTCCCGCTTCCATGGCATTTCTCGCCATCGTGTTGGCGGCGCATCACGCGCCCGCGCAGCAGGCGGAGCAAAAGCCCGTTCCGGCCGGCAAAGGATCTTATGCCGACGGTCCGCCGCTGGCGGATCCGAAGTTCGCGGCGAAATATCTCAAGCAGCCGTTTATCCACCCCTCGCAAGCGGGCCGGCCTGTGCCGACCAACGATTGGTGGACGCATCTTGTGATGAATGGCCCCGGCGGCAGGCTTTGGGCGAATCCCGCGCTGGTGAAGTTCGACGACTACGGCGTGCAGGTTTCTTACCCGACATCCTGGAACACCGCGCGAGGCGAAAAGGGCTCCGGGGTCAACGTCAGTTCTCCGCTGGAAATCCGCCCTGCCGGTTCACCGCTTAACCAACCGCCTGCACCCAAAGGAACCACTCCCGTGGGTGGGCTGAAAACGAGCGTTCTGAACTGGGGGGATTGGACGGTCGTCGTTCGGCAGGAGCAGGAGAAAGGACATTGGGACGTCACGTTCGGCCACGGACTGCCATTTATTTGGGTCGAGTGCACCGGATTGCAGCCCAGCCTGCGCGGCAAGGCTCTGGAGGTGCAGGACATGAAAGGCGGAGCTCTGAGCGGTGCTGCGACAGATGCACTTATCGTCAAGGTCGAAGGCCAGGCCTATGGAATTTTTGGTCCGGCCGGAATGTCGGTGACGAGCGCGGCTGATTCAGTGGATATCAAGTTTCCCGACCCGGCCAAGGGCTGGATCGCAGTCGGCATGCTGCCCGATCCCTCGATGGCACCGCTTTTGAAATCTGCTGCCGGCGCAATTCCCCGAGACAGCATTTATACATGGAAATACGATCCGGCCAAAGGCACGGTCACCACGACTTTCGAGCTCAAGACCGAAGCCCTGCGCAAAGACGCCGGGAAGCCCCTGCAAGGCTGGATTCCCCATCACTTCCGCACCGTCAGCAACGATATCAAAACCGTCGGAACGCCCTATGTCAGCCCGCGCGGTCCGCTGCGCCTGTCCGAAGGTTCGGTATTCCATTTGGAATATTCGTTTCCCGGGCTCCTGCCGTTTTACCCGGCTCCGAAAGCGATCGCCTCGGAAAAGAACCCCTACGACCCGGCCCGCATGTCGGGTTACCTGCAGAGCCTCGACGCGGCCCGCACGAACAAGCCGCCCGCAAACGACACCTACTGGGGCGGAAAGGATATCCAGAAAGTGGCGCAGTTTGCTGCCATCGCCTCGCAGATGAAAGATCCCTCTGCCGGGGCGTTGCAGGAAAAACTGCGCGGCTATCTGGCGGACTGGTTCACTTACGACGGACCCGGGGACAAGCACTATTTCGCCTATTACCCCGGCTGGAAAGCCCTTGTCGGGTTCCCGCCCAGCTTCGGCTCGGATTTCTTCACCGACAACCATTTCCACTACGGCTACTTCACCATGTCGGCGGGACTTTGCGGAATCATGGATCCCGGATTTCTCAACGACTACGGAGCGATGGCCCGGCTCGTGGCCAGGCAATACGCGAACTGGGACCGCGACGACAAGTTCCAGCCCTTCCTGCGGACGTTCGATCCCTGGAACGGGCACTCCTATGCCGGAGGGTCCAGCTCCGGTGATGGCAATAACCAGGAATCCACTTCGGAGGCCATGAACTCCTGGGGTGGTCTCGTCATGCTCGGAACAGCTCTGAACGATACGGAAATGGTCGCCTGCGGAGCCATGGGGTGGGCGGTGGAAAATGAAGCTGTCCGATCCTACTGGAACAATTACTACGCGTGGAAGGGCGACAAGGAAAACTCCTCCTGGCAGCCGGCCTATGGCAGGACACTCATCAGTATTCTCGGCGACAGCGGCGGGGCCTACGCCACATTTTTCAGCGGGGCGCCGCAGCATGTCATGGGCATCCAGTGGCTCCCGGTTTCGCCCTCCCTGATTTATCTCGGACGCGATCCGCTCTTCAGTCGCTACCAGTATGATGCCGTCATCAAGGATATGTCCGCGGACAAAAAGCCATCCACGCTTACTTCGATCGGCCCCGATTGGGGGAATATCATCCTGGGTGCCCTCCAATTCGGTGAGCCCGCCGCCGTCTGCGCGGAATACGACAAGCTGTTTTCCGAAAACGGTCCCGTCGCGGTGAAAGATGCTGCGGGGATCCCGTATTATATGGCCCATGGCGGCGCTCAGATCGGCACGGTTGCCTGGGATTGGCACACCGACATCCCCACCAGTAACGTTTTTCAGAACAGGGATAAAATTAATGCGGTGATCTGGAACCCCGGCATCAAACCCGCACAGGTCCGGATCATGCAGGGGGACAAAATGGCGAAAAGTGTCACCGTCCCGCCACGCACCCTGGAAACCGTCCCGGTCAAATAGGGCCTTCTCCAAATCGAATTGAGGAGGGGAAAATTGATCTGATCGCAATGGCGCGGCGAAACCCGCCCCCTTCCGCAGTCTGCTGGCGGAGTTGGTTTTTGAATTCGTTGGCCGTCCGGCTGACCTCCGGGAAATTCATCAGATTATCCTTGCTTTCTGTTATGCAATTTTATGCAATTGCATGTCCTGACAAACCCCTATGAAATTCCATCACATTCTCTATCCCCTTCTTTCCTCCATTGTTCTGTCGTCCCTGCTTCCGGCGGACGACACGGTGATCGTTCCCTGTGATCAGCCGGTGAAGAGCGCGAAGCGCGGTGTCTGCCTGAACGAGGTGGATGCGAAAGATTTTCTGGCGCTCGCGCCGGGCGTATCCTGGTATTACAACTGGCATTATGCGGACACAAACCATGCGCCGGAGGCCGCGAAGATCACATTTCTGCCGATGGCCTGGGGAAACCGCGAAGCCGACCTCAAGGGGCTCGCGGAATACCTGAAGACCCACAAGCCGCCATACGTGCTGGCGATCAACGAGCCGAATCTCAAGGACCAGGCGTTCATCGACCCGAAGACGACCGCCGAACTGTATTTGAAGATCAAAGCCATCGCGGACAAACACAACATTCCGGTCGTCGGGCCGAACATGGCGCTCGGCTCGGGCGAGGATGCCAGCATCAAGGCGATGGATCCGATCGAGAACAAGAAGGTCACCTACACATTCCAGAACGCGTTCCTCAAAGCGTTCCTGCACTACCTCGGAAAGACCGATATCTACGCGCTTGGCTCGCACACCTACGGGAATTTCGGGGAGCTTAAATGGCTGACCGAGATGATGCCGAAGGAGTTCGGCTGCCCGGTCTGGATCACCGAGTTCGCCGACTGGCACGCCCCAAGCCTCGAGGCGGAGATCGACTACATGATCCAGTCCGTGGACCTCATGGAACGGAGCCCGAAGATTCAGGGCTACGCCTGGTTCAAGGAACGGGTGAAGGGCAATCCAAAGCTCAGCCTGCTGGGGGATAAACCGGGGACGCTCACGGCCCTCGGTGAAGCCTATGTGAAAATGCCCGTCCACGATCCGGCTGTTTTCTACAAGCTGCCAGGACGCCTCCAACTCGAGTCCTACACGAGCATGGAAGGCGCGGATATCGCCCGCACAAAGGATGCGGATGGCTTTCTCGAACTCAAGGTGTCCGATGAGAATGCACGCCTCGACTATCAGGTCTTCACCGATCGCGCACAGACGTTCACCGCCCAACTCCGCCTTGCCACCACCGAAGGCGCAAAAATTGAACTTCTGTCCGGAGACCAGGTCATCGCCACTTTCACGGGCACAACCAAAGGCTGGCAGACCCTGACAGCCCCGGTCGCCCTCCCGGCTGGAAAATTCACTTTCCGCCTCCGCTCAAACAGCGCCGCCCGCCTGAACTGGATCGAATTCGGCGTGAAGCCCTAAGCTCAAGGAACGGCGGTTTGTAACCGGGAGCGGCGTTTTGCAAACGCCGAACGAAAGCCGGGGCGATTGCAAATCGCCCATCCTTGCCAAACCCAGCGTCTTTGACTCAGAATCTCCGCATGGATTGGGGCGACTTGAACTTCCTTGATCCGCGTGCAGACATCCGTCAGACAGAAAACCGTCTGCCCCACTGGCAGCAAAATGCGGTCGTCTATTTTGTCACTTTTCACCTTGGCGACTCCCTTCCTGCCCACCTGTTGGAGCAGTTGGCGCACGATCGGAATCGTTGGCTGAATCTTCATCCAAAACCTTGGTCGCCCGAACACGAAGCCGGGTATCATAAGTGCTTTTCCGGTGCTGCGGAATCCTGGCTGGATGCCGGACACGGAGCGAGCCTGTTCCGCCAGCCGGATTGCGCCGCGATTCTTGCCGATACGCTCGCGTTTTTCGATGGAGATCGATACGACCACATTGCTTGGGTTGTGATGCCAAACCACGCGCATTGCCTGTTTGCCGCCCGGGCGCACTGGCCTCTGGAGAAGGTGGTGCAGAGTTGGAAGCGTTATTCCGCCCGCAGGATCAACGAGCATCTTCGACGCTCAGGCGCACTCTGGCACCGGGACTATTTTGATCGACTTGTGCGGGACTCGCATCATCTGTCCAACTGCGCCCGCTACATCCGGAATAATCCCGGGAAAGCCCGTCTTGGGGCCGGGGAATTTCTCCATTACGAGAATGATCTTGCACGCACGATCCATTGAACAAGGAACGGCGGTTTGAAACCGCGTAGCCAAAACAGGGCGATTACAAATCGCCCATCCTTGGCAACCCAGGGAGCGGCGGTTTGAAACCGCCGGGTCGAAAGCCGGGGCGATTACAAATCGCCCTTCGATGACATCCAAGGAACGGCGGCTTGCAAACGCTGAACGAAATCCAGGGCGATTGCAAATCGCCCCTCCTTGAAAGGTCTTCCTGCGGATCTCCGTGTTTCATGAGGCCATCCGGTTCGCCCTTGTTTGGAATCAGTGAAATATGTCCCGCACCCCCCGGGCGGAAAATCTTTAAAAAATCCATTTGACGAAGAAGGGAAGATGGATAACATTCGCAATGTGCATAAAATTGCACGAGAATATCGAGTCCCAAACCCCCACCAAAGATCATGAAAAACCTCATTTCATCCTCAACGATCAAACTTCTTGCTGCTTTCGGCTTTTCGGCTCTGGCGCTGAACTCCCAGGCAGCAACCTTCACCGGCGCAATTGACAACCAATACCTGACCGCTGGCAACTGGAGTCCTTCCGGGGTGCCGGCCACGGCAAGCGGTGCCACCGCGCAGATCAATAACGGTTCGGCGGTGATCTACACCCCCGGGGGAGATCTCACCATCAGCAATGGTGGCACGCTGCAAGTCACCAACGGCAGCTGGACGCAGGTTACCGGGCCCGCATGGATTCAGCTGGGTGGCACCGGGCACCTCGTCGTGGACGGGGGCACATTCAACCAGGGCAGCTCTGGAAATATCAACATCGGAGGAACGGGCAACACATTCTCAATTACCTCCGGAGCCGCCAACTTCAGCACGGCGATCACTGCGAATACAGGGATGAGTTGGAGTGTTGGAGGGGGCACGACAACAATGACCGGACAACTCATTGTCAACTCGGGCGGGGTTTTCAGCGTGTCGGCCGGCACACTCACGCTGGGCGGCAATCTGATTCTGCAGAATGGATCCTCATGGTCGCAGACAGGCGGCACGGTCAACCTTGGTGCGGGCGGAGAATTTCAATTCAATTCACTGACTACAAGCTCCATGAGTGGAGGTGTCTTGAACGTTCCCAAGCTCCTGACCGGAGTTAATGGCCCCCTTGGTTCCACATTTGATTTTTCCGGCGGAACGATCAATGTCGGCGCCACGGCCTTTTCCGGATGGTATGGAGCGGACAACGCCAACCACCCCTTCAACTTCACCGCAGGTTCGACGGGAGTCATCAACTTCGATGCAGCCAACACCAGTGTGGCCACCGTGCAGGGATGGTTGACTGCGGGCGGAATCCAATACAATGGTGCCATCTCCCCGAGCGATTTCTCGGTGACGGAGTCCGGCGGGTTTGTGACATTGGCCGCCGTCGTTCCCGAACCTTCCACCTACGCCCTCCTCTTGACAGGCCTCGGCGCTGTCCTTCTCCATCGCCGTCGCCGTCAAAGCTGAATTCATGGCTTTGAGCCAGCGATATTTCCTGAGGCGGGGGATTATTTTTCCCCCGCTTTTTGCTTTTGCCATCGCGGTTGCCGCATTCGCCGGAACCTCGACCTACAAGCTGGATTTCGGCACCGCGAACAGTCCGGTGGCCGAGGGGTTCCAAGCCGGCGAAGCCGTTTCTCTTCAAGAGACGTCAGACCCGGTTTTCCAGGTGACAGATGAGAAGGGGGCCAATCCCCTGCAGATCGCTTTCCAGGGGGCCGTCGGCGGTTTTTCACTCGGCGATGAGAGCAGGCCGCTGACGACGGATGGAATTTACACCTTCAAAAAGGCACCAGAAGCGGATGCTCCGGCAACAGAGGAGACCATCAACATTCCTTTTGCCATCAGCGGTCTGCCACCGGGCTCGCTCGTGACACTTTATGGGGTGAATGCGTGGAACGCTGAAGGGCGTGCAGCCTACGTTTCGTTGGGCGATTCCGGTCTCATCGATCTCGCCGCTAGCACGGAACCCAAGCCCGGCACCGCCGCACTCGATACTTTTGTTCTCATTGCTGCGAAGCAGAAGGCGGGAGCTGATGGAAAGCTAGCCGGAGTTTTTTCAAACTCGGACGGTTCCGCGCCGCGGGCCGAGGGTCAATGGGGCGGTCTGGTCCTGATCGTCGAGACTCCCTGAGTAACACCCTAAAATGCAGGGAAAGCAGATCACTTGATGGAACGGAAAACGGGAGGAGCTTCAAGGATCGGCGGTTTTCAACCACCGCACCGGTGGGCGATTTCAAATCGCCCATCCTTGGTTGATCGGATTTTTCCGTAACACCATGCCTGCCGGGTGAATGATTATCTCTGTGGTTAGCTTCTCTCTCTGAAAATCTGCGCAAATTTGCCGTTTATCCAATGAATCGTTTCATCTTCCCTGTCTGCGTCTTTGCTATCTGTCTATCCGCCGGGGCACAAACCCCCGTTCCGGTCGGGAAAGGTTCCTATGCGGCCTCCCCGCCACCGCAGGCTGATGCGAAGCGCAATGGTGACAAGGCGGCGGACATGGATGCCTGGCCGCTTGCCATCGAAGCCGCTGCCTCCGGCCTGCCGGTTCCGACCAACCAGTGGTGGACCAATCTGATCACGCGTCCCTTCACCGGGACTGTCTGGCCGTATCCGCTCGCCATCCGGCCCGAGACCTCCGGAGTCCGGGTCTTTTTCCCGATCGCCTGGAACGAAGGTGGAAACGACATGTTGCTTGAGCGTCCGCTTGCGATCCGCGCGGATTCCGGCGGTGCATCCGGCCGGCCCGACGTGCTGATCGCCGACTTCGAATCCGGCTCGTTTCCGGCCGGGTGGGTGGCAACCGGCGAGGCATTCGGCAGCGGGCCGACAAAGGGACCGGTGCAGGGCCAGAGCCCGGTTGACGGTTATGCCGGACAATCCTTTGTGAACTCGCACCATCAGGGCGATCGTTCAACCGGTGAGCTGACCTCTCCGGCTTTCAAAATTGAAAGGAAGCGGATTCAATTTTTTGTTGGCGGTGGCAAGGACATCGAATCCCTGGGCGTGCGCCTGCTTGTGGACGGGGCCGAGGTCCGGCAGGCGGCCGGCACAGACCGCGAGCGTCCGGTTACCGCCTCTTGGGACGTGGCGGAATTTGAAGGAAAACAGGCCCGTATCCAGATGGTCGACAACGCGACTGGTGGATGGGGGCACGTGCTCGCCGACCAGTTCGTGCAAACTGATCGGGATGCACCCCCGCCGGATTCAGCCGGCGATGAGACGACAACCTTCCGGGCCAAATCCTGCAATGCGCTGCGCTGGGGGGATTGGTCATTGACGCTCCGCTTGAACGGTGAAAAGCCCGCAGGCGGATATCTGGACGTCACAATCGGGCGGGGCATGCCGTATTGCTGGACGGATTTTCATGAAACGGCAGCGGTGATCGAAACATTCAAGGATGCCACCTTCGAAACTGCCGATGGCCGGGCCGCGGAATTTCCGCTCAAGGCCGATCGCGTGATCGTATCGTTCCCGGACCGCAAATTTGCTGTCTTTGCGCCTCCGGGCTCGGTGATCGAACGGGACGGCACGCGATTGCGTTTTCAGTTCCAGGGCCCGCTGCGCCGGCTGGCCGTTTCGCCGCTCGTCGCAGGGATCAACATCGACGCGCTCGCCGCCTCCGCCATGAGTCCCCCGGTTGATACCCGGATTTCCTGGAGCTACGATCCGGCGTCCGCCACCGTTCAGACAAAGTGGGATCTGACCCTTGATGGCGGGGGAAAGTCCATGATCCAGGGCTGGCTGCCGCACCACTATCGCGAAGGGAAATCCGACACCGCATATGACGGGCCGGTCTATTCCACTCCCCGCGGAAATATGCGGTGTGCCTCGGGAACAAGCTTCCAGTTTGCTTACCGCTTTGACGGGGTTGTTCCCGCGCTTCCCGCACCCGCGGCCGGGAGCGGATTCGACACGGACCGCATGAGCGGTTACCTGACAGAGTTCACAGAAAAGTGGAAATATGGTGGCGATACCTACTGGGGCGGGAAAGATCTGCTCCGCGCCGGCCAGTGCTTGAATATCGCGTCGGCGATCGGCAAGCCCGCCATTGCGGACAGCCTGCGGGAAAAATTGCACAGCGCACTGGCCGATTGGTTCACCTACACACCCGGAGAGCCGGAACCCTATTTCGCGCGATACAACCGCTGGAAGGCGCTGATCGGGTTCAACGACAGCTACGGCTCGTTTCAGTTCACCGACAACCATTTTCACTACGGGTATTTCACCATGGCGAGCGCGCTCCTCGCCCTTCAGGATCCGGGATTTCTTCCCGAGTTCGGTCCGATGGCGACGCTTGTCGCCAAGCAATATGCCAACTGGGACCGCGACGACCGCGAGTTCCCGTTCCTGCGCACCTTCGATATCTGGGAAGGGCATTCGAATGCCGGCGGATATGGAGGAGGAAACGGTAACAATCAGGAATCCAGTTCGGAGGCCATGCAATCGTGGGCCGGACTTTTTCTGCTCGGCTCTGCCCTGGACAACAAGGGAATGAGGGATGCTGGAGCAATGGGGTTCGCGATGGAACGTGCGGCCACGATGCAATATTGGTTCAATTATTCCGCTTGGAAGGATGGCCCGGAAGCCTCGAACTGGCCGCCGGCTTACAAACACAGCGTCGCCGGGATTGTCTTTTCGGCAGGGCAGGCGTTCGCGACCTACTTCTCCGGGGATCCGGGCTGGATCTACGGGATTCAATGGCTGCCGGTCTCGACCGCGCTCGACTATCTCGCCATCGATCCCGCATTTTCAAAATGGCTCTACGGACAGATGTGGAAGGAACGCGCCGACTGGCTGACCGGGCACAATGAGCGCAGGCAGAAAGAGTCGGCGAGCCGAAACCAGCCGTTTGCCCCCGAGGAGAATACCATCCGTTCCATCGGAACCGCTCTCGGAAATGTCCTGCTTGGATACCAACTCCAATTCGATCCCGCCGGCATGCTTGCGGAACTCGATCCGCTGTGGACTGCGCGCGACCAGGTCGGTATCGATCCGAACGGTGCGCCGGTCAACTACTACCTTGCCCATGCGAACCTCGCCCTTGGTCCCCGCCAGTGGGATTGGCATGCCTCGCTCCCGACCGCCGCAGTTTACAAAAATCCGGCCACCGGGGCACTCACTTTCGTTGCCGCGAACTATTCCTCGTCGCCGGCTGTCGTCACATTCTACCGGAACGGTTCGCCTTCCGGAACACTCACAGTCCCGCCGCGCAGCCAGGCCAGGGCCGGGAGCCTTTCGGAGTGAGCCCCGGGCGGCATCCGGCAGGCCGGAATGCATTCGTTCCTCGGATCTCCTACTGACCGGAGGTTTGGAGGCCGCGAGGGATCGGGGATAGTCCGGGACATGAAGCGAAAGCCGTATTGCCCATGGCGAAATAATACAGCGCGGGTTTGATCTGCGGGGCAATGTTTGTTTTTCTCCCTGCGTGCCAGCCTACAATATCTGTGAAAACGCAGGGGTGACCCTGGATGTTCTGGAAAATGACGGTCTGCGGATTGCGGTCAATCGCACCGGCGCGGAATTGACCAGTCTTGCCCGGCAGGATGCTGCCGGCGGATGGCAGGGGTTTTTATATCGCGATGGGGAGACGGCTGCGCCCGCGACGGGGTGGGGGAACCACGCGACTGTCATGGGCTATTTTCTCCATCGGCTTTGGAAGGAACAGTCTGTCTATCGCGGCCGGGAAATCCGCGGAGGGAATCATGGATTCCTCCGTCATTTTGTTTTTGACCCGCCGGAAGTGCGCGGAGCGTGTCTCGTGTATCGCGTGCCGGCCGCCAGGGTGCCTCCAGATGCCTATCCGTTACGGGTTTCGCTGGAGCTGAGCTACGCTCTCTCTCAGGGTGGAGTGCGTGTGGAGTTTGCTTTCACCAATGAGGAATCCGAACTCGATGCGCACCTGAGTTTCGGGCTTCATCCCGGCTTTGCTGTTTCGTCGATTCCATCGTGCCGGCTCCTCCTGCCGGCCGGAACCTATGTCCGGCATTTTGCCCCCGGAAATTTTCTCAACGGGGAAACGGAGGAGATCGTCTTCGCCGGCGGTGAAATGCCGTTCTCGAAAGACAAACTCCCCGATTCATACCTCCTCGGCCTCGAAGGGGTGCCGGATCGCGTTTTCACGCTTGAAGATTCCGACTCCGGCCATCGTGTCGTGCTCGACTTTTCCGAAGTTCCGTTCCTTACTCTCTGGAGCGATATGAGTCCATTTTTCTGTGTCGAGCCCTGCTGGGGACTCCCTGACAGCAATCCACCCACGGCATTCGAGAACAAACCCGGCATTCAGGTGATCCCGCCCGGCGGATCATTGAAGCGCGGGTTCACCATTCAGCCATCCTATTTGACATGATCACTTCCATTCTTGCCTTCGCAATCCGGCTCGCCCTAGTGGCAGTCATGACATTTTGTTTCGTGGTGCTCTTCGAGCACGGGCCGTCAGATTACCTGCAAAATATGCAGGCGGATTTTTTCAAGCTTCTGGAGCTCACGAACGAACCGGCACCCGCGACGCCAGAAAAATCTCCCAATAGCGGGACTTGATGAACCGGCGGCGGGCCGCTAAAGTCGTCGTTTTCTATGGCAGTCAAGACCGAAAAGGATCTCCCCGAACAGTTTCGTGCAACGTGGCTCAAAGCGATGAGCGCGATGCAGCTCCGCAATTTCGGTTACGCCGTCCAGCTTCTTCAGCCGCTGCTGAAGGCGCACCCTGAGTTTCTCGCCGGCCGCCAGCTTGCCCGCAAGGCGGCCATCGCAAAAACCGCCGGCAAGAAAGGGGCCTTCAGCGGGCTCTCCAGCGCCTCGTTCAGCACGATGAAGGTGCAGGGGCTCATCAAAAAAGATCCGGTCGCCGCGATGGATGCCGCGGAGAAAATTCTGGAGAACGACCCCTACAATCCCCAGGTCAACCAGCTCCTCCGCGAAGCGGCCATGGCCGCGAATATTCCCGAGGTGGCGGCCTTCGCCCTTGAGACCATTATTCAGGGGCAGCCCCGCGAGACGAAGATCCTGCACGAGCTGGCCCGGCATCACATGCAGCAGGGAAATCCGCATAAGGCGGTTGAAGTTTATAACAAGATCACGGAGATCACGCCGAACGACCTAGCTGCTATCAAGGGCGGCAAAGACGCCTCGGCGGCAGCCTCGATGCAAAAGGGCGGCTGGGAACGCGAGGACACAACCTACCGCGACCTCATCAAGGACAAAGATCAGGCGGTCTCGCTCGAGCAGCAGGGCCGGGTGGTCCGCAGCGACGACATGATCGACCAGCTCCTCGAAGGGCTGCGCGCAAGGATTGAACGGGAACCGGAAAGTGTGGATGCGGCCAGGAAAATTGCCGAGCTTTTCGAGCAGAAGGAGGATCTGGAAAGCGCGACCAACTGGTATAACTACGCCGCCAGCCTTACCGGAAATTCGGACCAGGCCCTCGTAAGGAAGGCTGCCGACCTGCGCCTCAAGCAGTTTGATATCGCCATCAAGGCCCGCGAGGAATTTGTCGCTGCAAACCCGGAGTCCGAGGAGGCCGCCCAATACAAAACCGAGCTGGAATCCCTCGTCCTCCAGAGGGCCGAGCTGCTTCTCGACGAGGCAAACCGGCGTGTGGAGAGGAATCCGACCGACCTCCAATTCCGCTACGAGCTCGGCGAGATCCTTGTGAGCCTGCACCGGTATCAGGAAGCAATTCCCGAGCTTCAGAAGGCCCGCATGAACCCGAATGCCCGCATCCGTTCGATGTGCCTTCTCGGGCAGTGCTTCACCGCGCGCGGCATGTATGATCTTGCGGCGAAGACCCTTTCGGACGCCGTCTCGGAACTCACATTGATGGACGCCGTCAAGAAGGACGTCGTTTACAATCTCGGCCTCGTCTTTGAGAAGATGGGTGACAAGGAAAAATCCATCGGCTGCATGAAGCAGATCTACGAAATCGACTACGGCTACCGCGATGTGGCGGCCCGGGTTGAGGGTTCGTATTGAGAGGGCTCAGACGGCCCGCGTCATGAACCCGGCAAGCAGTCGGGTCAGGACAACCTCGTCGCTGGCCTGGCTGGTCACCATCTGAAGGTTTGCGTCCGCGCAGCCTTGGAACGCCCTGTGCAATTCCGCCGCGGTGTAGTGCACGGAATTTCTCGCAGCGATACCCAGCGGATAGGTGTTCAGCGTTCCATCCTTTTTCCGTGGAAGATGGTCGATGTCGGCCGCATGGAGCTTGTTCAGCACGGAGCCGAAATATTGGGGTTGGGACGGAGGCTGGAGCTTGTGGCGGGCCAGGAGATCTTTCACGAGGAGCATGTTCCTGACTGTCGGCACAATCGAGGCCAGCAGGATGCCGATCCCTTTTTCACCCTGCCTGAGAAGCTGGGAGAGCGTCTCCAGGGCAAGGGGCAGATCTCTGGCAGAGATCGCGTTGCCGATATCAAAGATCCCGCTCTCGCGCGTCGCGGGAACAAGCGCCCGCACGTCCGGCGCCTCGATGGGATGGCCGGGACCGAACGCCGTCTCCAGCTTGTCCAGCTCGTTGTCGAGCTGTCCGGAATCGAGCCCGACGCGTGCTGCGAGGGCTTCCACGGCTTCGTGGGAAATTTTCAGCCCGCGGTCATGAGCCTTGTCGGCTGTCCAGGAAATGACTTCCTCCTCGCCGGCACGGAATCCGAGGTCGGGCTTGTCGTGGAGGCTGGTTTTGCAGAGCTTGGTGAGCTGCTTGTAAGCCGAGCGGCGCTTGTCCGGCTCGGGGGCGCTCATTAAAAAAACAACGCCGTCGGGGAGCGGGTTTTTCAGGATTTCGCAAAGCCCCTCCAGGGCGGTTGAGACGGAATCGGACCTGCCGGTGACGGTGTCGGCGAGGAAGGTCGCGCTTTTCAGCCAGACCAGTTTCGATCCCCCAAGAAAAGGCAGTGTGAGCAGGGCCTGGGTCGTCGCGTGGATTTTTCCCGCCGCGGCGTCCACGGTATCCACCGCCCCGTCGATCGTCTCAAGACCGAACGCATCGGCCCCCGGCGCCAGCACGGCCGCAAGCGCGGCTGCCGCCTTTTTGACGGCTGCCTCATCGGAACCGGTGACGAAATAGGTGGTTGGGGTTTTGGACGCCATTCGCCGAGAGCTTACGCAGATCCCGGACAAATCTCAAAACCGGTTTTTTGAGCTGCTCAGCGATTGCTCACCGAGGGTCGGTGATCCTGCCGAGGAACAGGCATGTGGAAGTCGGGATGTGCTGGATGGCAAAGAAGAACGGCCGGTCCACCCGGACCTCGATGGGGTCCTCGTGCACGGGCATCGAGGTGGCGCGCATCATGACGACCGCCGTTGCGGCAGCCGCTTCGACGCCTTTTTCATCGAGGGCAAAGAATGTTTTATGGAACACATCGGAGAGGTAAAGATAATCGTCCGGCTTCCGCGGGGCCATGCCGTCGAAGTTCGCGCTCCCCTGCGGGATGTCGAAGGCGGCTTTGATGCCGAGCGATTTCAAGGCGTCCGCGAGGGAGATTGTCGGCGGCTCCAGCTTGAACTTCGGCAGGAACAGGCTCACGTCCCGGCGGGGCAGGCTGGCACACTTCTCCAAAAGATCGGAGGAGGGGAGCTTCGAAGCGTCCGGGTTGTCGGGCAGCAGGACCAGAAACTGATACTGTCCCCCGCGGAGCGGGACCCCCACGGCCTTGAATCCCGAAATGTCCGAGTAGCCGAACTTGTCGGTGCGGCTCATCGTCGGTACCGGAGCCTTGTCGCGACCTGCCACAAGAAACGGGAGATCCTTTGTGGCTCCGGCAAAAAACTCCTCGGCCCACGGGATTTTCAGGTAGAGCGCATTGACCAGCACGAGTGTGGTGTCCTTCGTCAGCGCGTTCCCGGGGATCAAATCCCGAATGCGTTTTTCCGTCTGCTTCTCGACCCACTGGTTGATGAGAGCCGCGGCTGCAGCGGGATTTTTCCGAAAATCCAGCTCTTCCAGAGGGGCCGAGAATTGTTGCTTGAGCAATTCAAGAAATGCGGGACGAAACTCAAATCCGGCGGCCCCGAACAGCCTGTTTGCGATATGCAGAGAGGTGTCCTTCCCGCCGCTTTCGATCGATGTAGCCAAGGCTGCATCCAGCTTCTGAAACCCGCCGGCCAACTCGGCCGGATCTTTTGGAAAGTCCAACCCTCCGGCCATCTGGGTCATCGTGGAATCCTTCGCCCCGGCGTAGGTCATCGCGAGCGCTGCCTGGATCGAATACGGGGACAGGCAGATGTTCCCTTTGTTTTGCTTCTCGACGGCGCCGAAGATCCGGAGACCGCCTTCGTTGATCACCCGTGCTGTCGGTATGGCCGCGTGGTTGGTGGTAACCATCATCAGGAGCAGGAGAAGAGAATACGGTGCTGATTTCATTCGGTGGGTGAAGGTTGCCCGGCGGGAGCCGGAGAGGGGAGGCCTGCAGGCTTGGGCTTCATGACACTCTGGATGAAGTCCCTGGACTGAGGATCGTCAAGAAGCTGTTTAATTGCCGGCGAGTTCATCAGGGCATTGTAGTCGCCGGCCTTGATGGATTGCATGACCTGAGGATCGTTCATGACTGACTTCACTTCGGGATTCCTGGAAAACTCCATCAAGGCATTCATTCCTTCCGGCGTGGCGACAAGGCTTTTCACCTTGGCGGCGACTGCGGACTGCAAGCCGGCCAGATCTGCAGGGGCGATTTCCGACAGCGGGCCGGAAGGGCCCTTCAGCTCCGGCACAATCTTTTCTGCGGAGACTGCTGCAGCTGGTTCGGCGCAAATCGAGGTGATCTCGCTGCTGGGTATTTTGAGATCTCCGAGGACAGGAGATCTGGCGTGATAGAATCCCCCCGACATCTCCACCACCTGTGCGCGGAGCACACTTTTGTCCTTCAGCGTGATCACCTGATAATCGCCGGACTCTGCTGCCGTCAGGAAGCCGCTTATTCCTGACAGGACGAGCAAATGCGGGAGGAGTTTCATTTGGCTGCCATCATACTTCGCGCCCGGATTTTTACCATCGAAAGGTGACCGGTCCTGATCCGCGCCAGCCGTTCCATGGACCGCGACGGTGCGAGAGCCTCAGGCGGCGGTATCCTGAGCCGGGGTGGCAGTTTCCGCCTCGTCGCGGCAGAATTCCGGCAGCGGCGGCACATACGAATCATCACCACCGTAATGCTTCCAGCTCCGGTATAATTTGTATGTGAGGAATGTTGCGGGGATGTTGAAGATCAGCTGCCAGACAGGCAGAAAGCAGTAGATGTTTGTCTCGCCCGAAAATTTCTTCATCACGTCGAGAAATCCTCCGACCAAAACCCCGCCAATGATGACGCCAAGCGCCCGCCACAAGGCATTGGCGGAACAGAATTGTCCGTAGCGCCCGCGGGGGAACAGACGCATGAAGAGCGGCGGATCCCAGACCCCGAGCAGCGCGTTGACCGGCCCGGTCAATCCGATGGCGATGGCAATCCACACCCAGAAGGCGACATGGGCCGGAGGGTGCCAGAAGAGCCACACCATTGTCGCCGGCAGCAGAACAAAGATGTTCAGAAGCGATCCTGCGAGAACGACCCGGATCGGGTGGAAGCGGTCCGCCAGCCATCCGGTGCCGAGGATCAGAACTGCGGTGACGATGCTGACCGTGAAACTGATGGTGCCGATCTGCTCCAGATTCAGCCCGGTCTCCTGATAGAAAAAGACCATGAAAATTGCTCCGCCGCCGGCGATGCAGCCGAGGATCGTGATCAGGAATTGATACCAGTAGTGCCAGAGCGAGAGGCATTCCCTGGCATAGGTTTTGACGGCGGCCAGTGCCCCTATTTGGCTGCCTGCATATTCGGGCGGAGGCGGGTATTCCCCTTCCTTCACGTTCAGGCACATGAGCCCGAATCCGACGAGATAGAGGAGTCCGGCTCCCAGAAAAATTTCCGAGGTGTGGCTCTCCGCGTGTTTGAAAATGAACAGGTTGAAGATCGATTGGGCGATCATGCTCACCATCCGGAACCAGGACATGAACCTGGCCAGCAGGTGCTCCGGAACAACGTCGTTGAACAGATACCAGAAGACGGAATTGACGAACGTGTTGAAGAATGTGAAGGCGACCAGCAGGATCGCAATGACGCCGATGGCCACGGTATTGGGAGTGAACCGGCCAAGCCATCCGCCGAGGTTGGCATGGAGCCAGAACCCGATCCTGTCGCCGAATCCCATTCCGACCAGGCACATAACAAGGAACGGCAGAGTGAACAGGATGAAGGGTATCCTTCGCCCCCACCGGCTTCGGAACCGGTCGCTCTTGAAGCTGATGACCGGGTTGAGAAACATGCTGATCATCCAGGGAACGGTGGAGAGGATCAGCGCCATGCTCGTATTCGAGGCACCCAGCGCGTGCAGCTTCAGGGGCATGATGGCCGGCGTGACCGCCTCCATCAGCATGTAACAAAAATCCCCCCAGAGCAGCCAGAAGAGCAGGATGGCCAACTTGGGTTTGGTGTAGGTCAGGGTGCCAACCCGGTAGGTTTTGGTAGTGTTTTGCATCGGTGGTTCCGGACGATTACCGGGGGAATGGAACCACGAGCGTGAGGATCTGCCGGGACTCCACACGCCCGAGCTGATGGATCATTTCCCCAATGCGAAGCTTCGCATTGCACGAGCTCTGGCCCCGGTTCTGGATTCTCACACGGAACCCTTCAGCAGTGGATTCCATCGACAAAAGCCTGACCGACTGCGGGCTGAGCGAGCCCAGTGAGCCGGTCGCGGGAAGTGGACCAGCTGCCGGCGGAACAGGAAGCGTGGTGGGGGAATGGATCAGCGAATCCGCAACATGGTCCGGGTCCACCCCTTCCGCGAAGAACGCCAGCTTGAATTTCAGCTCGCCGCAATCCACTGCCGGCTGCCAGCGCTTTTCAGCCGCTTTGGTTGGAACATCATTCGCGTAGCGGCTCGCGCGGGCGAGGGTCAGGCGGGTTTCATTCGGCAGAAAATCCGCATCGCTCAAAACATCGCTCGCAACTCCAATCCGGTTTCCGGACTTGTTCTGCCGGTGGAACCACCGTCCAACCGGAACCTGGCCGATTGTTTGGCGGGCAACAACACTTCCCGGCACATCGCAGAACGCCGTGTCCCGGGAGGGAATCACGAGCTGCAGCCTCGCGCTGCGTTCATTCCACAGCATTCTTCCCTGAACGCAGATCCATGGCAGATCCTTGTAAACATCAAACGTCAAATCCGCCCAGGAATTGCTCCCCTGCCACCTGGTCCACAGCCTCGCGCGTTCGGGGCCTTGCTCCAGAACCCGGGCCTCGGCGACTTTCCACTCCTCGAGGGTTCGGCTCAGACTGAAAGACTTCGAATCCTCGTCCATCCCGCCCCAGGATCCCCAGGGATCCTCGACCACGAGCAGGCGCAGCGGTCCGGAGAGAAATGCCTGTCCATCCTTTTTGATGACGACACGCCCGTTGGCATCTGCCGCCACATTCCAATTGGCATTGGCGATCATCGGCTTTGCGCCCGACTTGGCAAAACAATCGGAAGGTCCGGAGGCAAAATCCGGTTTCTTCTTTGCCCGGCCCAGACGGACAACCGTCCAGCCGAGAGCCGGGATTGTCAGGTGGGTGACGACCCGCTTCCGCCATGGCACATCCTCCATCGAAGAATGCTCGGTTGCGATCTCCTGGAAAGGTAGGACTTCTCCCCTCATGCTTCTCAGCGCGAAAGGCAAATCCTGCGCGCGATCCTTGTAGTCGAACATGGGCCGGTAATCCAATGAGGCCTCGATCTCCACCGGGCCATGAAACACGCGCGGCAGGGAATTCCAAACCAGGACCGGCACATCGGTCGGGCTGTCGACCGACTCCGGCGCGGGAACCCGGGTGTCCACGCGGGATGCCAGCGTGTTCAATGCGGCGAAGGTGGCCTTCCGGCTGTGATGGATGGCCAGCCCGGTCCAGGCCATCTGGTCTTCCACCGCCCGCTCGATGCTGGAGCCCGGCAGGATGTCATGAAAACTATTGAACATCACGGATTCCCAGGCCTCATCGAGGCTGACAGCCGGCGATGCCTTCCCTTCGATCACACTTTGGGTGATCTCCGCGCCCGTGACAGCCGCCTCCGCATGCCGGTAGAGGCTTTTGAATTTCTGGACCGAGGAATAGCAGCCCCGCAAACAAAAACCGAGATCCCCTCCGAAAGTCGGCACCTGATTGGCTGACATATGCTCCGCCTCTTTTCTGAGGGCGCGAAAGAAACCGCTCAGCGTCGAGTATCGAACATCAATCTCCCGATGGCGTTCTTTCCATTCGGCGATCTCGGCGAGATGCTTCCTGGTCGGGCCACCCCCGTGGTTGCCCATTCCCATGAGAACCCCCACATTCGTGAACGGCTGCGTCGACGCGCCCTTCAGGGTCTCATCCAGAATATGCGGCAGGTTGAAGCGCTCGCTGCAATACCACATCCAGTGCTGGCGGTAGCAGAGCAGCCGGTCCTTGTGATCGCAGTCCCACCAGAAAGCAGGGGAACTCAACGGGAATTGCGCCTGCTGCGGCCGCGTGAAGGAAAAGCCATCCATCCCGAAACTGCGCAGGATATTCGGCCAGCCAGCAGTGTGTCCGAAGCTGTCCGCCTGCCAGGCAATCGTCGGACGGACCCCGAGCTCCTTCTTGAAATACCGGAGTGATCTTTCAAAATTCCGGCAAAGGGTTTCGGTGGACGCGAGGTTGGAATCAGGCTGGACATATGTTCCTCCCACCACATCCCATCTTCCTTCCTCAATCTTGTCCCGCATCCGTCGGAAGACCTCCGGGGCCGTCCGCTGAATGTGCTCGTAGATGGATGCTTCCCCGCGCATGAATGTGAGCGCCTGGTTTTCATCCATCAGGTCCAGAATGGTTTTGACTGTTGTGATCCCTTCATTCAACCCCTCCCGCCAGTCCCAGAGCCAAACCGGATCCAGGTGTGCGTTGGGAAGAATGTGAAAGACGGTTTTCTTGTTCATGTTTGAAAATTGAAATCGGAGGGCCCGCCTGGCAGACGATTGCACCCCATGAGACCTGAGCCCGAAAACGGCTGTTCCTGCAGCGGAATATGGGATGTTTTTCGCAAACGAGGTTTCCGGGTTGAGTTCTGCTTCAAAATTGTTCCCCCTGCCGTGAGGGGAACATCAAGATGCCGTGAGTAACCCCTGTCCATGCTCAGTCCGGACGGGAAACCATGGCCTTTCCGGCGATTCCTGAAAGGCTCCAGCCCGCCTGCCCCGCTTGCAGTCCTCCCGGGTTGAAAACGCTCGTGGGTTGGCGATTCAATCCGTTTTCGGGGCGGGGCATGGCTAAGTTTTAGCTGTCGGAATTTCCTGCGTCAAATTGTGTTTTCATGATGGGACAAAAAACATCGATAAATGTTCTATTTGGATTACTCGATTTTTCCTGGTGAAAGAGCTGAACGGGTCGTGAGGCACGTCATTCCGTGGCCATGGACAAGGGATATCCGCAGGGAAGCAATTCAACCCGAAACCGGATTTTAGACAGAATTAAGAGAATTTGGAGGAAGAGACTTGCAACAGAAACGCAAGGAACAGTTCAGAACGACGTGGATAGC